>CAYQKB010000022.1:0-18172 GCA_964418085.1 uncultured Candidatus Saccharibacteria bacterium
GTGACGGATGCCACGCTCCAGTTGCTCGGCTATTGGTCGTGCAGCAACGTTACGATGGTGATCACGAGTCCTCCGAACGGCGGCACGATCAAAGCCACGCTCTACTCGCGTCCGCACGCGCTCACATTCGCCTTCCTCGACGGGTGCAATACGATGGACGGATCCATTGTAAATACCCTCGTTGATGGAAAAACGGACTACGGCGGGAACGCGAAGATGTCGCTCTCTGATCTGATTTCGGGCGGTTACTTCCCGCACTACGGATGCGGGTGGACTCGGGCGAAAGCTTTCACCACCACCATCCGGTATGACGTGGACTTCGGCCACGCGGATTATGTGGGGCAGTTTTTCCAGTTTGTCCTCACGCCCGATCCGTCAACCGGTTTGCCCGCAAATACCTACAAACAATCACGGGCTCAAGCTCGCTACTGGTCGAACACACCAGGTACGATCAATCCGTACTCGGGAGGGTGGGACTTCACGGGATGTGAAGATCTCTACATCGATGAATAACAACTCAACCGAAAGGAAAGTTATGAAAAGCATAGTTCTTATTGTCGTCGGAGTAATCCGAAAAGAATTGTATCGCACCATCATCCCCCTCATCGCCGGACTTGCAGTCATTTTCTTTTTTATGACCCTCGGGCCGCGAAAAGAAAATGCCGCAAGTATCCAAATCAGTGGGACAATCAACGCGAACCCGACTCCGGACACCGCTCGACTGGATGTCGAAAAAGTCACTTCTCGGCTGTCCTTTGGGGAATTGGTGACCACAAACCGAATCCTGAAAGCCATGAGTTCTACGAACACCCCATTCCAGTGGTGGGCGAAGAATTTCATGCTAAGCAACGTAAACGAGTTCCTTGGGAAGGTTTCGGTTTTCGGTCTTTCGGGACCGCTTAACACCACGGGGGTGATTGCAACAAGTTACCTCACCATAAACGGCGCGGAACTCTGGCTCCACACCGAAAGCAAAAGCCACCGCATGCGCTATCAAAACGGCGTCCTTTGGGAAGTCATCGCGCTTGAAGGCGATTGTCTTGGTATCGGGCACGACTCCGAAAAAGTCGCGAACTGGCCGAGCGAGATCGGGCCGTGGTCGAAGGAAATGGCAATTGACCGGATGGCTGAAACGATGACCAAGCTAGGCCTCGGCAAAAGCGAGTTTGGCATTGCAGGCGCTCCAGACATCGTTGCGCCCATTGCCGGCGGCGATGGAAAAACAGCAATTCCGTTCTACGCGGTAACGCTGTGCGACAGTAGTGAGGAGCCAGTGCTCGAAGCCCGCTTCCGGTGGACACAAGACACCGGGTGGCAGCTCACATACTGGGGCAATTACTCCAGGCGCACGCAGGATGCGCAGTCAACCAACTTCCAGAACTTGTATAGCAGGTTCTTCGGAAGCGGAAAATAATCTACCTCGCAAACGCGAGATTCACGGCCCGGGTCGCATTCAAGCGATTCGGGTCTTTTTATTTTGCAGGAATTATTTTTTAAACGTTTTTTTTGAGATCGCAATTTGGGACGTTTCATACTATACATTTCTCATCTCGCGCCGAGCAGTTCTCTTCTTTATATATTCCCGCTTATCGTGCTGCTTTCTAGGCGTGCCGAGGCCGAGTTCAACTTTGATGCGATTATTTTTTACATAAGCGCGGAGGGCAACGAGCGAAAACTTTTTTTCTTTGAGTTTTCCCGTAAGTTCCTGAATTTCCTCTTTTTTTAAAAGCAACCGCCTGGTTCGGTTCGGATCGTATCCCTCCGCAATGTTTAAAGGTTGATATGCGGAAATACCGGCATTCAAAAGCAACGCTTCATGATCGCGAATAATGCCATACGATCCGGAAAGATTCATCTGCCCCGCGCGGACGCTTTTTACCTCGTGTCCAAGAAGCTCGATGCCGGCTTCAACCGTTTCCGAGATATTGTAATCAAATCGTGCCCGCCTATTTTCTGCCAAGGGTTCCATATATCCATTTTATAGTATTTCGGCTATGGAGTCTCTTTGATTGCCCGCCAAGATTTTTTGGGCTATTGTAGATATGGAGAAAATAAAAAAGAGCGGCAGTGAGGTGGAGAACTCTATTAGGGTAGGAGTGCGCCTCCGCCTCGATATTCCATTCTGCCGCTCAATCTACAGAGTAGAACGATGCATTAAATAAATCAAGAGGGAGCCATGAATCCAAAAAATATAATCGAAGACCTGCTTCGGCCTGCAATTTCTGAGGAAACGCCCATTGAAATAACCGTTCCGGAGCGCGCCGAGTTTGGGCATTACTCGACGAACATTGCGATGCGGCTTGCGTCCATGCGCAAAAAAGCCCCGCTTGAAATCGCGCGCGAGCTGGCTCTCGCTGTCCAGAAAAATGCGCCGTCCGACTTGTTTGAAAAAATCGAAGCCGTCGCTCCGGGGTTTATAAATTTCTGGGTTTCGAAAGATGCTCTTCGCGGCGAAATTAACTCTATTTCAAAAAATATAAAAAAGTACGGTGTATCACAGATTGGTAAAAACAAAACTGTCATCGTGGAATATTCCCAGCCGAATATTGCCAAAAAAATGCACGTGGGACACTTACGCACCACACTTCTTGGTGACTCGTTTGCAAAAGTGTTTGACATGCTCGGATATAAAGTTATCCGCTGGAACTATATCGGCGATTGGGGCACGCAGTTCGGAAAGCTTATCGCTGCATATAAATTATGGGGGAGTAAAGAAGCGATAAAAAAAGACCCGATTGCGGAACTCCAAAAACTGTATGTTCGTTTCCATGATGAGATGAAGCGCGACGCCTCGCTCGAAGACAGGGGGCGAGAAGAATTTAAAAAGCTCGAAGAGGGAGACAAAGAGAATAGAAAGCTCTGGGAATGGTTCAAAAAAGAATCGCTGAAAGAATTCGACCGAGCATATAAAGTGCTCGGGGTGAAATTCGATACGTTTATCGGCGAAAGTGATTTTCAAAAGGAAATGAAGCCGCTCGTTGCGGAGCTTTTGAAAAGCGGTATTGCCGAGAAGAGCGAGGGCGCGGTTATTATTTCACTCGGCAAATATGGATTTAATCTGCCGCCGGCCTTGATTCAAAAAGCGGACGGGGCGAGCTTGTATCTTGCCCGCGACATTGCAGGATTCAAATACCGGATCAAGAAATTCAAACCGGAAAAAATTTTGTACGTGGTTGGAAATGAACAGACGCTCCACTTCGAACAGCTTTTTGCGATTGCGAAAATACTAAAAGTCACCGATACCGAATTAGCGCATATAAAATATGGTTTGGTGCTCGGCGAATCGGGCAAGAAGCTCGCCACACGCGAAGGCCGTACTGTTTCCGCGGATGAAGTGATTGGCAAGGCAGTGAATCTCGCTCGCGAAGTCGTTTCCAAAAAGAATTCGGAGTTAAGCGCCAAGGAAAAAAACGAAGTGGCGCGGGTGGTCGGCATCGGCGCGGTGAAATATGCGAACCTCAAAGAGAATCGGCACTCGGATATTATTTTTGACTGGGATAGGATGCTTGATTTCACCGGCGACAGCGCGCCCTATATTCAGTACACGTATGCGCGGTTCAGGAATATTTTGGCGAAGGCCCCCATCCTTCGCCAAAGCTTCGGAGGGCAAGGGAAAAATAATTTTAAAAACTTATCCGGCGACACCGAATTCGAAATCATTCGAAAAATTTTGGATTTCCCGAGTGAGATTGAAAGAAGCGGAGAGCAGTACGCAATAAACAACCTCGCAAACTACGTGTACCAATTATCAAATCTCTTAAACAAGCTCTATGAAACCACGCCGATTTTGAAAGAAGCCGACCCCGCCCGCCGCTCCGCGCTACTTTCTCTTATAGACGTTTCAACCATAGTCCTCCAAAAATCCCTCGCGCTTTTGGGAATCGAAGCACTGGAACGGATTTAATTTATAACTTTTAACTTATGACTGTTTCTGAAAAGAAAACATGTCAGAATTGTAAAACTGAATTCCAGATCGAATCCGCCGATTTTGATTTCTACAAAAAAATTTCCGTCCCGCCGCCGACGTGGTGTTGGCGATGCCGTGCGATGCGGCGAATGGCTTTCAGGAATATGACGTGTCTTTATCCCCGCACCTGCGCCGCGACCGGGAAAAAGATTTTTATTTCTATGCCTCCAAGCGCGCCTATGCCGGTGTATGATTCCAAATACTGGCTTAGCGATGTGTGGGATGCTTTAGAGTACGGCCGCGACTACGATTTTTCCCGGCCATTTTTTGATCAGATAAAAGAGTTATATAACGCCGTCCCGTGGGGTATGATATGGAACATCGACTCCGTAAACAGCGAATACAGTTCAGCCGCCTATGCCAAAAATTGTTATTTATGTTTTGACGCCGGTTTTGACGAGGACAGCGCATACAGCGTTTCCTTGCAGCGCGGCAAAAATTGTTTCGACGTCATCAACTGCAAATATTGCGAACTCTGCTATTATTCTATAAACACCAGCCACTCGTTTAAAGTATTTTTCTCCCGCAATTGCACATCGTGCAGCGAAGTGTGGTTTAGCCAGGATTGCGTCGGATGCACAAATTGTTTTGGCTGCACCGGCTTGCGAAATAAAAACTATCATATTTTTAATCAACCGTACTCAAAAGAAGCATATAAAGAAAAACTGAAGGAATTCAAATTAGATTCCTGGACCGGAATCCAAAACGCGCGAAATAGCGCAGAAGCTTTTTGGCTACAGAATCCGGTAAAGTTTCAGCACAGCGTACAAGCCAAGGGATGCACGGGCGATTACCTTTTCAACTCCACCGAACTGCGCACGTGTTTCTTTGGAGATGGCGCGCAAAACTGCGGGTATTCGCAAAGCATAATTTATGCGCCGATAAAAGATTGTATGGATATAAGTTCTACGGGCGAAGCAGTTGAGTTGGCATACGAGACGTCGTGTTCCGGCGATACCATGTCTAAAGTATTTTTTTCTTACGACATCGGAGCGAGCACCAATTTGCAATATTGTATTAATTCCCGAGGAGTTAATAATGCGTTTGGATGTGTGGGTATTCGTAAGAAAAATTACTGCATCTTGAACAAACAATATTCCAAAGAAGAATATAACGAGCTTGTCCCGAAAATAATAAAGCACATGAGCGACATGCCCTATGTTGATGCCAAAGGCCGCGCGTACAAATACGGCGAGTTCTTCCCGCCGGAGATGAGTCCGTTTGGCTTCAACACCACACAAGGCCAGGAATATTTTCCGATAAGCAAAGAAGAAGCAGAAGAACGCGGCTTCAACTGGCGGGAAACAGAAAAACGGGAATTTAAAGTGACGAAAACTCCGGACGCGCTACCCGATTCAATATTAGAAATAAAAGACGATATCTTCGGCGAAGTAATTCAGTGCACGCACGATGCCGCGAAAGAGCATCCTTTCGGCTGTGACCCGAACTGCGTATCAGCATTCAAAATCACACCGCAGGAGCTCCAATTTTACAGGCAAATGAATCTGCCGCTTCCGCGCACCTGTTTCTATTGCCGTCACTTCGAGCGCATCAGCTGGCGAAACAAGCCGAAGTTGTATAAAGGGAAATGTGCGTGCTTGTCCTCCGAAGCTTTAGCGAAGGAGGATGCGTATCAAAACGTTGCCTCGCATTTCCATGGCCTCGACGATTGTCCCAATGAATTTGAAACTACATACCCGCCAGATCGTCCTGAAATTGTATATTGCGAAGCTTGCTACCAAAGCGAGGTTGCATAATATTAAAAATTAGGTATGATGAAAAAATGAAAATAACAAAAGAAAAAACCTACGTCCGCATTTCACGGGAAGAATACAAAAAACTCAAAGACCTCCAGAAGCGTTTTGGACAGTTTTTGAATTATGTAGAACATATAAAAGAAATAGAGCAGGCACGAAAAGATATTCGGGATGGACGAATTTATTCCCAGGAAAAACTTTTCAAAGACCTCGGGATATAGCCCTTTGGGATGAAAATTTACTTTACGCAGAAAGCTAGGGAGAATTTGGAGTCGCTTGCACCGGAAATTCAAAAGAGAATCGCGAAGAAAATGCGCTTCTTTGCGGCGCAGAAGAACCCACTGGTTTTTGCCAAACGACTTTCTGATCCCAGGGAAGGGCAATTTCGTTTCCGTATCGGCGACTATCGAGTAATCTTCGACGTCATTCGAGATACGGTATTTGTTTTAAAAATCGCGCCGCGCGACAAGGCGTACGAATAATCTATGGCGAATGAAATGCAAACAAAAGTCTGCGAAAACTGCAAAACCGAATTCGAAATTACATCGGAGGACTTTGCTTGGTATGAGAAGTTCGTAGTGCAAACCCCGAAGATGTGCCCGCTCTGCCGCGCCCAGCGACGCCTCGCGTTCAGAAACGAAAGAGTGTTTTACAAACGCCCGTGCGACAAGTGCAAGCGTGACGTCATCTCGATGTATAGTCCTAACAAGCCCTATCCAGTATGGTGTTATGAATGTTGGTTCGCCGACGATTGGGACGCGACGGAATATGGGCAGGAATATAATCCGCAAAAATCTTTTCTGGAACAGGTTGATGAAGTTTATAAAAAAGTTCCGAAAGTAGCTTTGATTTATGTTCGGAGCGTCAATTCTGAATATGTAAACATTTCGGCGGATAATAAGAATTGTTACATGCTAGTGGAGTCGTCGAACAACGAAGGCTGTATCCATTCATATTGGGTACAGCAGTGTCGGGATTCTGTTGATCTCTCGTATTCACATCAGACGGAACTCGCGTACGAGAGCGACGACTGCTATAACGGATATCGATTGCTCTATAGCAAGGGCTGCCATGACTGTCGCGATTCATACTTTCTATACGATTGCAGAGGATGTAGCGATTCTATTGGCTGCGTGAATCTTCGGAACCAGCAGTATTGCGTGTTCAATAAACCGCTCGGTAAGGAAGGATATAAAAAGTTTTTGGCGGAAGCGCGGCTTGATACGGCAAGTGGCGTTGAAGCGATGCATAAAAAATTCGCTGAGTTTATCAAAACCCAGCCGAGAAAATACGCAGAGATAGTGAACGCGCCCGGTTCATCGGGAAACTATATCAACGACGCAAAAAATTGCCGCGAATGTTTCCATTGCTACGATGCCGAAGATTCTGCATATGGTGAGCACGTGTGGCGAAATGCCAAAGATTGCATGGATGTGAGTACCGCCGGTAGGAATGCGAGCATGATTTATAATTCCATTAACACTGGCATCGACGTGGCAAATCATATCTGCGTCGCGCAGGGCTGGAGTTCAACGTTTCTAGAATATTCCTTTAATTGTTTCAACTCGAATCATTGTGTTGGTTCTTCTGGACTGCGGAAAAAAGATAATTGCATTTTGAATAAGCAGTATTCAAAAGAAGAATATGAAAAGTTAAGAGAGCAAATTATAGGTAGGTTGAAATCAAAAAAAGAATATGGCGAATTTTTCCCAGCATCTATGAGTCCCTTTGGATATAACGAAACTGTCGCGCAGGAACAATTTCCTCTCACAAAAGAAAAGGCGGCAGAGTTGGGTTTTGGATGGGAAGATCATCCACGCGGCACGTTTGGAAAAGAAACGAAACAGTGGAAAGATATTCCCGATTCCATCAAAGATTTTCAAACCGAGGACATCAATAGAGAAATTTTTGCGTGCGAAAATTGCAAAAAGAATTACCGAGTTATTCCCGCCGAGCTGCAGTTTTATAAACGGCTCGACATTCCATTGCCGCGCCTTTGTCCGGATTGCCGTCATGCAAGGCGCATGAGCGCGCGCGGCCCGAATCGGCTTTTCGCACCCGAGGAGTGCCGATGCGATTACCAAGTCTACAAAAATACAGCAACTCACGCCCATCATCCGACCGGCAGGTGCCCGAACACATTTCGCTCAAGCTACGCGCCCGGTTCGCCAGAAATTCTATACTGCGAGCAGTGCTATAATGCGGAAGTAGCGTAAAGCTTTTATGGATGCCGCTCAAGCCAAAAGCTGCAAATGGTGCAAGAAAGATTTCCTGCTCTATCCGGATGATTTGTCATTCTACGAAAAGATAGGCGTGCCAACTCCGACGCTTTGTCCGGAGTGCAGATATTTGCGCCGCCTGCTCGACAGAAATGAATGGAGCTTGTATCGCAGAAAATGCGATTTCACGGGCGAATCCATTGTTTCAATTTACCGCCAGGATGCGCCCTTCCCGGTGTACAAGCAAGATGTGTGGCGCTCCGACAAATGGGATGCAATGCAATACGGTCGGGATTTTGATTTCAATAAACCTTTTTTCGAACAGTACGAAGCGCTTCGTCGGGTGACGCCGCATTTGGCGATGGTGAATTTTAATAGCGTGAATTCGGAGTACACCAATCAATCGGAAAATAATAAGGACTGTTACATGATTTCCGCTTCCGGCGGAAGCGAAAAGTGTATGTACGGAAACTGGTATCAGCCGACGTGTTTCTGGAGTGCCGATTGTTATATGGCGGTAAAAATAGAATTTTGCTACGAATGCATGAATGTCGCGCGGTGCTCGAATTGCGTATGGTGCCAGGATTGTTTTGATTGTGTGAATGTGAGTTTTTCCATTGACTGTCGTGGCTGTACAAATTGTTTTGGGTGTATCGGTCTTCGCGGAAAACAATATTATTGGTTCAATGAACAGCTTTCAAAAGAAGAATATGGAAAACGTCTTAAAGAATTCGATTGGAGCAGGGATTCGATAAAAAATGTGCGCGAAAAACTTCATGCGCTTCATTCCCGAGTCCCAGTAAAGTATTACCACGGTTTACAAATCCAAAATTCCACCGGTGACTATCTACAAAATGCGCAACGGGCGCGGTTGGCGTTTAATTGCCGAGAAATAAAGGATGTTGCGTATGTTCAGGACGCCTGGCAAATGGAAGATTCGCAGGATATAACAGAAATTTATGCTGTGGAACAATCCTGCGAACTGCAAGGGGTCTCCAATGCAATCCGCTCCATCGCGATCCGCAGCACAGACGAGGCCGTAGATTGCTATTATTGCGATATGGGCAATTCGCTCACTGACTGTTTCGGATGCTTCAGTTTGAAACAAAAACAATATTGCATTTTGAATAAACAATATTCAAAAGAGGATTATCTCGCTCTCAAAAAGAAAATCATCGAGCATATGAAGAAGAGCGGCGAGTGGGGAGAATATTTCCCGCCGGAAGTATCCCCGTGGAGTTATAACGAATCCATGGCACAGGATTATTTCCCGCTTACCAAAGATGAGGCGCTCAAGCGTGGATATCTATGGTACGACAAGCCGTCTCAAAATTACACTCCCACAATTACTTCGGAAAAACTCCCGCAAAAGATTTCCGAAACGCCGGATTCGATTCTGAAAGAAGTCATTCGCTGCAGCTCGCAGGATTCCGAAGAAGAAAAAAAGAAACATCCCGAGTGTGCAACTGCATTCCGTCTTATTCCGCTCGAACTCGACCTCTATAAGAAATTAGGTATTCCGGTTCCGACAAAATGTTTCCCGTGTCGCCGAACGGAACGCTTTTCTTTCAGGAATCCTCGCAAGCTGTACGAGCGAAAGTGTATGTGCTTGCCCGCCGGAGCTTTAGCGAAGGAGGGCGATTACAGCATCTATAAAAATACCGCAAAGCATACCCATCACCCCCAGGGTGAGTGCTCCAACGAATTTGAAACATCATATGCGCCAGATCGTCCGGAAATAGTGTATTGTGAAAGTTGTTACAATGCCGAAGTCGCATAACACTTCGTTGTCATTCCCGCGAAGGCGGGAATCCAGATTTTTTTTGAACCTGGATCCCCGTTTCCACGGGGATGACAGAAAGATGACAGATGATGCGGTTGTAGTTGGTGAAATGGGGGATTGGCTATAAAATAAGATAATGGACAAAAAGCCCACTATCCAAACATCGCCATCCCAAGAATTCAACCTCCCGGAATTCGAGGAAAAAGTTCTCTCGTCCTGGAAAGCTAAAAATATATTTGAGAAAAGTTTAAGGGCGCGGGAAACCAAAGATCGGAAAAAGACTTTTGTTTTTTATGAAGGCCCGCCGTACGCGAATGGCAAGCCGGGGATTCATCACGTCTTGGCGCGCGTGGTGAAAGATATAGTCCTTCGTTATAAGTCCATGGCTGGATTTTACGTTCCTCGTCGCGCCGGGTGGGACACGCACGGACTTCCGGTTGAAATCGCTGCGGAAAAAGCATTGGGTCTGAAATCAAAAAAAGATATCGAGCACATAGGCATCGAAGTATTCAACGCGAAAGCAAAAGAGAATGTCTGGCTCTATAAAGCGGAGTGGGAAAATCTCACCGAGCGTATCGGCTACTGGCTCGATTTAAAAAATGCCTACGTGACGTACGCTCCAGAATACATCGAATCAATCTGGTGGACGCTCAAGCGAATATGGGAGAGGAAGCTGTTGTATAAGGGGCATAAGGTGGTGCCATGGTGCACGCGTTGTGGTACGGCGCTCTCCTCGCACGAACTCGCGCAGGGATATAAGGAAACCGTGGATCAATCGGTGTATTTAAAGTTCAAACTTCGCCCCGATCAGAAAATAAAAAATCTTAAGACGGGCGAGCAGACATATATTCTATCGTGGACGACAACGCCGTGGACACTGCCAGGGAATGTCGGCCTCGCGGTCGGAAAAAAAATAGATTACATTGGCCTCGAGGCAACCTCTTCCGGTGTCGGCGAGATAAAGCGCGGTGATATTTTCTTGATGGCGAACAATCCGGAAATATTCAAAAAAGTTTTTGGAGAGGGGGTGATGTTCGGACCGCGCGGAACAGTCGTTAATTTTTTTGGCCATGGCGAAGTTAGTTTTGAAAAGCTTGGTTTGTGGTCGGGGGAAGAGCTTGCCGGCCTGGAATACGAGCCGCTGTTTGATATTGGCCCCCTGAGAAATAAGAATTCTCATAAAATATATACCGCAGATTTTGTGACGACGACGGATGGAACCGGCGTAGTACATACGGCGGTGATGTATGGTGAAGATGACTACTTACTTGGGGTAAAAGTCGATTTGCCACAGCACCACACCGTGAGCGAAGAAGGAAGATTTACGGCCGAGGTTCCCGCCGGCCTTGCGGGTATGCCGGTAAAACCGAAAGATGCGGTCGAGCTCAAAAAAACCGAAGAGAAAATTTTTGAATATCTGCGGGAGAAAGGCAACTTTCTGCGAGTGGAAAATTATTCCCACGAATATCCGTATTGCTGGCGATGCGACACGCCGATAATTTATTACGCCCGGGATTCATGGTTTATAGCGATGAGCAAGATGCGGGAGAAGCTCCTTTCGGGAAATAAAAAAATTAACTGGATTCCGGAATACGTAAAAGAAGGGCGTTTTGGCGAGTGGCTCCGGGAAGTAAAGGACTGGAACTTGTCGCGCGAACGGTATTGGGGAGCGCCGCTCCCCTTGTGGGAATGCAGTGTGTGTAAGGAAGTCTCGTGCATTGGGAGCCTCGATGAATTAAGTGCCCGCGCTGGCGGATCAAAAAATAAGTATTGGATAATGCGTCACGGCGAAGCGGAGAGTAATATCGAAGAGATTATCGACTCCGGCCAAAAAAGTTTTAATCTCACACTCAAGGGGAGAACGCAGACGGAGCGCGCGGCGAAAAAATTTGCGCTGGAACTTGCGAAGAAGAAAAAGCGAATTGATGTTGTGATCGCCTCTGATATTCTGCGCACAAAAGAAACCGGAGATATAATGGCGCGTGGCCTCGGGGTTTCCGAGGTTTCATTAGACAGCCGCATCCGCGAAATCAATCTCGGGTCTTTATCCGGCTGCCACGATAAGCAATATCACGCCCTGTTCCCGACGTACGAGGCGAAGTTTGAAGGTCGGCCTGGTGGGGGAGGCGAATCGCTCCGCGATCTTCGGACGCGCGTATCAGAATTTTTTAAAGAGACGGAGAAAAAGTATGACGGTAAAAATATTTTAATCGTGAGTCACGAGTATCCTATCTGGATGGCGTTTCATGTTGCGGAAGGATGGAGCGAAGCGAAAGCGATACAGGAGAAGGAAAAACGTAAGGGGGATTTTGTCGGTTTTGCGGAAGTGCACCCTCTCGGATACAAAAACATTCCGAGAAACGGCACGGGAGAAGTTGATCTCCATCGTCCGTATGCGGATACGATTTCCATTGAGTGCGCTTCGTGTAAAGGCGAGATGAAGCGCGTGAAAGAAGTTGCGGATGTGTGGTACGACTCGGGAGCGATGCCCTTCGCGTCGGCTCACTTCCCGTTCGGGCAAATGGCAAATGGCGAATGGCAAATGGCAAAAAAGAGCCATAAGCCATACGCTATAAGCCAATTGGCCTACCCAGCCGACTTTATTTCCGAAGGCATGGATCAGACGCGAGGATGGTTTTATACCTTGCTTGCGGTGGCGACCGCGAGCGGGTACGGCGCGCCATATAAAAATGTCATATCGCTGGGACTGATAAACGACAAACTTGGACAGAAGATGTCGAAATCGAGAGGAAACATCGTGGATCCGTGGGAAGTCATAAAAAAGTATGGCGTTGATGCGGTGCGCTGGTATTTCTATACCGCAAACCCGTTAGGCGAACCAAAAAATTTCGATGAAAACGAAATCGCAAAAACGTACAGAAAATTCCATCTTATCATCTGGAATTCACTCAAATTCTATGAGACATACCAGGTTAACTTAAAACTTAAAACTGAAAACTTAAAACTGAAAAAGAAAAACGTACTTGATGAATGGATCATGCTTCGGCTTCGGGAGGTAATCACCGGAGTTACCGGAAGCCTTGATGTCTATGATATTCGCGAGGCCGCGCTTGCTATCGAAAGTTTCGTTGACGATCTCTCGCGCTGGTATATACGGAGATCGAGACAACGTTTCCAGAAGCCAAAGGATGAGGCTGATCATTATGCAGCGTCTTCTACGCTCGGTATAGTACTTTTGGAGCTCACAAAAATTCTTGCACCGTTCACTCCGTTTTTCAGCGAAGCAGTATATAAAAATGTAGGACTCGAAGAATCAGTCCACCTCGAAAACTGGCCTGCGGTTGACGGAAAAATTAAAAATAAAAATTCAAAACTGCTTCTGGAGCAGATGGTTGAAGTGCGCCGGCTCGCGGCGTTGGGCTTGGCTGCCCGTGCCGTCGCTGGGATAAAAGTGCGACAACCATTACAAAAGTTAAAAGTTAAAAGTGGAAAGTTAAAAGTTCCCGATGAATTACTCGCGATTCTCGCCGACGAAGTAAACGTGAAAGAAGTCGTTTTCGATCCATCAATAAAGGATGAGCTTGAGCTTGATATGGTGATCAGCGCCGAGTTGCGGGAAGAGGGGACGATACGAGAGCTTGTGCGGCTTGTTCAGGATTTGCGGCAGAGGGCGCGATTGAAGCCAGAAGATAATGTCGAGATTTTCTTTGAAGTGTCCGAAGCTCTTGCGCGGGTGATTCGCTCGAACGACAAAGAATTTATGAGAAAAGTAGGGGCAATAAATATTGAGTATAAAAAAGCGCAAAAATTCTTGGCGAAAGAAGAAACAAATATTGAAGGGGAAAACATTAAAGTGTGGTTGAAGGTTTAAAAATAATAAAAATCCACGGCCTTGTGTCGTGGATTTTTATGCGTAAGCGCGCCGCCGAGAGACTTATTGCTGGAAAAATTGATCTACTGTTGCTTGCTGCTCTGGATAGAAAGCTTGGGCATGAGCACGGGGAGCGGAATATGTCGCTTGCTGGACTGCTTCATCCTGATATTCCTTTTGAAGAGTGGCGTTCGTCGCATGCGCACAACCAGCTATCGCAATAACTCCTGCGGTAAATATCGCTACGACCCGCAGGGGCTTGTCGCTTTCTATCGGATTACTTTTCATGTCTAAATCATACCACACACACGCGAATCGTCCTGTGGATAACTAATCACTGTGAAAAATCCCCCGGCGCGTTTTTGCGTCCGGGGGATGTGTAGATGTTTTTGTGATCTTTATTAAGCAGAGATGACTGGAAACGGCCCGAAGACAATGCGCCGTTTTGTGTAGCACTCCGCAGCCGCGAGCGCTATGCGGAGATATGGTAAGCGAGCCGGATCGCATTCTGTTTCGATGGCGAAATCGTACGCCCACTCTTCCATATACAGAGAATGGACAAGGCGCAGATTGATCCTTTCTTCGCCGAATGGAATCAGCACTTTAACGAGCGAGTTCGGTTCGTGTGCTACCCGAAACACCATAAGCATCCGTTGCGTTGCCGACAACAAATGGGAATGTTGATGGCTCTGCGGACCGAGGAGATAAAAGGTAGTGATGGCCTCGGCGTCTTCGAATGCTTCATCAAGAATTCGAAGGTTGTATTTCCCCGCCGCCTCAATTGGCCCGAGCGCTGCGTCGGCAAGAGTGCCTGACGCGGCAACCATCTCCGCCGCTTTCCCATTGCTGGGAGCCTCGATTTTTTCCGCTCCGATTTTTTCGATGTTTCTCCGGCATGCGCCAAGAGATTTTGGGTGGGCGGTGATTCGCTTGATGTCTTTGAGCGTTGCGCCCGGGCGGCCCATGAGAGCGAAGCGGATCCGCATCGAGATTCCCCCGATGATATGCGTGGGGCAATTGCCGTCGAATTGTTTCAAAAGTTCAATGAACGAATTGATCGGCGGATCAACGCGGCCTTCGGCCTTTGTTTCCATGGCGATGGCGCCATAGCCGCGGTGTTTGAGAATCAGTCCGAGTACTTCCTCATTCGTTTTTGCGAGCGAGAGTACTGTGGTCGTATCGTAGGCTCCTGGCGTGCCAAATAGTGTTGCCAAACGATCGTACGCGATTGCCGTGAATGTTGCCCCTGCGGGGCCGAGAAATGTAACATGCATAATAATTTTCTCCTATGTTGTTTTCAATTTGCGAGGGTTAAAAAGAAAACCCCACTGTCTGTGGAGCTACAGAGGATGATATAGGTTGCCGCCTACTTCCGCAACAGGAACTATTTTTCGAGGCCGATCTTTTTCTTAACTTCGAACATTTTTTTCTTTGCAATGGCCCCCGCTTTTTTTGATCCGGCGGTAAGGACGGAGATAAGCTTGCGCGGCCTTGAAGTAAGCGATCGCTTCTTCTTTCTGAATTCGGCAAAATGGCTGACGACAATTTCCGCAAACATTGCCTTGAAATGGCCATAATTCTTTCCGGCAAAATCTGCCTCAATCTTTTTTATGGGCTCGGCGGTGAGAGCGGAATACATCGAGAGAAGGTTTGAGACGCCCGGCTTGGTTGCTACATCGTATTTCACTTCAGATCCGGAGTCGGTGACCGCGCGCTTCACTTTATTGCGAATCATCTCCGGAGAGTCATCAAGGAAGAGGCATGTTTCCGGCTGGGACTTCGACATTTTCTTCATTGGGTCGAGGAGGCTCATCACGCGCGGCGTTTCGGTGAGAAGTGCTTTCGGTTCAATGAATGTTTCTCCGAACTTCGCATTAAATTTTCGCGCGAGTGTGCGGGTGAACTCGAGGTGCTGAAGCTGATCGTTTCCGACGGGGACATATTTTGCGCCGTAGAGAAGAATATCAGCGGCCATCAAAACCGGATAGTCGAAGAGGCCGACATTAGTTAGTTGAGTAGTATCTACAGTATGGGTTTGACCCATTACTGTTTCCACGCCATCTTCAATGATTTTTTCTTCTGATTTTGTAATTATTATCTTTCCCTTTTCTTTGAACTGCGTCATGCGATTTAACTCCCCCATCGGCGTAATCGTATTTAAAATCCAGCCAAGTTCCGTGTGCGCCGGAACTTTCGATTGCAAAAATATAACTGATTTTTTTGGATCAAGCCCTGCAGCAAGAAAGTCCGCGGCAATATCAAGTATCTGATTGTATTTTTGCTTCGGATCAAAATCTTCGGTGAGTGAATGCAAATCAACAATCGAAAAATAGCACTGGTATCTTCCGGTGTTTTGGAGATCAACGAAATTTTTAAGCGCACCCAGATAATTTCCGATATGAAGCCGTCCCGACGGCTGAATTCCCGAAACAAGTATGTCTTTTTTCATACTTCTTATTCAAACAGATGTGGGTGAATAAAGCGAGTGAGTGCGACGATGACGCCGTCTGTATATCCCTTCGTCCGCGTGATCGCGTTTTTGGTCATCAGTCCAAAGTAACCCTCCGCCTGTTTTGCATTCGTCCGATTAAAAAGAATATCAATCACGTCTCCGAGTTCTTTGCCTTTCTCTATAAGCTCCATAACCTTCTTTGGTGTATTCATTTTGATACTAGAGCCGATTCCTTCGGTGCCGTTTTTGTCCGTTACCACCATCCATCCGCATTCGAAATGATTCGCGCCGATTTGTTGGATTCCGCCTTCAAGGCCTACACCATAATCCGCTTTTGTTTCAGCAATTGCATGTCTCGCACGGTTTCGCGCCCCGGTAATTGATTCCTCATCGCTCATCGGCTGATTTGAAACTCCCGAAGGGGAGGAAACTCCGATTATTTCCCACTCTTCTTCCGGCCAAATTTCGCCGAACGCAAGGCGCACCGCTTCGAGCTTTGTAGGATTTTTCGATCCGACCGCAACTTTCTTCATCCCGTTAGAAGCAAATCGCGATCATTGCGATCTGCAAAATTTATTTTGTAACAATGTTTATCCATCAAGAAGGGTAATGAAATTTATTGAGTCAATCGCGGCTTCTAACGGGATTCATGATTTATATTTCTATTATAACAGGAAGTATCATCGGCCGTCTCCGCGTCTCGTTGTACAAGAACTGTCCGATTTGATCGCGGACAAGTGTCTTTAAATAATCCGCGTCAACCGATTGATTTGTCGGCAGTCTGCCCAAAAGTCCGCGCAGGCGCTTTCGGATTCCCTCGAGCACCTCCTGATTTTCTTTGAGGAAAATAAATCCGCGCGAGATGATGTCGGGACTCTTCAGCAGTTTTCCGCCCTTGGTTCTGTCCATGGTGAGAATGATTACCACCATGCCCTCCTGTGCGAGCGCGCGCCGATCTCGGAGCACTACTTCTTCCACGTCGCCAACGCCCAGGCCGTCAACCATCACATAGAATGCCGGCACTTCTTCGTGTGTGATTTTAAAACTGTTTGCCGTAAGCTCCGCAACCTGCCCGTTGTCCATGAGCATCGTGTTTTCCTTCGGAATTCCAACTTCCTGCGCAGACCGGCCGTTCGCCGCGCGCATGAAATAGTATCCGTGCACCGGCACTAAAAATTTTGGATTGATAAGTTTCATCACGATCTTCAAGTCGTCCTTCGGCGCATGGCCCGAAGAGTGTATGTCAATCAGGGCGGAGTTGTACACGAAAGCACCCTGGCGCGAAAGATTGTCTTTCACCGCCTGCACGCTTTTTTCGTTTCCCGGAATGACGGACGAAGAGAGGACAACCGTGTCCGTCGGCTTGATTTTAACGTGCCGGTGTTCTCCATTTATCATTTTCATGAGTCCTGCGTTTGCTTCTCCCTGCGCTCCCGTGGAAAGGATGAGCACTTTGTCATCTTTATATTTATGAATTTCCTCAACGGAGATAATTGCGCCATCTTTTGCTTTTATGAAACCGAGATTCTGGGCGATCTGCACGTTGGTTTTCATCGAGTAGCCGTTGAGCGCAACTTTGCGTCCGATCTTGTCGGCAATTTTAATGATCTCGCCGATACGCGTGAGAAGGGATGCGAATGTGGCGACGATAAGCCGGCCATCCGCTTTGCGGAAGATATCTTCCAGATTTTTCTCAACCGTTTTTTCGGAAATGCTGTGCCCTTCTTTTTCCGCATTGGTGCTGTCAATTGTGAAGGTGTGTATGCCGAGTTTTCCAATCCGCTCGAATTCTTCAAGGCCATGCACGTCTCCGTTTTCATCGTACTCAAGGCGGAAGTCGGCGAAGTGTACCATGTTGCCGACCGGAGTTTTTAAAACCACGCCGGTTGTTTCGGGCACCGTATGCGGCACACCGAAAAATTCCCCCGTAAAATGGTTGGAGATTTTGACAACGTCTCCGTTTTTTACGATTTCGATGTTCAGCTTCGGGCTGTTTGGGAAATCGTCCTGCCGTTTTTCGATGATTGCTTTGGTAAGCGAGGTTGCGTAAATAATCGGGTTGCCGAGTTTTTCGATCACGTGCGGCAATGCGCCGATGTGGTCGTAGTGGGCGTGCGTGAGTATCACCGCCTGAATATTCTGTTTTTTCTTTTCGAGGTACG
>CAYQKB010000023.1:0-17479 GCA_964418085.1 uncultured Candidatus Saccharibacteria bacterium
TCGTCAACGGAACGGATTTCCCCATGAGTTTTGCCTTGCCGGAGGAATTTTTCCTGCTTGTAACTCCGTAAGGCGAGTCGCCTTACGAAAAACACAATGCCCTCGAGGAATCTTTCCTCGGGGGTGTTTTAATATTTATAAGTTTTAAGTATTTCCAATTTCATAAGTGTTCTCGATAATCATAATTAGTTGAAATCGGCTCTATATGTTCTGATAGTTGACAAAAAATTGGTAAGATGCTACGCTTCAGCAGTCGAATCAAATATTCAAATAAACGTATGAAAAATAAGGTCAAAAAGGCGGTAGGCGGTTCCACGTTTTACGTGGGTGTGGTTTTTATGGTTGTTTCGATGTGCACGGTTTTTTTGGTACATAACGTAAGCGCTGAAACAAGCAACGGAGATGACGGCGTCGTTACTTCTGGTTCTACGGATACGTCGGGAGTTATTGGCAGTTCCTCAAACGGTGATGGAGTTATTCAAGGTTCAAATACTAATAGCGGCTCGGTTACCGGAGGTTCTTCGAATGGCGATGGAATTACAACCACAGGCAATACTGGCGTTACGGTCGGCGGTGGCTCGAGTAACGGGGACGACGGAGGGAGCGTTTCTGTGGGAACGGTGGGTACTGTGACTGGCGGTTCCTCAAACGGTGATGGCGTTACGGTCGGCGTGACTACCGGCGGATCTTCAAACGGAGACGGCGATGTGAGCGTGCCTCCTTCAAATCCGGTTACTCCTCCGAGCGTGAATGTGGGCGGAGGCGGTGGAAGCTATGGAATGTTCGTTGATGTCGGAACTTTCTACGGTTCAAGCACCCCGACGCTTCCCTCGATTTGTATCTCGATAAACAGCTATGTGCGATTGGGAGCAAATAATAATCCTGTCGAAGTTTTAAAAATTCAAAATTTCCTCCGCACATATGAAGGAGCGAATATAGAGTTGACGGGCATATATGACATTCCGACGTTTGAGGCGGTAATGGCATTCCAGCAAAAATATGCTGCGGACATTCTTGCTCCATGGGGATCGAATACTCCGTCGGGATATGTATATATCACGACCGAGAAAAAGATGAATGAGATCAGTTGCAGAATTTTCCGTTCTCTGACTCCGGATGAGGCGACGATTATCGCCGCATATCGAAGTGCCGTTGCGGGTGGGGGATCGACGACTGTCGGATTTATACCGACTGCTCCCGGAACCACGCCGAGGGTAACTACTCCGACGACCACTCCGGGCCAGCTTCTCCCTGTTATCGGACAAAATAATAAAAATACTCCGGCTGGAAATCAGATTGGAACGGCAAATATATTTTCGACTGTCTTCGGTGCAATAGGAAGATTCTTTGGCGGATTGTTTGGTGGAAAGTAGCAGTATTCGTTTGATTTTAAAAACACCCCGAAAGGGGTGTTTTTGTTTTCTGTAGGTCGAAGCTGTTTTTATTTCTTTTCTTCTTTTTTCTCAAGTTCGAGGCAGACCGAGTTGATACAATATCTTTTGCCGCCTTTTTCTTTCGGCCCGTCGTCAAAGACATGCCCAAGGTGCGCGCCGCAGGTTTTGCAGACCACTTCGGTACGGCTCATTCCATATGCCGCGTCATTTTTGAGCTCAATGTGTTCGAGGTTTACGGGATCGGTGAAGCTTGGCCAGCCGGTGCCGGAATCGAATTTGGCGTCGGATGAAAATAATTCAGTGCCGCACACGGCGCATGTATACATGCCTTTCGAATGCTCGTTCCAATATGCACCAGTAAAAGGAGCTTCGGTGCCTTTGTTTCGCGCGACATCATAGAGTTCGCGGGGAAGTTCTTTGTCGCTTTTCATTTTTGGTTTTTCCATAGTTTTATATTTGATTTTTCTCCCACGTAAGTATAACTTCTTTGGCTTCCGTTTCCAATTCGGGGATATGGATGATCTCTGTCGTCGAGACTACTCATTATCTTTTAAAAGTTCGGCAAACTTTTCCTGAACCTTTTTGAGCTTTGGGTTTATGATGACTTCGCAGTAGGGCTGGGAAGAATTGTTTTTGTAATAGCTGTGGTGATATCCCTCCGCTTCATAAAAAGTTTCAAGCGGTTTTACTTCGGTCGTAATTGTTTTACCTTTAGTATCGGATGCGTTTAATTCTTTAATAAAATCTTCGGTTTCATTTTTTTGCGCCTCCGAAGAGTAGAGGATGATAGATCGATATTGCGTTCCGACATCGTTTCCCTGGCGGTTCAATGTTGTCGGATCGTGAGTTGCGAAAAATACCGTAAGCAGGTTTTGATATGAAATCTGCGTGGGATCAAATTCGATTTTAATCACTTCCGCGTGATCCGTCCTGCCGCTGCAAATTTCTTCGTATGTCACCGTTTTTCCTTTCGGCGGTTTTCCTCCTGCATAGCCGGGAACGACTGATTTAATTCCTTTCAGCATATCGAACACCGCTTCCGTGCACCAGAAACAACCGCCGCCAAAGACCGCCGTTTCAATTTTTTTCGTTTCCATTTTTTTAATTATATCTTTTTAATCGATTGACGCCAGTATTTTTGCGATATTTTTTGAGTAAAATCTTATCAATGAGTATACTCTATAGCTGTATGCCACCCATAAAAGCCACTCAACAAAAACCGAGCTTGATCAGTCTCCTTAAGCCCTATTCGGGAATAATTTTCTTGCTTGTTGTTTTGACCATTTTGCCTTCCGGGCTCAATCTTGTCGTGCCAAAGATTATCGCGAATGCAATCGACCATGCACTCCAGATGCTTATGAGCGGAAAGCGAACGAGCTAGTCTTTTCAAATTATCGCTTCTATTTTTTTATCCGATGCTAGCGACCTGCTTTGTCGGTTAATCTCATTTTATGCAGCACATATCAGGAATAAGAAATGTTTTTCCTTCTCATACGTCCTATTGTGTGTGAAGAAAGCGATTCTCAAAATTTTAACTAAACTTTCAATCGGTTTGATGGCCTCAGGCGTAATGGTTCTCGCCGATGGCGTCTTCGTTTCTGCAGCCCCGAGCAGCTCAAGCTCCGGTATTTCAACCTCAACCACATCGTTCGCTGATACCGCGCCTGCCTCAACAACTATCGCCACGAGCACATTTAAAAACAGTACAAGTACAACGCGTGTGACAACAAGCAGTGTTACACTCGCTCCCGCTGTTTCTTCAACAGTTCAGACGGCAGCACCTACTTCTTCGAATGTGTCCGCCGATCAGGGTATTGTTACGTTTTCATTTGATGACGGCTGGGGTTCACAATTTACCAACGCATTTCCTGTGCTCAATGCGGCGAATCTTCATGCCACATTTTATATTATTTCAGAAGAAGCATCGGAAGCATCTTTGAAGCCGACATCGGAGATGAGTGTCTCTCAATTGCTCACACTTCAAGCCGCAGGCAACGAGATTGGGGCGCATACGCGAACGCATCCGCACCTTACGTCGCTTTCAATTGCGAGCGCAACAGAGGAAATCGTTGGATCGCGTACCGACCTTATGAACATGGGCTTGTCGCCCGTGGATACTTTTGCATATCCGTATGGCGAATTTAATTCGAGTATAGAACAGATTGTAAAAAATTCCGGCTTTATTGCTGCGTGCGCTGTTCTTTCCGGTTTTGATAAAAAAACGACCGATTCATTCGCCCTCGTGAGGGAAACGATTGTAAATTCCACGCCGCTATCGGCAATCGAATCACTCATCACTACCGCGATGAAAAATAAAGAGTGGCTTATACTCTCATTTCACCACATAGGCCTAGAACGCAATCCCGTTTCGAGCGACATTTACAGCACCACTCCCGCGAATTTCCAATCGCTCATAAATTTTGTAAAAGCAAATCATGTTCAGGTTTTGACAGTACGCGATGCATTTCTCCGTGTGAGCGGTGGCGTAGCGAGCAGCACAACGGCGGCATCGCCGCCCTTGTTAACGGTCTCTTCAACAATTTCTGTTTTCGCATCTTCTACTCCTCCCGTGGCTACCGCGACGATTTCCACAGTTTTGGATAGTTCAGAATCAGTCCAGACGATTTCGAATGTTGTAGCAGTTTCGGCAGGGAGTGGCGGTGGGGGCGGGGGAGGAGGCGGAGGTTTTTTTATGCAGTCGTACGCGCCGGCTTCGGCTGGCTATTCTTTGCCGGTCCCGCTTTCTTTGCCGATAGCGGCTGCGCCAACATCAATTCAGGAGCAAACTTCGAGTAATCCAGCTTTACTCAACGCGGATTCCAGTATTCAGCTTCTTGATAGCTTGCTTGCACAACTCAAAGATCTTGAAAAGAAACTTGTAATTATCCAAGTTAGCGAAGGCGGTTGCCCAGCACCGCTTACCAGGGATTTATCGATTGGCATGTCGGATTCAGAAATATTCGCGCTTCAAAAAACTCTTAACGAGAGCACGATCACGCGCGTTGCTTACTCCGGCCCAGGTTCGCCGGGCAGAGAAACATTTTATTTTGGAAAGAGAACTCTCGATGCCGTCATGACATTCGAAACTATATTTGCCACCGATGAGAACGGCGTCGTGGGGCCCATAACCCGTACGAAGCTCAATAGTCTGTGCGGTAGCGTGTAATAATCCGCCGTAAAATAAGTCTATATCACAAACGGAATAAACATCTTCGTCCTTTTTCTGTATTCGGAATATTGATTCGGAAATTGGCGAATCAAGAGACTTTCTTCTTGTGTAGCGCTGTAAATAAAATAAATTGCGAGGACGACAAAGGGAATGAGCCACCAGAGGCCGATTGCGAGTGCAGTTCCCAGCATTGCGAGGAGCGCTCCGCTATAGATCGGGTGTCGGATGTATGCATAGGGGCCGGTCGTCACGAGCTCGAGCTCTTCCTTAACCGTCATTGGCATGCCCCAATTTTTGCCGATGTGCACCCGTGCCCAAATAGCGAAAGCGATGCCCAGTGCGCAGAGTACAATTCCAATTGCGCCGACAAGGGGGTTGGGGGTTGTATTTAAATATTGATCGTCAAGGCGACTAAATGTTTTCGATTCGAGGACTGCGACAATTGTAATGATGATAAGGATTCGGAGGACGATCCAGCGCCAACTTCTTACGCAGACATTTTTTTTGGCGTGAGCAGCAGAAATAATCCAATAGCACAGGAAGATGAGCCAGGAGATGCTGATAATCCAGTTATAGACGGTCATGAGGGTATTGTAGCATTTTTGCCATTTCGCCTAGTAACATTTGTAATAGAAATACTATTTATTATTTTTCTTGTAATAGCTTGAGTTTAATAACGTCTAGTAATTTGGGGGTCGATTGGTATATAAAACACCACCCAACAAAAATAATTAATTTAAAAATCTAAATAAAAACTTAAAAAATATGTTAACAATTTCTTATTCACGAGCGCGTATCGGAATTGCGCTTGCACTAGCCGTAAGTATTGCAGTTTTCGGATTCGCAGCGTCGCTCCAGAAGACGCATGCAGACGTTGATCCATCAGGGTGTACCGACAATGGCGGTGGCGTGTCGCTCGCTGCATTTCGGGCTGATGGTACGACAAATATTGGTTCTGGCACCGTCTCGGATGGTGAAGCAATTAATTACAAGGCTACGCTTTCCGCTTTGGCCGCGCCAAACTGTGCGTTTCAGGGTGGCACGTGGACACTCACGACACCGGACGGAGTTTCCCACGCGTTAGGAGCGGTTCCTCGCATCGGAGGTACGGGAGTTGCGAGTATTTCGTCCGCGCTCATTCCGTATACCGTTAATCATGCAAATGAAATCGTCAATTCAACCCGGCATATCGATGCCATTACAAATTATTCTGGTGGTATTTCCCATGCCGATGTCGGTGATGAGACTCCTGGCCCGTCGCTCAGCACTTCAAAAATTTTGAAAGTAATACATAGTTCAGCGGTTACGACAAATATACATGATCCGAATCACAGCGTTATTACTTCGGCGCCGATTGGGTCCAGTGTTCACGACAACGCAGTGGTGACGGTTGGGGCTGGTGGTCCTGCGCCGTCGGGCACTATAGATTTTTATCGGTTTAATAATAGCGAATGTGTCGGAGACTTTGCGACACAATCCGGCGTCGCTCTTACAAAAAATAGCACCAGCACTGCGAGCGCCGAGTCGAGCTCGTCTACCGTACCGAGTACCGGCCTCTCATATAAGGCACACTACAACGGGGATGGAAATTATACTTCGAGTACGGGGGCTTGCGAGCCTCTCGCGGCTACAAAGCTTGGTTCGCAAACCGTGACTGTTATTTATGATGCTGCGGAACATGTGGTAACGTCCACAAATTCGAGTGCCATCGTTCATGATAAAGCGACAGTTACGGGAAGCGGTCCAACCCCGACCGGAAATGTTGATTTTACGTTCTACACAAATAATGTATGCAACGGAAGCTCAACTTCGGCGGGAACCGTTGCCTTGGTATCCGGCGTAGCGCATCCATCGCTTAGCGAGGGACCGCTTAGCGCCGGGTCGTATTCTTTTAAGGCTCTATATAACGGAGACGCAACGTATGCGTCGAGCACGGGCGCGTGCGAGCCTCTGACCGTTACCAGCTTTACGGCACGTATTACGACGACTATCCACGATGCCAGCCACGCTACGACAACATCGGTCGTGGCCGGAAGTTCGGTTCATGACAGCGCTCGGGTTACCGGCGCCGGGCCAACTCCGACCGGGAATGTGAGCTTTGAGTTCTACACCGGTCCGGGCATAAGTGCTTGTGAAGGAACGGGTGTTTCTGCTGGCACAGTCGCCTTAGTTAATGGCGTTGCTGATCCCTCCGCAACGGAAGGACCGCTCGCTGTCGGTCATTATTATTTTGAAGCGACATATGCGGGTGATTCTAATTATCCGAATGGCGCAACAAGCGAATGTGAGCCGCTTACCGTAACTCCAAAACAGCCGACGCTCGGAACAACTCCGAATCCGGCAAGTGGAGACGTAGGAGTTGTGCTTAATGACTCCGCCGTTTTGAGTGGAGCATTCAATCCGACGGGGAGTATCACCTTTAATCTTTTCTCTCCGTCTGACGCCACTTGCTCTGCCAGCTCGACGTACACGCAGACAGTTCCGCTTAGCGGCAACACTGCCTCTACCAATCCGGGCTTTACCAGCAATGCGGCCGGTACATGGCACTGGACGGCGAATTATCCGGGTGACATAAACAACGCATCGTCGAGCAGCAGTTGTGAGATCGAGCCCGTGACGGTAAACCAACCTGCCGGGCAGTGGTGCTCGCATGGGTATTGGAAACAGTCACAGCATTTCGACAACTGGGTAAACTATTCGCCAAACCAGTTGTTCTCGTCGGTCTTCGACAATGCATTCCCAGGCAAGACGTTGCTCCAAGTTTTGAAGCAGGGCGGCGGAGGACTCAACGCACTTGGCAGGGATACTGTCGGCGAACTCTTGAATTCAGGGAAGATGAATACTGGTTTCACGCAGGCACAAGTGATCAGTATGTTTAATGCGGTTTTCCCTGGCACGAAGAGTGAGTACGACGCCTTGCATGCGCAGTTTGTAGCTCCCGAGAATTGTCCACTCGATTAAGTAGTTAACCAAAAGCCCCGAAATGTCTTCGGGGCTTTTGTGTCAAAAAAATATGGTTAAAATACAGAAAAAAAATATACATAAGCCCGACGAAACACGCACGTTTCCCAAGGGTAAGGTTGAGTTGGCAAAGTTTGAAGGCATCACGTTTGGGCTCGCGACATTCGAGCCCGGCTGGAAGTGGTCGGAAAGTGTTAAGCCAATTGTGAAAACCGAAAGTTGTCAGGCGGCACACACAAGCTATCATCTGTCCGGAACATTGCACGTGAAAATGGATGATGGAACGGAGTTTGATTTTGGCCCAGGAGACATCGGCGTGGTTCCGCCGGGGCATGATGCGTGGACTGTTGGCGATGAGCCTGTGGTAGCACTTGACGTTACCGGCTTGGTGGACTACGCCAAAAAAGCTTAAACAAGCCGCGATAAGGGTCGAAAATAATTACTTCTTAAAAATATGAAAATTGGAATCCTTATGGATGTTCCAGGTGGGACTCAGGCGCAATACGATGAGACCATGCGAAATCTTGGTTTAGCGCTCGGGCAGTCTGAGGAGGGTTGGCCAAAAGGTATTTTGAGCCATACTGCCGGACCTATAAAAAATGGTTGGCGCGTAGTGGATATATGGGAATCCCGAGACGATTTCCAGAAGTTTTTTAAGGAACGTCTTGGCGCGGCTGTAAAAAAAGCCGGTCTGCCTGCATTCGAGCCACAGTTTTTTGACGTATATAATACCCGTCAGAGTTGTTAGGTGTCTGTCACCTTTTCACCGAGGATAGAAAAGCCGCCGATTTTTTCGGCGGTTTTTCTTTTCTCAAATGTCACTCTTTATTTTTTCTTGGTTTGAATCTCAGGTGAATTATTCTTTTCCCTTCCATAATAATACGCCGCTAACAATGTGGTGATTGGCACTGCGAACACCAACGCCAAACTTCCAACGAGAGTCCGTACAATTTCTTGCGCGATTGGCTCGCCGTTCACCGCCAGCCACAAGGGCACGACGTTATTTTGAGACTGGACGATAAGGTAAAGAACTAACGGAAGTGCGACGCCCGTATAGGCGAGAACAAGTGTGTTAACAAGGGAAGCAATATGTTCTTTACCTATCTTCGTGCCGCGCAGGTAGAGTTCTTTGAACCCAAGCGCTTGATTCGCATCTTTTATTTCTTCAACAGTCGTTGCCTGCCCAATCGTTACGTCATCGAGTACTCCAAGCATGCCGACAATGATTCCCGCGAGAAGCAGCCCCTGTAGGTTTATATTTCCCATATTTAATTTCAGTAAAAATCCTTCTTCGCTCGCAAGGCCGAGGAGATTGGTTGTTGAAGTGAATGCAACGGTAAGTCCGAGTGCGATACCGAGAGTGAGCAGCGTTCCCGTAAGAGCTATGGTTGTGCGCCTATTAAATCCGTGAGCAAGATAGAGAGAAACGATGGCAATAAGCACCGCGCCGATGAAACTGATAAGAAGTGGGTCGCTGCCCCCGAGAATTTTCGGTACGACAAAAAGAAGTAGGATGGCGATGCTTGCTGCGAGTCCGACGAGCGATGTTAGGCCTCTCACGCCGCCGAAGATAAGTATTGCGAGGATGAAAACTGCCGCGAGGAAAAGAAGTGCGGGTAGGCGATACCGATCGGTCATGTAATACGGGTCGCCTTGATAATCGATATTCCTTGCGACGATAATCGTTTCACCGACGTGCACTTTTTGCCGGGGGTCAACGGTTTGTAGCAACGTGTTATGGATGGTTTCTTCCTGACCTCTCGTGGTTCCCGTGAGGAGCTGAATGCGAATAGTTTCTAAAATAGATATAGTTGATGTTGATTCGGTGTTTTGCAACGCTTCTTGTACAGAAACTACTTTTGCGAGAAGTACATTATTCGATGGGAATAATCCCGCAAGAAGCGTTTGGATATAATCGTATCGCGAACCGGTAAAAATAAATGCCAAAGCCAAGATGATGAAGCCAATAATAGCCAGTCGTAGAAGATGTGGAAATTGTTTAATGCGTTTCATGGTGTTTTTTTACTGCACGATTTACATACCCCGTAGAACTCAAGTGCGTGCTGTTTAATTTCTGCAAAATGTTTTGAAGAGCGAAGAACTGTCGACTGAATTTCTTCGACTCCGCAGTGACGAACATCTTCAATTTTGCCGCAGTGGAGGCAGATGAGGTGGTGATGTTCGGCGAGGGCGGCAAGCTCGTAATGAGCGTGATTGTGGCGCAGGTCGATCTGTTTAATAATACCTTTTTCTTTGAGCGATTTAAGCGTCCGATAGACGGTGGCTTGATCGGTGTCATGGGGAAGCGTATCGATGACTTCCTGTGCGCTCATCGGCTTTCTTGTTTTCCTAAAAATGCCAAGAATGGCAAGCCGGGAGGGAGTTGCTTTATAGCCGCTCTTTCTCAAAACTTCCCGAGAAATATCTTTTGTGGGCATAATGCCATTATATCTAAATGCGAATTACTTGCAAATAAATTGACGCCTACAGAAAGCGGAGTAAAGTAAATGCAAGTAATTCGCATGTATATGAGCAGATTCGTAAGCCTGCGAGAAAATGTTCTCGTTGGCTTACGGTGACGCTTTGCGTTCCGAAACCCAGTTAATAGAAAGGTAGCATCTTGAAATCAAAAATAGTGACCTTAGTTGGGACGCCTAAGTCGGGAAAAACGACTCTGGCGCGTCATACATTCCGAATTAATTCTGAAAAAAACATCTTGCCCGGCGACTGGATTTATATCCTGAACGACCAAGCGGCACGGCATCAAGACGGCGAGACAGTTGACGGCATGATCGTATCCCGTTGGACCAAAGTTCGTCCCATGGTGGGAGGCTGTTTTACCTGTCAGAACGACGAGCAACTCATGGAGATACTCCGAGAAGAAACCTTGGCAGGCAAAAACATCATGCTCGAAGGATTCGGTTTTGTCGCTGGAACGGAGACAACCCAATTCCTTGCCAAAGCTACAAAGCGGCTTGCGGTCGACATACGCGTCATTGCCCTATTGGATGCTAAGCTGTTTCATAAAAACCGCGGCATCTACGGCGATGATCTGCTTATTTCGCAGTTGCAAGCAGCGACGGCGGGAGTGGGAATCACACGGTTCGACCCGGACGTTAAAGACATTGACGATCCCCGCCTCGCAGAACAGATCGAATTTGTGCTCCGCCATGTGCACGGAAAGCAAATCTTTCTGGCGCCGGAGGGTGAACCTCTCACGCAGGCAATGTTGGCCATCGGCGAGTGGTACGAATATGACCATCGCCATGGCTATGATCACTCATGTGAGTGTTGCGGTGACGGAGAGGAGTTCGATGAACCGGAACACGTTCATGAGCACCATCATCATGGTCATGAGCATGGACATGACCATCATCATGATCACGACCATGAACCCAATCACGCCGGCCTTGCTGACGGATTTGCTCTTAAGCCTACTGCGACGTACGACGAGGTGCGCAGGGTCTTCAACGACGAGTTCTGTGCAAAACTCGGAATCACGCGAGTAAAAGGCGCTGTCGGAGGACGGCATTTCTCCTCGGCACTCGGCGAATGGGACCAAACATTCAACGACTCGAGAAGCTTCGTCACCTTTTATTATCTCCGGAGACCCGAAGTGATTCCTGAAATTCCCGGACGAGATGAAATTGAGGATATGATCCCCGATCATATCGTAGAAGGCAGCACGAACGAGCTTCTCCGCGCTGACGTGGATCCGGGAACAGCGCGGGCAGCTGTTGTGGAATTAATGAGTATGATTCCGGCCACGCCCATGATCAACGATCTTGGTCAACTCGTTACACATCCCGAGGAACTCCAAATTCTTCGGCAGATTGCACGCCGAGCATCGGTGCGGGAAGAGTTTTACGCGTCTGCAATCCAGCGATGCGTTGAATATTGGCTCGCCGCAGCCCGCCTGCTCGAAGGCAGACTTCGAGGAAGCTTAAGCGAAGAACAACTTATGGAAGCTCTCCGTGCAGTTGGGCTATCACTCTGCTGGTACGCCGCTCGGCACCGGGATGTCGTTGGCGAAACTCTCTACGCTCAAATCGTAGAATTGCGTGCTTGGGAAATGGTAATCGAGGGGTGCTTGAGCATGACCCAGCCGCAAACCGATGATAAGAAAAGTGATCAGTTAGCTCACGAAGTGGGAGAAGCCCTGCTCTTCGGTCTTAATAACGGCGCAGACAAAAAGCTCACCTTAGAATGCATGACGCACTGTTACAAACTTCACTACAGCCGGGCCTCCATGGCATTAAACTGGCCCTGTTATTTTGATGACGTGCGGCTTCGATGTTAGCCCGAGGTGGAGGCAGTTAAGATTCAATAAGGTTACAAGGGCTCTGATTCCCTCGAAAATCGAAAACAACACCGGGCTCTCCCTCACGCGGAGAGCCCACTTTTTTATGCAAACACCACAACAATATATTTTAGAGACATTACATGGCATCCAAACCAACGCGTATCTGACACGCCAGAATTTTTCGTCAGAAAAACTGGCTGACTTTATTTACCAAAGGACAACGTCAAAAAAATTTCGAAAATACGGCATTTCTTCCGACTATCAAACACATATTCGGTCGGCAATTGCGCTCAATATCCAGCGCGGAGAACCGATTAAAGTCGTATTTCCATACGGGGGATACAAGCTGTGGAGGTTGGACGAAGCTCCCGAAGTAGATTGGGCAGAACTTTTTTCACTTATGTATTTTGCTTCATGGCTCGCACCCATTTCGCATCTTTATAAGCCCGGAATATGGTTCGATTTTTCCTCCAGCGATATCAATGTCGAGTATGCGAATAATATCAGTCGGGTGGACCTTGATGCTTATGCGAGTAGTATGACCGATTTATTTCAATTTCTTAGGCCTTTTCTCCCAGAGAATATGAAATTTACTTTGACGCGGGTACGATCGCGATATCAAGACGATGAATTCGAAAAGGAGCTGAACTCGAAAATTGAGGAAATAAAGGAAAGGAATGGCGGAATGTTCCCAGTTTTAAACGAAAAGCAAAAAGAGGCAATAGAACTCAATGTGAAATTAAATAAGGATCAAGCCGCCGATCCGCTCTGGAGAGAGAAAAATAACCTCATGTACGAGGCATATCACGCGCTTTCAAAAGTTCGCTCGTACTATCGCACGCCAGATAAAATTGTAGTATCTGCCTCTTCTCGTAGTGCGAGTATCCCCGCGGGAACCACTCGGGCATCAATCGTCAAATTTCAAGTCGGCGTGGGCGCTCTTCAAAAAAGAAGCGACGATTTTGTTGAGATTATCCTGTCACCCAAGCAAGCGGCAATTGGAAGGGCGGAATGGGAAGCGGTAAACATTGACGGTCTTCACGGAAAAAACTTTAGAAAAATACGAATTGTACATGCTTACTCATAAGCAATTTATACAACTGATTGACCACCAGCGAAGCGAAGTGGATGCGGTCGCGCATGGCCCGCATGAGAAAAATCTATCTCTCGTAGATTCCATCCTTCGAGTAATTCTCTCGTCGCGTTTTCGCAAGGGACTGCTTACGGATCGATCTCGAGAGCTGTATCACAACCTATACCGGCATCATATTGAAGCGAGAGTCGGAAAACGACTGCCTATCCAGCTGACTCTTCTCGGGGCTCCATTCAAAAATTTAAATCCGATCAAGAATACCGGCCGTATTTTGCCGGACTTGGCCGAGATTGCATTCCTGCTCTACATGTATCGACTCCACAAATCAATCCAAACTTTTTATGAACCCGGCGTTGAACTTATTTTGATCCACGATGGAATCTATTATGCCGAGGCGTGCAATGTGCCACCCGAAAATGCAATTGCGTATAGAGAATATTTTAGAAACATACTCGTCAAATTTCCATTCCTTTCATTTGTGAAATCCTACGAACTCACGGAGTTAATCACCAAAACCGGCATTGACCAAAAAAAGTATATGGAACGAGCATCCCGGATGGCCGACACGTGGATTGCTTCGAACAGTGCGGTAAGTGAAGTGCGAGCGGCCTATAAACGGGCGATCTTTTCTCTTTGTCCTGAAGATACACTCCGTGAGCGTTATGTCCTCGCACTACAAGAATACAGAGCACATAAGATTGTAACAGACAAAGAAATTCACTCGATAATTCTTCAATCGGTGGTTCGCTATAAAGCAAAACAATTTCTTATTTATGAATTGAAAGACCCGAGAGAAGAATTTTTTCAGGGTGCGGTCCATGCGAGTGCTTCTTTTCACGCAGGGAAAATTCCGCTTTGGCTTGTGCGGCGAGGTAGGGCGTTACTCCCATGGCATGGCGTAGGAGTAATGTACAGCGACATGTCATTGGGCGTTGAATATGAAGAAAATGTGCTTCACTCAAAAAAATTCAAGTCTGAATATATAGAAGGCGAGAAAAGCCCGTTTTTCTACTCGGAAATTTCCAATGAAAAATCCGATTTGTAAAAATTAAGATCGACAAAATCTCCCGCGGTGGCGACCAGAAATCTGTAAAGTTTAGCAAAGAATATAGCACTCAGCGTTAGATGTTCAATGGAAGATTTGTTAAAATGGAATTATGACATTATACAAACACACTCAAATTGGATATTTCATGTTGGTTGTCACGCTCGTCGTGCTCACGCTTTTTGCATGGGTTTATAGTACGGCCTCGGCCGAGCCTCCCTCGGTTGATTCCGGCCCAAATTTTGCCATTACTGCCATAATGGCATTAATTCTGGTTATTCTTGCATCGTTTGCGACGCTCACTGTATCCATTGATGAAAACCATCTTCGGATCAAATTTGGCTTTGGAATTTTTATGAAGAAATTTCCGCTTAAAGAGATTGCTTCAGTTCACGCAGTAAGGAACCACTGGTATTACGGATGGGGAGTGAAAGTCTGGTTCTGGCCGTATATGTGGATTTACAGTGTTTCCGGTTTTGACGCAGTTGAACTAACTATGAAAAACGGAAAAATTTATCGCATAGGAACGGATGAACAAGAAAAACTTGAGGCTGCAATCAAGCAAGTGGTAAATTCCTAATTAATAACAAAATCAGAATTTTGTTAGCAAGGGCTCCTCGGAAGGGGTTAAAAACAGGATAGATGCCCTAAATGACGGGGACTCCATTGTGGAGTTGCTTTAGCTCTTCTGGCTTTGCCATAAAAACGTTCGTTCCATGGCGCAAATAAACTCGTCCTTCATATTGATGAACATCTCGTTTATTCCAAGCCGGGACCACGATCAGGAAAATTTTATGTCCGACAACGTCCTTTTCGATAATTTTTACAGAGATTGCGGGGGATATTGTATTCCTGATTGAATTTTGGGTCCTTTGATCAAAAACTTGCGGTTTCACGTCGGCATTTTCGATGGAACCGTCGGTATGGACGCGGATATTTATTGATGCCCGACCCAAGAGGCGTAGAATATGGTGGACAAATCCTCATTGGCCACAACGATGGAACTGCTTCAGCTTATGATGAATATGGGCGTCGTCCGTGGCAAAAAGGATTTAAAGGTTTTGACAAACCCGGCATTGATAACGATTGGGATACCTTCCAAAGATTCCGCGGAGAATTTGCTCGACTTTTTGGCAAATACCGTCGAGGTAGAGCTTTTAGCGTTATGAGAATTGATAATGAATTTGATAGTGATGAATTTCATCAATACAACTTAAGCCTAGAAACCCAAAAGAAAAGCCACTGAAATTAATCAGTGGCTTTTCTTTCTTGAATACGGCGCTCAGCCGGTATGACGTGGGCAGTACGGAGATATCAATCTTTTACCCCGCTCGGTCTTGGGATAATAAGTATTGATGGCTGTGTTGCGCGGTTTGGTAACAAATTCTAGCAAGCCGTTCAAGGGTTCTTTAGGGGTTGGTCTGGCGGCTCTTCGGAGCCCGCTAGGTTCGAGTCCATTTTGGACATAGTAGACAAATCGGGGCATGTTGGACGTGTCCAATATGGAATTGCAGCCAGTCCAAAATGGATTCGGATATATTAACTTTATAGCCGATTATAATCCCGTAATTTCTCTCACCTTGTGCCTTGTTTTGGGTCCGAAGAATCCGGATACCGGCTGCACGCCGAATTTCTTTTGGAAAACACTCACTGCGTTTTTTGTATAGTTGCCGTAATAACCACTTACGATTGCTTCTTTGTAGCTGCCTTCGTAAATAAGGAATTCTTGCAAAGACTGCACTTCATCGTTTTGGTCGCCGTATTGCAAATCATGTTCGAAAAGAACGAAATCCTCCGGCACCGAAAGTTTTATAAGACTGCGGGAAACTTGGTTGAGTTTTGCCTGCGTTGCAGCATCGGTAACGCCGGTTTGAGGTAGATTGTGTTTTTGCTGGAAGCGCTTGAGCGCGTTTTCAGTAAGAGAGCCGAAATATCCGGTAATCAGCTTTTCCGGATAAAGTCCCTCGTCGGCCGCGAGTACTTCTTGAAGATGCTCGACTTCAATATCTTTGTTGCCCCGCTTTAAAGTCTCGACGAAGTGTTCCGCAGACGTCGCAGACACTATCATGGGAGTTTTATTAAATACAACCTCTTTTACTCCTTTCTGCGGTGCAAGCGATATTTTCACTCCGGAGGAATAATGCTTCGCGTGATCATACGAATACATGGCGTAGTAATACGTGGTTCCATTTGTAACGCCCGTATCAGTAAAAGTTTCGCCATTGCCCTCGTAAATGATTTGGCCGTCCTGTGGTGATGTCGGGTATCCGCCAGTTTTTTTGACTACGATCACGGTTCGGACGAACGACGGCTCATTCGGATTTTTCCACGTGAACACTACTTCGCTGTCAGCCGGAGTTGCGTTTAACAAGGTTGGCGCGTTGACTGCGCCCGAAGAAAAGCCGCCTCCGCCACTCGAAGATCCTGAGCTTGCCGAAGGACCCCCTCCGCCAGTTGCAATCGCGCCGCCGGATGAACCACTAACGGCAGGGCTTGTGTGCGACTCGGGAGCCGAAACACTCACATTTGAAAGCGTAACGGAAGACGTATTTGATAAGATAGAGTATCCGCTATTCTGGTATTTCGATTTGAGCGCGAAGTAATAGGTGGTCGAGGGATTCAAACCGGCAACAAGATACGTCCGGCTCGTGCCGTTTGGTTCAAGATCGGTATGCGGAACAAGCGTCGCCTGATCTTGGGAATCGTTCGCAAAGTTGCTTTCGGTAATCGGCGAGGTGCTGTATCGAATATCGTAGTAATCGGTAACATCAGCATTTGCCGAGCCGACATTCCACGTGAGCGTTGCGGAGTTGGCATCATATGAACTCACGGAAAGTGTTGTGATCGCATCAGGAACGGCCTGCGGGATCGGTGTCCCGCTTGAAGAAACAAGAGCGGTGGTCATAAATATATAATTTTCTGAATAGGTAATATTGCCTGCTACGTCAACAATTTTCACTCGATATTGGTAAGTAGTATTCGGAACTAAACTGGTAAGCGAGAGGATGTGCGATGTTTGAAAATTGGTGTCTAATGTACTCGTCTCTCCATATTCAGTTGTAATGCCGTATTCAACTTGCGCGGTCACTGCCTTGTCGGTTGCCACTGAAATTGCAATCGTAGAAGTGCCTACTGTTCCTGCTGAAGTTGACAGGATATTCGCCGGAGGAATGCTCGGCGTTGCAACCGAGAGCGTATTGAAATCATATAGCGACGAAACAGTGGCAACAGAGACACCGGCGGGCTTTGATTTTACTTTGAAATAATAATTGGTATTTGGCGAAAGTTCGGTAAGGGTCATGCTGTGGGAGGTGGTAAGAGTTGCGCTTAGTATAGATGCTGTGCCAAGGAGCGAACTGTCGCCGTATTCTACTTGAGAATCGGACGGCAAATCAGTCATCCATGCGATGGTAACGGTAGAAGTGCCAACACTAACCGGTTCAATGCTGGAGATGACAACACCAGATACGCTGACGGCATTTGTGCCGCTATTCACGGTTGAGGTTGTCTCTGG
>CAYQKB010000024.1:0-17249 GCA_964418085.1 uncultured Candidatus Saccharibacteria bacterium
TCACATTTTATGGTGCGGTGCGGAAGAGGGGAGGACTTCATTTGTGGTGTAGGGCATTTGGGATTGAAAGCCCAAAGTCTGGTGGTGTGACAGGAGATGACGTGGGGAGACTCTTTAAAGAAAAGAAATTTAAAAAAATCGCCGAGTATAATGTCGGTGATTTGCGAGCAACACGTTCTCTCTATGAAAAGTGGCAGACGCTTTTAAATTTTTGATGAAGAATCATAAAACAATTATCTTTTTGAAACATAGGATATTTCGCCCGAAGCGAAATTCCTCGCTCTCGTACCGCCGTACTCCGAGACGGTTCCAAAAGATAGAAATTTTATGACCCAAAACAATGAATAAACAACAAATCAAAGATTGGGTGATTGCTTACAGAAAGGAGATTATTTTTTGCGTAATTATTTTCCTCGTCGCGTTTTTGAGTTTTGGATTGGGATATCTTTCGAACCGCGAGTTAAATCATGCGCCGATAATTATCGAGAAGAGTAATCGCGAATAATGCGAATTGTTACAAATAATGCCAATTTTATAGCTGCTTTTCCGCAGCGGACCTTTTTTGGAGAATAAAATATAGTGCGATGAGGCCGCCCAAGAGGCCGAGGTCGCGGAATGTAATCGGATCAATTCCGGCTTTTCCGGTAAATACTATTCCGGCAATTTCCGCGGTTGCAAGGAGGGCGACCCAGCTTACTATTTTTGGTTTTAAAAACCACGCAAGAAATACAAGTGCAAAAAATAATTCACCGGCACCCTGGAATGCGAGGTATGTATCTATCGGCATGAAACGGGAAACAATGGCGGTGAACCAGTCGGGGATTGCCCATGTCCAATTGTGCGGATTTCGAATAAGATCCGTCCCGGAATAGAGATACATTGCGGCGAAGCCAATCCGGAGTGCCCATTCATGAATATTTTTTGTGAATTTTTGCATCAAGTATATTATAACAAAAGGTTTAATCAAATCTACAAATATCCAACTTTTTTCAGCCACTCATCGTTTTCCCATTCCCACAGTTTTTTTTGCGCCGAGGAATGCCTGAAAATCGCTTTGCCAGTAGGGAAATTCCTTTAATTCGAGATCTCCTTTCACTTCGGACCATTCGTGTTCGCAATTTTTGGAATTGCCGTTACTCCAGTTCTTTTTTATTTTTTCCCGACCGCCTTTTGTACGCTTGGTCGAGCCGCATAGTGTACAGGTTTGAATCTGATCAATTTTTAAAATCCAACGGGTTTGGAGATTTTGGAATTGGTCTTTCAACGCTTCCATATAAGCCGAGGTTTGCAGATTATAGTCGCGATAGATTGCCTGCGAGGTTTTGATGTCGAGCACGCCTAATTTTCCACCGATAAGTGCGATGGCGTCAACGGTGCCGGCATACCGCTCATCGTACGAGACTACTCGGCGCTCGACGAGTTCAGGCGTCACCTGAATATTATTTTTTTCATAGAATTCCAAAAATGCGTTTACTGCCGGCGCCACTAAAGCGGGGATCTCCGGATTTTTACCGAGTAGTATCCCTTCGATTGTTTCGTGAATGAGAGTTCCTTCCTCCGCAGATTTTTCCGTGATTGCTTGTGCGGCTTTGAAACTCTCTGCCTCGGCGTAAAAGTACATAAGCGCCGGCTTCGCTTTTATTGAAACGATTTTGGTGACGCGCGGGTACCACACGCCGTCTATGGTATAACCGCTCGCTTCTTTGAACGCTTCCGCGTCTTTATAATTGTCGAACATGCAAACAGTGATTAGGGTTTAGGGGGTAGGGAATAGTAAATGTGAATAACGTCTTATTATAGAACAGGCACGAATTTGTTGACAGGGGATTGATCTTAAAGCTACGATGAGTGGCCAGACAAAACTGGTGAACATTAACAATCAGCGAAAGGTTTGAATATGAAAGATAGACAGTACTTGCATGCGGCTATTATGCCGCTCCTGGAGATCGTCCAAGACATCATGACACAGGTCCCCACAGGACAAGGCGCCACTGATTCCTTTTGGATGGAATGCAGCGTGGATTGCCATATCCTCGAATTTGGAGACGAATTTCGGCATGAACGTGAACCCCGGGCATGGGTGCAATTTTATCCAGGAGTGGTTGGGACGGGGATATATGGCATCCGCTCCATCGGGGTCATTACTCCCGACGTCATACTCGAAGTAGACGCGGACGGAGACATACTGGAGGTAACTCGAGCTTTCCCTCGGTTTGAATATGGGTGGACGGTGCGCAGCAAAAAGGATCGCGCGGCACATCTTGTGCATCTTCAGGCATGGCGAAAGCGCGGGGAAGGGAGCGTTTCCTATGGGAGTTTTTATCCCACGAGCGACGGCTGGTCTCACGGCGTAACCATGGGATATCCCTGGACGAAAAAAACGCCCGAGACGCTCAAGGGGCGCACGCACATCGAGGGCAGGCGAATTCCGTTTACCGTTTCGGTCAAGGAGAAAGTTCAGGAGATTCTCCGGCTGGGAAAGTTCGAGAAGTTCAAAGAGCAGCTCGAACGGCAAAAGAATCGCAAAGCGGCTTAATTGTAATCCGCCCACAACAATCAGCCCCGCCCATGATACATGCGGCGGGTCTTTTTTTACCCTGAATTAAAATTAAAAAGGCCGTTTTGGTGGATGTCGCCGAAACGGCCGGGATGCGCTTTGCGGTACCTGTCCCGTGGATGAGTCACGGGGATTGTCCCGCCGCGCAAAAGCTCGGTGAATAATAGCATACTTCTGTTGGACTTTCAATCGAGCCGAGTTCGAAAATATTTTAATCAAGTAAGGAGCTCGTGTATTCAACAATATCACCTGCGCCCATCATGACGATGACTGCGGGTTTTATTTTGGGTATAGGAGACCCGGCTGGTAGACCGCATGTCGGCGGAATGGTTACTAGGGTTCTTAGGGCATTTTTGAGGTATTTGAAATCAGAGAGATAAAAGATCGGTTTGCCGGTATATTTTTTTTGCATTGTGCGGATGAGTGTCTCGGGGGTGAATCGCTCTGCGATTTTTTCATCACGGCCGGGGACTTTATAAATAGGCGTTATAACAACTGTATCGGCATTATCAAATGAGTGAATGAATTCCGGGAAAAGCGATCGGAGACGTTTCCCTTGGTGGGGTTGGAAAACGCAAATGATATTATGCTTCGGAAATTTTTCCTTGAATCCTTGTAGGGTTGCCATAATTTCCGTCGGGTGATGAGCGTAGTCGTCGTAAATCGGAATTGACCACTTGACTCTTGACCACTGACTCATGACCCCGAATCTCCCGCGATACTCAAAGCGGCGCCAGGAGCCGACATAGGCAGAGATCGTTTTGATAATCTTTTTCGATGAAATGCCAAGCAGTTTTCCGGCCGTGTATGCTCCGACTGCATTTGAGACGTTGTGCTCGCCCGGGATTTTGATTATGCGCCGGATTGTTTTTGCGATTGAGTTTTTTGTGGAATACCACGTGATGTTAATTTTTTTCGCTCGGGCTATTTTCTGAATTTGTTTTTTCAAAGACGCGAGTAGTTTATTATCATAATTTAAAACCAAATTTCCGCCGGGTTTTGTGCGTGCTATAAATGCGAGAAATGTTTTTTTGATATTTCCAAGATTTTTATAAAAGTCGAGGTGTTCGCGATCGATGTTGGTGATAATCGAGAGAGTGGGGGAATAATTTAAAAAAGACCCTTTCCACTCATCCGCTTCGAGAACGAGGTAGTTCTGTTTCGGAAATATCCTTTTTGGGGGTACAGATATTTTTCCTGCTGGAAAAATTCCTCTGCCTCGCGCCGCCGCGCTCCGGATGTCTCCCAAGAAGGATATTTCCGAAACAGAACCTGCGCGGAAATTTTTTCCACCGAGTTCTTTGAGTTCTGTTCCTACTATGATGGTTGGATCGAGGCCAGCGTTTTTGAGTATGAGGCCAATGAGCGCGGTGGTCGTGCTTTTGCCGTGAGCTCCGGCGATCGCAATCGTTTTATATTCCCTTGTGAGTTCGCCAACTGCTTGTGGATATGAGAGGCAGGGGATCTTGAGCCGTTTTGCTTCCTGTATTTCTGGATTTTTCGATCGAACTGCCTGACTATAGACAACTACATTCACGGTTTTGGGGACATTTGTTTTTTCGTGACCAACAAAAACACGTATATGTTCACGCGCGAGTTCATGTGTAATCTTGTTTGGCGTAAGATCTGAACCGGATACATTCCAGCCCTTACTTAGAAACCATCTGGCAAGCGAACTTATACCGATTCCGCCGATGCCAATGATGTGAATAGATGGTTTTGTACTTGCATGTGCCATAGACCAATATTAGCTTGTTGTTCAAAGAAAGAAAAAGGCGTCTTGAAGCCGTGGGGGATGTTGATTTATTAAAGATACTATCTGTCGCACAATATATGTTTTGTGACAGATTATTATTTCTGTCACAAAACATAGCGCTCATTTTATAACAGGTTCTTTTTGAACCCATCATAAAATGAGCTTAAAAAGATTTGCATCGCGAAGATTGTTCTGTATTAACTATTTTTTAATCTCAACCAATTTTATTTCTCCCAATCCTTCCACGTGCGGTTTTTTAATTTCTAAATCTTTTTCCCAAAATTGCTCGTCGTTTAAAAGCTCTATAATGAGCGGCAAATGGCCGTCCTGGGAAAATATCTTCCCGGCGGCTATAAGGAGCGGATAAAAGCGTTTTAAGCAGGTTTTGGTCGAAGATTGGAGGTCTACGTCCACATATGCGACTCCGATAGGCTCTTTAAAGCCCGGCAGCGTGTCTTCGAACCATCCTTTTATAAATTCGCACGCGTTTATATCGCCAAATTTTGATACGGCGACCCGGACTTCATCCAGTGATCCTGCGTAATCGCCTTTATTGAAATATGCGGCGCCACCAAAAATATTTTTTTTGTGTTCTTCGGTATTTTCCGGAATTCCTTCAAATGAATCGAAAACATAGAATTTTTTACCCGTGAGGCGTGCTACGAGACTCAATTTAGCCGTGCTGCCGCCTTTATACGATCCAGCTTCGACTATAACGGACTCTTTTTGGGGATCAAGCGCCAGAATTGCTGATGCAACCCGAACCATCTCGCCTTCGCTGTGCGGACACTCTATTGAATAGGATATTCGATAGAATTTTGCTACGAGCGCAATCCGATTGAAAATATTTGTTTTTATTTTTGTCGTGCGAAATATAAATTTTATGATTATGGGAAAATCTTCCGGTAATGATTTTATTTTTCTGTACAGATATAAAATCGGTTTTGGTGTTATAGATTTTATTCTTGATTTTAAAGTTCTCGTCATTTTCGTTATTTTTATGTTATCTGTCGCACAATAATGAATGGAGTCATTTCGTCATCCTGACCCATAGGATTATCTAAGAGTACCAGGCGAGCTGTTTTTTTGTCTAACGGAACTCCCCTGCTCATCGAAATAATTTCTACATTGATGTTATTGCCGTCGATGATGACCGCAGGAATGTCGATATTTTTTTCGATATCCTCGCACACTTTTTCCGGATCTTTTGGAGGCAATGCGGCATATTGGTTATAAGGATACATTGAAGCGGGATTAAAACCGTCTATTTCCGATATGCGATGACCCGCAATGCGCCAGAACCAGCCATGGATGCCAATTGCCTTCCCTATCGTGCCTATTGCTACTGCGACAAGCATGCGCGGCGTGCCTGCGAGCTCTACGGCGAGCTGCATTTTCTCGGGCTTTGAAAACCCGATGTCATTCGGATATTTTTTAACACCTTTTACGATGAGTTTTGCCAGCCAGCCGGCTTTGACGGTTGAGATGTGGCGGACGTTGTTTTGACAGACGGAAACGACTTTCTCCGAAATTGCGACCCAATCCCCTTTCTGTATTTGCGGCACGGCATATTTTTTAAGAAGATCCGCCAAACTTTCCCCAAATTTAATGAGATGAGTTTTCACCGGAATCCGTTCGTAATTTTTATTTTCAACGGTGATAATTTTTTCCATTTACATTACTTCTTCAAGATAACATTTTTTACATAGGATAGTAGGAACTTCGTTTTTGGGGTGATTGGTTTCGAATTTAATTCCACATTTTGAGCAAGTCCGTTTGAATGTGCGGAAATTTTTTATCCACTCGTTAAATTTTATGCTGATGCGGCAGAATGGGCATTCGTGTGGGAGCGGCAGATTCATCGATTTCAAAAAAACGAATTCCATTTGGATTATTTTGAATCCCCTGCCGCAAGATCTGCAGGATATGGTTTCTTTGAGTATGTCTGGCTGGGCGTCTTTTATATTGTCGGGAAGAACATCTGCCTTTTTGGTGATCTTATATTCGTATGCATCTGGTTCCCGCCAGAGAAGACCCTGCGAAATAATTTCTTCCTTCGAGCGAGGAAAGAAGTCTTGGGCAAGCGTTGCGTTTCGAGGAAATGGACTCAACTCCGGCGGGAAAAATTCTCCGTAGCGGTATATATGTCCTGCGACGCTTGCGTAGGGCATTTCGTCCATATGCTTAATGATTTTTGTTTTCAACGCTTCGAATTCTTCTTTAGAATATCGCTTATTTAAAATGCAGTATTCCCCTTTCTTGGTGGACACACAGCCGAAATGATGGGACCCGCCGGTCGAAAGTTTACAGTATTCCGAGTCATAAAGTGAGATACCTGATTCTTGGCAAAATTTTACACGCGAGACATCCTCTCCTACGACGCAACATTCGTACGATAATTCCATATTGTTTCCCCAGCACGTAATGTCGTAGGAATCTTTAGTCCCGCCAAACGGAGTCCAGAAGACATATCGGCAATTTTCGGCATATCCTATTTCGGAGCAATCTTTACAGTTTTTTGATCGAAACACATAGTTGCCGGTGGTATTTACGGAATAATCATCGAAGCGGGGTTTTGGTGGAAACTTTTTCCAATGCTCATGCGCGAGTCGCTTGGCTTCTTGATATGTTTTATATGAACCGATGTCCCACTTTTTAATTTCTTTAAAATATTCTTCTTTTGTATATGGCTTATTAAAAATATAATATTTCTTATTGCGGAGATTTGCCGAGCCAAAACAATCTTGGCAATTTATACAGTCGCGGGTAAATACACAATTAATTGATTCAATGGTGTTGATTGTGCCTATACATTTGCTATTTTTAAACGCGTTTCGGCAATCGTAGCTTTGCTCACAAAAATCGAGGGCGGAGCAATCGAATACACGTTGCGAGTGAATGACCGTTGTTCCATACGCGCAATCTTCATTTCTCTCCGCGTTAAAGAGCAAATAACAATTTTTAAGATATCCTGCATGGTTGTTGTATGGAGATGTGTCGACACATTCGAGTCCTATTGAGAGCCCTAGGAGCGGAACGGTGCTCCAGAGCTCATTGAATTGTTCAAAAAATGGTTTTGAAAAGTCGTACTCGCGGCCATAGCTAAACGGATCCCATTTGTCGGACCACCAGCATTCGGCGCAATAGACTTTACGCGGTGATTCGGGCGGATACATCGAAAGCTTTTCTTTTTTACAGAGATCACAAACACGTTTATAGAGCGTACGAAGGTTAAAAAATGAGAGTCGCCGTTCAAATCTACACTTCGGGCAAAAAGTTGGTGGCGGAACACTTACCTTTTTATAGAAATCAAAATCCTCGGGTTCGATGATGAATTCGTTTTTACAATTCTGGCAGATTTTTGTTTCGGATGCGGGCATTGGTAAAATATTTTATACAACTTCAGCTTCATAGCATTTTTCACAATATAGAATTTCCAGCCGATCGGGAGCGTAGGGAGTCTGAATATCTTTTCCACACTTTGCACATGTACGGTTATAGAGTTTGATTGGATCCATTTTTGCAAAACGCTTGTTCTCGCGGCATTTTGGGCATTCATGCGGAAGTGGAATTCCCATCTTTCGCATAAGCGCGAGCTCCCCTGATACGATTTTATATGACCGATTACAGTTCGCGCAGGCAATTACTTCGGATAGAATCGTGTCATTTGTGTCGCCAATAGTTTCGGGCAATTTTGTAGCTGGAATTGTACTGGCAATGGTTGGATTCTCTGTGTCATCCCAAGAATATCCCGCCGCGGCCGCTTGTTCCCGAGTTTTTGGAAAGAAGCGCATAGCATTGGATTTATTGTATGGAAATGGACTAAACTCCGGTGGAAAAAATTCTCCATACAAATATGGCTGTCCACTTTTTGCCACATACGGAGTTTTTTTCATATCCTCGATGATTCGCAACTTAAGTGTTTCAAATTCTTCTTTTGTATATGATTTATTTAAAATACAATATTGCTTGCGCTTGAGATTTGCGCAGCCGAGATTATTCTTTCCTGCAATAGTCCATGTAGAATATTCCACATTAAAACTATCAGGCCAACATTCCGAAGAGAATTTTACTGAATTGGAATTTTCTCCGACGACCGAACATTCGTAGATACGCGTAGCGTTATTACCCCAGCCGGAATAATCCCAGCACTCTTTCGCTGGTTTTACGGTGATAAACTGGCACCACTTACAATCCTCCGCTCCATTCGCGAGATACATTTCCTTCGCATTTTTGGATTCAAATATATAATCACCAGAAACATTCACGTTTAGCGAGTGACCCTTGTATGCTCGATACGGAAGCGTGTGCCAAAATTTGGCAACTTCTTTTGTTACTGCTTGTAAGCCGGACCAGGTATCGAGTTTCAAATCTTTAATTCGTTTGGCATATTCCTCTTTTGAATACTGGATGTTAAAAATACGATATTGGGCGCCTCGCAGATTCACGCACCCCACACAATTTTGACAATTGTAGCAATTTCGAGAAAACCACACATCAATGCAATTATCGCATTCTTCAGAAAAGAATGTTCTATAGCAATGCCCCAAGCCGATTGATTCATAGCAAAATTCTGACCAATACCCGCGAATGCAATCGGAGCTGTTTTTGAGTGTATTGAGAAGCGAAGAATAGTAGGCCATTTCGCAAAAATCTGCCCAGAAAATCATATAACAATCCTTTGACCAGGCGAGAGCATTCGCATATTCGCAATTCGTGAGGCTTGTGTATAAACTCGTGAGCGCGGCGTAGGGTGTCTTTTCTTGGAGCTCTTTGACTTGTTCTAGAAATGACCGATTAGGATCGTAATCCATTGCATATTCAGTTCCATCCCAATCATCCGCCCACCAGCACGGCTGGCAGTAGATCGTGTGCTTATTTTGTGACGAATATACTGAAAGAGTTCGCTTGCCGCATTTATCGCATGTACGCCAAAAGAGATTCCAGGTATTTTCGTATGAAAATCGTCGTGTTGTTCGGCACGTTGGGCACCACGTCGGCGGCGGGACCGACATCTTCTTATAGAAATCAAAATCTTGCGCGTCGATTAGGAATTTGCTTTTACAATTCTGGCACGTTTTTGTTTCACTGTTCATGCGATTTCGCTATTATAGCATTGCTCGCAATAAATTATTTTATGCTGATCCAGGCTATACGTAGTTTCGAATGTATTTGGGCATAAGGAATCTTCGTGAAAATGTTTACTCGTATTTACATAGACTTTATTTTGAGAAGTTTTGCCAGCGCAGCTACATTCACGTTTAGTTGGAAAGAGTGATATATTATTTTCACGGAATTTTTCGTAATGCCTGCAATTCGGACACAGTCGGGGCAGTGGGACATTGAGACGGCGATAAAATTCAAGCTCTTGCGGGATTATCTTGAAAGCTGTTGAGCATTGCTCTGTGCAAGTGGCTCTGTGTTCGCATTCGATAACATCTTTGAGAATTTGATCGGATGCCTCTTTTATGGAATCCGGTAAATCTTTCACGCTTTTGGTTATTTCATATTTTCGCGATTCGGGATCTCTCCACTCAAATCCTTTTGCAAGGATTTCTTCTTTGGTGAGCGGAAAAATCTTTTGTGCAAAGGAATCGTTGTACGGGAAAGCGGAAATTTCCGGCGGGAAGAACTCTCCGTATTTGTAGACACGGCCTTTTGTGTCAACGTATGGCATATCGTTCATATGTTTTTTGATTTTGGGGATAAGCGCTTCGTATTCTTCTTTTGTATACTGTTTATTCAAAATACAGTACTCCTTGTTGCGAAGACTTACACATCCGAATAAATTAGAATTTCGGGCCAAAATATTCCAAGAATATTCCACATTGAATGCTTCCGACCAACAATCAAAGCTGAACTTAAAATTATTTTGTCCATCTCCAGAACCCATGCATTCATACACTCGCGCTACTCCCCTGCCCCACATAGTGAGATCGTAGCAGTCTTTCGCAGGCGCAATAAAAAGATATTGGCAAAACTTACAATCTTCTGCGCCCGTAACTTCGTAGCAGGAAAAAGCATTTTTTGAATTCGAAATATAGTTACCCGATACAGCTGCGTTATGAGTGCCTTCCATATACCGCTTCGGAAGCTTTTGGGTGAGTTCAATCACCTTCTTCTGTATCTCTTGTACTGCTGTATATGAAGAGGTGTTAAACTCTTTTAATTTTTCCGAATATTCTTTTTTTGAGTACGGTTGGTTAAAGATATAGTTACTCTTATTTCGAAGATTTACACAACCAAAACAATCCGTGCATCCCCGTAAATTCTTTGAGAACCATACATCCGCACACTCATGGCAATCACTCGAAAAGAAAACCTTAGAACATTTAAATAAGTTTCGGCTGTTATAGCAGAGCTCGCACAGATCCGCCATATACATATCGATGCAATTCTTGCTGCGCTCGAGGCATGTCGAATAGGCGGAGTCTTCGTTATAATCCGAATTAAACAGGAGATAACAATTTTTACAATACGAAGCGATGTTGCAATAATCGCTGTTGATCATTGTTGAATACATAGTTTGAGGTCCGAAGTCGGGAACTTTTTTGGAGAGTTCTTTTAGCTGCTCAAAGAAGGGTCGAGAAAAATCGTATGTTTGCCCGTAATCCAACGCTTCGTATTTATCAGACCACCAACATTTTTGACAGTACACGGGCCGATCTGCGTTTGCGGGAAAAATTGAGAGGGTCTCATTGTGGCATAAATCACACGTGCGTTTGTAAAGCGTGCGTTCATTAAAAAACATCATCCTGCGCTGCATTCGACACGGAGGGCACCACGTGGGTGCCGGGACCTCGATTTTTTTATAAAAATCGAAGTCTGCCGGCTCGATGATAAACTCACCTCTACAGTTTTGACATGTGCGTTTATCCATTGAAGTTTTGTCCCGATCCCGTTGCGGGATCGTGGATCCTCGGTTTATCACTGCGCTTTGCGCAGGATACATCGGGACAGTTTTGGCAATGTTTGGTTTCTGAATTCATTTTTTATTTTGCGCCTGACTTTGTTCCAAAGAATCCGTCCTTGATGAAATTGAAAAGATATTCGGAAATTTGTGAGAAGAAATTTGTTGTTGCGGTAAGCGCTCGTTTCAAACTTGGCGGAATAAATTGAGCAAGCCATCCGCGGATTGAACCCACGAATTTAATTCCCTCACCTATTGTCGAGTGTATATCTGCAGTAATCTTTTCGAAGAACGGTTCCGCAATATTCGCTGTGTCACGCCACACTTCCGTCATGAAATCCACAATTGCGCTCCACGCGTTTTGCCCGGACTGAGCAATACTTTCAGGGATCATGCTGTTTATATCCGCCGCGTGAGAGACCGGCGGAATTATCGCTATAGAAAAAGATAGAATTGCGACCGCGACTGCAAAAACTTTTTTTCCGATCATGTATTGTTATATAGTGCAGTCAATAATCTTTTTTACCGGCGACGCTATAAATATCCAAGCGGATTAAGGTCACCTCCCTGCGGCATCGGTCCACAGCTTACCGTCGGCCGCATATAGAAAGTCGAGCCAGCAAAAACGGTGAAGTGGAGATGCGCCCCGGTTGCCCAACCGGTTTTCCCGGAATATCCTATCGTTTGGCCCCGTAGCACGTGGTCTCCGGGTTTCACAATTTGTTGTGACATATGCCCATAGAGTGTTACCAGATTGTCGCCGTGCTTGATGACAATGAATTTGCCGTAGGCGGCTCTTGGACAATATAAGTCCTGATTTCCCGTTGCGACAACCAGGCCATCGTCCGCTGCCACGACTGGTGTCCCGATGGGAATACCGATATCTATTCCGTTGTGCCACTGGCTATTGTAGGTTGCCCTTGCAAACGTTGTCTTGCCATATCCCTGCGTTACCACATTCTTGCCGCCATCAATTGGCCACATGAGCACACCGGATCTCACCGTAGGGAGCATTGAAGGATCTATTTTTGTCCTGAGGACCGAGTCGAGGGCTTCCATCTCGTCCGTTATTTGTTTTTGCTGCTTTTCCAGATCGGCGACTTGCTGGGCGAAGACACTTTCTTTGTTTTTTGTCTGTATTAGTAGCGTTGCGCGTTCTTGCTGCTGATCCTGGACAATAAGTTTTCTATTTTCTAGATTTTGCTCATGCGATGCAACCGATCCTTTTTTATTGTTTGCCAATTGAATTTTTTGGTTGTATTCGTCCTCGGCACTTTTCAGACTTCCCACATCTTCCGTAAGTTGACCCTGAAGATTTTTGAGCGTTTGGGCTTCGAGAACTCCATCCGCCAAGCTCGCGCTGCTCAAAAATATCGTGAGCAAATTGCCGTCTTGGTGATCATTCTTCTGAAGTTCGAGGAGAAGCTTTTCCACCGACGCTTTTTTATCTTCGATTGATTGTTTGATATCCGCGAGGTCGTAATTAAGCGAATCAATTTCAAGACCAAGTTTTTGGATATTTATTTCGTCGGATTTTAGGTTTAGGTTGAGTTGACTTATATTTCCCGTAAGATTATTCAATTCATTTTGAAGCGATGCCCGCTGGCCTTTCGCATTTTGCAGGTTTGCTTGGGTTGATTGCAGCTGAGTGCTTATCGTCTGAAGTTGATTCGCTTTTTCCTGGATTTGCAATGTCAGCTGATCGCGGCTTAAAGAAGACGTGCTTTCTTGCGGCGCAGTTTGGGCGAGCACGGTTGAGCAACTTATCAGAGTGATACACGCCATGCCGACTGCAAACATTTTCCTTTTGGCGGAAGTTATTTTCATTTCACTGTGTTTAATTTTTTTATTGCCTCGTTGATCCTCCGCTTTGATTCAACAATGCCGAGTATCTCCATGATTTCGATTGGATCGGGAGATGCAGCTTGTCCCGAAAGTGCAACCCGCAATGGCCACAACACCACACCCCGCCCTTCGGCAATTATAATTTCGTTAATAGATCCAGCAAGTTCGTCGCGGCTGGCGTATTCCTTCGCCAAGCCGTCGAGTGATTCAATGATTTCTGTAAGAATTTCCGTTATCTTTTCTGGAGATGAGGGTTGTTTTTGCCACGTAAGAAGTTTTGGGTCATAGTCCGGTACGGCAAAGAAAAACCGCGCTTCCTCCACGAACACGGAAAAATTTCTGATTCGTACACGCTCCGCTTTTATTATTCGTTTAAGAAGTTCGTCTGATGCGTTTATGTTTTTTTCGCGGAATAACGGCAAAAACTTTTTTGAAATTTCTTCTGCACTTAGATTTTTCAGGTGTTCACCCTGAAGCCACTCCAACTTCTCTTCGTTAAATATTGCTCCTCCTTTCTGAACCCGGGTGAGATCAAATTCTTCAATAAGCTTGTGCACCGATACTATTTCCCGATCGTCCTTCGGGTGCCATCCGAGGAGCGCCAAAAAGTTTATGAGTGTCTCGGGAAGATATCCTTTTTTTCGATATTCGGAAAGCGCAGTGTCGCCAAATCGCTTGGACATTTTGCTCCGATCGGGATTGAGCATGAGGGGCAGATGGGCATAGATCACGTCTTTAAAACCCAGGGCGCGCTCCAAAAGAATCTGCTTTGGCGTATTTGAAAGATGGTCTTCTCCCCGTATCACATGGCTTATTTCCATGAGTTCGTCATCTACCACCGCAGTGAAATTATAGAGGGCGCTGTTTAAGTCCCGTGCAATCACAATGTCCCCCATAAGCGCCGCGTTCACCGCTACTTTTCCCCGAATGATGTCTTTAAATTCCACAACGGCTTCCGGAGTTTTAAAGCGGATCACTTCCGGTTTTTTTCCTGCAGGCGGAATTTTGAGGTTGCGGCAATGGCCGCCGTATTTTGGCGGCTGTCCCTGCGAGAGCATCGCCTGGCGCTCCGCTTCGAGTTCATCTTTTGAACAGTAACAATAGTATGCGTGGCCGTCCGCGAGGAGCTGTTCCAAATATTTTTTATAAATGTCTTTCCGCTCGCTTTGCCGGTAGGGACCATACTTCCCTTTGTAAGCGCCATTCCAGAGGCCGACGTTTTCGCCGGATTCATGGAAGGCCGGACCCTCATCCCAATCGAGGCCAAGCCAATGCATGCTCTCCAGAATGTCTGTTTCATATTTTTTTTCCGATCGTTCCACATCTGTGTCCTCTATCCTCAATATAAAGACTCCTTTGTTTTGTTTTGCGAAAAGCCAATTAAATAGAGCTGTCCGCGCAGATCCAATGTGAAAAGGCCCCGTAGGACTTGGGGAAAAACGAACTCGAACCGCCTTTTTAGAAGTCGGTGTCATAACCCGATTTTAGCATAAATTTTGGATTTTTTCTCTACTGCGCTAGCCGTATAATTTCGCGTGCAAGGACTTCTGCGGCGTCTGATTTAAACAAATTTTTTGCCGCAGCACTCATGCGGGCGGCGACATCCGGTTTTTGAATTATTGCCCGGATTTGGTTTATCACTAAGGCAGGGAGAAGATTGTTTTCTTCGATGATGACTGCAGCGCCTGTTTTTGAATATTCGTACGCGTTGAGACGCTGATGGTCGTTTGCCGACTCTGTAAGCGGAATGAGCATTGCAGGTTTTCCAAATGCGGATATTTCCGAGATGGTTCCGCTCCCCGACCGACAGATGACGAGGTCTGCTGCGGCGAGAGCGGTTTTCATTTCGTCCTGATTCAAATATGGAAGAGGGATATAGGCTTTTTTTGTATTCGTTTGGGCACTTGCGCCGAGGGCGGTTTTTGCGAGCATTTCGATGACGTTAAAATTTGCCGCCCCGGTTTGATGAAGGATTTGTGTTTCCTTTATGAGTGGAATGAGATTTGCAATTATAAATTCGTTTATGCGTTGAGCACCCTGTGAACCGCCGAGAACAAGAGTAAGCGGTTTTGCCGGATCGAAGCCAAGTTTTTCTTTCGAGCTTGCTTGCGGCGGAATATCGGCGAGTAAAACATTTCGCACCGGCGTGCCGACGAGAGCGGTTTTATCAGGGCTGAAATATTCAAGCGTCTTCGGAAAGCTGACCGCAATTCTAGAAGCGAACCGGCTCGACAATGAATTTGTGAGCCCCGGTGCCGCATCTGATTCATGGATGATAATAGGAATTTTGTAAAACCATCCCGCGAGTACCACGGGGAGTGCTCCGGTACCACCTTTTGAAAAAATAACATCGGGCATTATGAAATACACTTTAAAAAGTGATTCAATGATGCCGATTAGGAATTTTGGAATGTCGAGGATGTTTTCAAGAGAAAAATAACGGCGAAATTTTCCGGAAGCGACGGTGCCGAGGACGACATGCGCAGGAGCGAGTGTTTTTGCCCATGCGTCTCGCGGGCCGAGATAGTTGAGATCGAGATTTATTTCTTCAGCCTTGGCTATTTTTCTTAACTCTTCCGCAACAGCGAGAAGCGGGTATGTATGCCCCCCACTCCCTCCTCCGGTCAAAAGAACTTTGATGTGTTTATATGCGTATTCTGTATCTGGCATGGGTTAAGTATATAATTTTTAATTCTCAATTTCTAATTTTCAATTTTTTGCGAAGAAATTAATTAAAAATTAAAAATTGTAAAATTGAAAATTGTTTTATGCATACTTTGAAATATTTACTGCGATTCCACTCATGGTAAGAAACACCGCAAGTGCGGTTCCGCCGTAGCTGATAAATGGGAGCGGAACTCCGGTGAGGGGAAGCAAACCCGAAATCGAAGCCATATTTACAATTGATTGGAATGCAATCACCGATCCGAATCCGATGAGTATCAATTGCCCAAATCGGTCGCGAACTTTGCCCGCGAGGTAAAACATGCGGAAGCTCAACAATAGGAATAGTACAACTACCACACTCGCTCCGATAAAACCAAGTTCTTCGCCGATGATCGCAAAAATAGAATCATCAATTGATGCCGGCAGAAAATTTACCTTCGCCGCCGATTGACCATATCCCCTTCCTGCGAGACCGCCCGATCCAAGCGCAATAAGCGCCTGATTCACCTGATAGTTTTTTCCAGAAGTGTCGGCCGTATTATTTATAAATCCTAAAATTCTCGCCTTGCGATATGGAGTTATCTGAATAAGCGCAGCCACGCCGAGAATACCTACGAGGAGGATGAGTCCGACATATCTCAATTTTGCGCCGTTGACAATGTAGACTACAAGGCCCGCGCCCAAGAGTATTACCACCGTACTTGTTGCCGGCTGGAGAACTAGAAGAATTGCAATGAAACCCGAGGTGATTGCAAACGGCATGAATCCCTCAAAAAATTTTGTGGTTCGTTTTATTTTCGCATTGCTTAGCCAGGCGGCAAGATATATTATGAAAAAAAGCTTCATACTTTCTGCCGGCTGAAAGCTCAGCGGACCGATTTTTAGCCACCGATTAGCGTTTCCGGTTGCAAGCCCGAGGTGTGAGAAGACAAGTACGAGTGCAATAAGATTCACCGCAAGCAGAGGTACGGCAAATTTTTTCAAGTGCTGATAACGAATCATATACCCGGTAAGAAAGCCGATAATTCCCAGAGACAGGCCAAAATATATTTGATGCTTGAGATAATAATAACTGTCATTGAATTTTACTTTTCCGAGCTCGGAAGATGCGGATGCGAGCATCGCAAGCCCAAAAAGAGTCAATATAAAAATAAGTGCGAGAAGAAAATAGTCGGGATGGTGCCCGCTTTTTTTAGCTTTCATTGAAGTAGTGCGTGTCTCAAATTTTTTCCCGGAAGATTTCCCGCGAATACTCCGTCCCTGAGTACCAGTTTTCCGTTTACGACGACGGACTTTATTTCAACATTTTTTTTTTTCTCGCCTCCGCCATCCGTAATTGAAAAGAGGACGATATCCGCAGAGTATCCTTCTTTTATTTTCCCTCGCCCGGGAATTCCCAGCATAGTTACCGGCTCAAGCGTGATTTTTTCAACCGCTTTTTCAAGCGACTTAAGTTTTTCACCAATCGCCATCTCGATAAACGCCGTAAATGTCCGAAGCGCGCGCTCGGGCTT
>CAYQKB010000025.1:0-16889 GCA_964418085.1 uncultured Candidatus Saccharibacteria bacterium
AAGCCTGTCGTACACCGCGCCGTTTTTCTCCCAGTCTTTTGTCTTTTCTTCCGGATCATAGATGCGATGATCGCCGGGATTGAAATCCGAAAGATAGAGTTTCAGCATACCTGCGCGATCAGACACCGCGACCGGCGCGACAGTTACATTTTCATGCTTGTTCGCTGCAATATTTTTTTTGAGCAATCCCACATTGTCCGGCGCGGGCTCGAACGCGAACACGTGGCCAGCTTTTCCAACAATCTGCGCCATAAACACCGTCATAAGCCCGATGTTCGCACCCACATCAACCACCGTATCGCCCGACTTCACCATGCGCTTCATGAGTTCAATATCATGCGAAGCGGCGTGGTGTTCTCCCCAGACGGAGAGTTCCAGATTATCATTTGGGTCAAGGAAAATAGTTTGCCCTTCGAAAACCACGGATGCCGGCTTGCCGTACGTTCTTACTACGCCGCTCAGCCAATCGCGAATAGCTCCGAGTGGCCAGACTTTCTGAAGCCCAAGCCCACCGAACATTTTAAGCCCCGACGTATATATAAAAACTAATGGCTTTTTTATTATTTTTTTCATGAGAGTAATCACTAATAACGCGAATCATAGCAAATAATGCGAATAAAGAGTAATCACGAATAATGCGAATTTAAAATCAATAACACGAATAATCTTTAAGATTCGCATTATTCGTCTTCGATTCGTGTTATTCGCGATTACTCCATTATTATTCGTATTATTCGTGATTACTATTCGTATTATTCGTGATTACTTTTAAAACGGTTTCGAAAAAATATTCGGGGGTGAATTTCTTAAACTGCGAAGACCCCAAGTATTTTTTTATTCTTTCTCGATATCCTTCAATCTCTCGAGGGGTGCAAGCATGGAGGAACGATCTCAATTCAGAATAATCTTTGAACTTTCTCATATCTATAAAACAATCCGACGGAACATCTTCTTCTATGTCCGGCGCTCCGCAATATACCGGAATCGTGCCGACCGCCATGCAATCGAAAATCTTTTCGGTTACGTACCCGGGCCATGCGGCATTTTCAAAACAAAGCGCGAACATGTACCCGCTCATCGTCGCCGGCTTGTCGTCCGCGAATCCTTTCCAAATTTTCTTGATGGCGGGCGACTTCTCCTGATCCCACCGAGAACCATACAAATCAATTTCATCATACTGGGAGAAAAATTCGAGCGCTCGTACCCGCTCGCTATAGAGCTCTTCCTTAAAAAATCCTTTCGCCTTGGAGCGGCTGTTCATCATGACCATAAATTTTTCCCTCGGCGCGTCAAAGCGTTCCTGATTCAACCGGTCAAAATTTTGCGGATATTCGAAGTGCGGGAAGCCGGGTGCCTTCGGGATAAAATAGGATTTATCGTAGCGCGCAGTGATGGAGGGGATATTTTTATACACCCAGGGATTATTCGCGGGCGACTCCCACTGCATAAGAACTTTTTTCTTAAAGTAAGACAGCACTTCGAGCATGTGGCGATTTTTAAGCGGAAAAGAATTTTTTCCCCGAATCATATCCCTCAGGCGGTACAAAAAATTATAGATACCGACCGGAGGGTGATCAAATACGATGATCACATCATTATCCTGCCGATTTTTTTCGTTCCAAAAATCTATCGTGCGGATGTCTATGTCATGCCGGTTTAAAAATTCTTTGAGTTTGTCGAAAGGTGGGACGTTCGCTTTTTTATTTGAAAATGGTGCAAAAAGCTTATTTTCCAATCCCGATTCGGAAAACGGGACGACGTAGACGTTTTGTTTCATGTTACTTAAGAGCAATCGCTAATAATGCAAATGATAGCAAATAATGCGAATAAGGAGTAATCCATAAATAGCAATCACGAATAACGCGAATGGGGGCAAATAATCCGAATCATAAAAGATTATTTGCGTTATTGTTTTACATTCGCGTTATTAGTGATTACTGCTCGTATTCTAGACATTTCGTCGCTTCCTGATTACAGTTAATAAACATTGCATCATGGCGCCCGATACAAAACACGTGCCAAGCCTTTCCATAATACTTCCCACCTATAACGAACGCGAGAACGTCAAAATTTTCGTTCCCCTTCTTGCAAAAAAATTTGCGGGCATCCCCCACGAAATAATCGTGGTTGACGACTCGTCCCCCGACGGAACAGGCGAAGAAGTGCTCGCGCTCGCGGCCACAATCCCGAATGTGAAGTTGATTACCAGAAAAGAAAAAAATGGAATCGGAAACGCGCTTCGGCACGGCTATAACGCCGCCGCAAATGACATCATCCTTTCGTGCGACTCCGACCTTTCATTCTCCACCGACGATCTTATGAAACTTTATAATAAATTAGTTGCTGAAAACTATGATGTTATAATAGGATCGCGGCACAGCACCTCTTCCGGCTATGAAACGCCGAGCATCGGAATAAAAGCCAAATACGCCGTGAGCCGGCTCGGCAATGCGCTGCTTCACACGTTGTTTCGCGTTCCCGTCCGGGATTTTTCCGTGAATTGCCGGGCAATCCGCAAAAGCACCTGGAGCTCCTTTACGACCAAAGAAAACGGAAACTTTTTCCTTTTTGAAATGATATTCCTCGCGCAGAGAGCGGGCGCGCGCATCGGAGAAGTCCCCGTGACATTCAAAGACAGGCAATACGGCAATTCGAAAATAAACCACGCGGCAGAAATTCCCAAAGCGTTTTTAAAAATGATAGTATATCTCTTACGACGCTAAAGACATGAGATTATCCGAGAAATCAAAATTAAAGAAGCGGCCTACCCAGATCGGAGTCGGCGCCTGCAAGATAACCAAGCGGCAAAAATCGTATGTACTTAAGGTACTCGCTTCGAACCGCATTACCTACGGGCCGATGATACAACAATTCGAGAAAGAGTTCGCCGCGCTGCATAAAAAGCGTTTTGCCGTTTTCTGCAACAGCGGAACGAGCGCACTCCGCATCAGCATCGCCGCCATGAGAGAGGAATATAAATGGAAAGATGGGGATGAAGTCATCATTCCAGCGCTCACATTCGTTGCGGACGTCAACGTTCTCATCCAGAATAATCTCACGCCCGTATTCGTCGATGTGGATCCGAAGCTCTACACCATCGACCCCGCGAAGATCGAGGCAGCTATCACAAAGAAAACGCGGGCAATCATACCGGTGCACCTCTTCGGACTCCCCTCTGAGATGGACGAGATCATGGCGATTGCAAAGCGAAAAAAATTGAAAGTGATTGAAGATGTTTGTGAATCTGGATTTGTTTCCTACAAGGGCAAGCCGGTTGGTTCATTCGGGGACATCTCCTGCTTCTCGACATATCAGGCTCATATTTTGACCACCGGCGTGGGAGGGTTTGCACTCACCGATGATCCGAAGCTTGCGACGCTCTTGCGAAGCTTGATGAACCACGGCCGCGACGGCATCTATATTACGATGGACGACGACAAGGTTGCAGATAAAAATAAACTCACGGAGATAGTCCAACGGCGATTTAATTTCATCAGACCCGGATACAGCTTCCGCGCAACGGAATTTGAGGCGGCACTCGGACTTGCAGCGCTTCATGACGGCATACACACTTCGATTGAAAAAAGAAACCGTATCGCGCCGTCATATATTTCGCATCTCAAAAAATATTCCTCACATCTTCAGCTACCGGAAATCCCGGCGTACTCGAGCCATGCATTCATGATGTTCCCGATCGTCGTCACAAGCGATTCGATTACCCGCGACGAAATGGTGTCATTTCTCGAGGACCACAATGTCGAAACCAGATATATGCTTCCGCTCATCAACCAGCCATATATACAGGACTTGTTTGGCGACTTGAGCGCGGCATATCCGGTAAGCCACTTTATTAACGAGAACGGATTCTATATTGCGAGCCATGAACATCTGTCCGGCGCTGACATACAATATATAAAAACTGTTTTTGACGAATTTTTCCGGCTTAACGGAATTGTTGTTTAAATACTCATGAAGAAGGTTTTGCTATTTGGCGGAAGCGGAATGCTTGGCAAGGAACTTGCGCGCTCCTTCTCCAGCGATTATGAAGTGATAGCGCCAGCCCACATCGAAACGGATGTCAGCGACCAGAAGGCGATATTCAAGATTATTTGCGACATGAAGCCCGACATCATCTTGAATGCCGCTGTGCTTGTAAATGTAGATGCGTGTGAAGAAGACCCGGAGAGGGCGTACAGGGTAAATACGCTCTGTCCCCTTTTTATAGCCGACACGCTTCGGACACTAAAACTACAGAACACAATTTTCGTACAATTCAGCAGTTCGGATATTTTCGGAAGCGAGTTCGACGCAAATCCGCGCGAAGACGAAGAATCTTTTCCGATTAATGTCTATGCCCGCTCAAAATATTATGGCGAGAGATGTACTCACGGTATTTTAGGCGGGAAAGGATTTGCGACATATGTCATACGATCATCCTGGATATACTCGGAATTTAAAAAAACATTTGTAGATGTTGTCGCGGAACATGTTATGAAGCCGAACGGTGTTTTCGCGGTCGCCGACGACCAACGAGGAATTCCGACCTGGGGAAAAGATATTGCGGAACACGCCAAAAAGCTTATTGAAGAAAAATATCCATTCGGCGTGTATCATTTTGCACCGGACGCGTCCGACACCGATGCGACGCGATTCGAAATCGCGCAAGAAATTGCAAAGATTTTTGGGCGAGACGACACAGAAAAACTTTTTTCAAAAGCTTCGCGGGCGAGCATACTCAAGGCACCGCGACCGGCATCAAGCGCACTCGCCACCACCCGGTTTCCCAAACTTCCTCCCTGGAAGGAGTCGCTTCGTGCGTATATGAAAGAAAAATATGGTGTTGCGTAGGGAGACCGTGGATAAAAAGCTAGCGCTGTTCGGGAACAGGTTATCATTGTGAGTCGGGCGAAGCCCGCCCGTACCAAACCGTACGCTCGGTCGGGCATAAGAGAAGTTCATTAAACAAAATCGAGGGAGGATGCGAAAGCACCTCCCTCTTTCCTTTTTGATTAGATATAATTAAATGCCTATGAGTACAAGCACTCCACACTGGCAGGAAAAACTGAATACTTATCTTACTCCACCGCGGCAACGCTTTTTTTTGATCAGTCTTCTTGTCATATATGCACTCATGCTCACATACAAAATAAACGAGCCGCTTTTACGGCCGAGCGATGAATTTGACGGCACATACAGTATTGCGGCGTGGAACTGGCTGATTCACGGGCCGCTCGAGCTCAAATTCGCAATGATGACGCTCGCAAGCAACGTGGGCATCCTCCCCGGCGTAACCAAAGATTTTTTCCTTAATCACCCATCGCTTTTTATTGCACCCACGGCATTTTTATACTGGCTCTTCGGCGTCGGCGAATGGCAAACCCGACTGGCACCCATACTTTTCTCACTTCTCTCGCTTGTCGTCTTTTGGAAATTGATTGGCCGCGTTTTTAAAACACCGTGGCTTACGGCAATAAGCTCGCTTTTTTACGCTTTTTTCCCGATGAGCGTTTTTTACGGCAGCCTCTTCACAAACGATTACCTGGCACTCTTTTTTATACTCGCGCTTTTTCTCGCCGTTATATGTTTTGAGCAGGAACGACAAAAAAAATATCTGATCGGCATATGCGCGATAACATTCCTCGGAGGGCTTTCCGACTGGACATTTTTATTTGCCGCGGCGGCGGCGTGGTGGTATGTCGCGCTTATAAAAGAATATCCGCAAAAAAAGGCTGTGTTATTTTCAATGATAGCTGCGGTCGCCGCTTCCCTCTCCGCAACCCTCTTACAAATCTGGAGCGTCGTTCACATGAACCCGTTCGTCTACCTCAAGATAGTTTTCTTGGATAGGGACGCCGGGAATGCCACTCTGCTCGCCATACCGCGCTTTTTGAACATGCGGCTTAACTTTGATCTCGTTGGCTTTTCCGAAGTCGGATTAATTCTCGCGCTCGTCGGCATCATCTCGTACTTTTCGGCATATAAAAAAGATAAGGGGAAAATTCTTTTTTTGTTACTTCTTTTGAGCCCCGGGCTGCTTACCTATATAGTCTTCTATTATCACTCAACCGTACATCAATTTTACGGACTCTATATCATGCCCGCGATTGCGCTTCTCGCCGGATACGGAATGAGCCGCGTGCGAAACATATGGCAGACAAAATCCATACTCATATTGTTTGTCGCGAGCTGCATTTGGTATTCATACATGCTTTTTTCCTACACTGCATTCGCTCCGGATGACTTCGCGCTTTTCCGACGGGCGAGCACCGCCGTACCCCTTACAACCGGCATCTGCGGAAGCCCATCGAACGCAAAGCCGTATCTCACCCCCGGCATGAAGGTAGCGGACCTCCCCTGCCCGGGTTATACTTATTTCCTGATTCGCAAACCAGAAAGCTACCAAAATCAGGTTTTGATGTTTTCCGTCACGCAAACTTTTTATACGGACACTTTTTGGGATAGCACCCGGGATATAAGCTTTGCAGTTGCAACCGGCGTAGAGATTGTAAAATCTATTCCTCCACTCAAGCAAAAACTTGAAACTCTGTTCGCCAATCACGACCCGCGCAAAGACAATGCTACGGCGGTGAAAACAGCGCAGACATTTATCGACGAAAATAAATTGCAGGCGCTTGATTGCTCGACGAACTTTTGCCTTTATAAAACAGTTACGGCACCACTAAAGTCTTCAACATAAATCATATGTTCGACATCCTCACAATCGTAAAAACAGCCGGATATCTCGGCGTATTTGCAATCATCTTCGCGGAGAGCGGCCTGCTTTTGGGATTCTTCCTACCCGGAGACAGCCTGCTTTTTACTGCGGGATTTTTGGCGTCGCAGGGTTATCTGAATATTTTCATTCTGGTTCCCCTGCTTTTTTTTGCGGCAATCGGCGGAGACAATCTGGGTTATTTAATCGGCAAGAAATTCGGACCACGCGTTTTTAACCGGGAAGAATCTTTTTTCTTCCATAAAAAAAATGTCGCGGTTGCCGAGGCATTCTTCGCAAAGCACGGCGTGAAAAGCATCATACTCGCGAGATTTCTTCCGGTCGTCCGGGCATTCATCCCTGTTCTCGCTGGAGTCGGGAACATGGATCGAAAAACATTTTTTTTATTCGATCTTTTGGGCGGATTTATCTGGGCCGTTTGTATAACACTTATCGGATACTTCCTCGGAAATCTAATACCCAACATCGATAAATATTTATTGCCGATTATCGCTGTAATAATACTTACCTCTTTTATTCCCACCGCAATCCATATTATAAAAAACAGGAAATGCTAACTAAGGTTTTATTATCATTCCCTGACCAGTAGGCAGGGAAAGAATAGACACATTTTTTTCTTTCGCAAACTTATCGAACCCAATACGCTGTTCATCAAAACCACGATAGTTGTAATCATCGAGAAGCATGATTGCTCCATGGGACATCTTCGGCCAGAAAAACTCTGCGGCAGCTATTTCCGGGATCATACAGTTCATGTCGATATGAATATATGCAACCTTTTCTACATGTACTTTTTCCAACACTTCAGGCACTGCCCCCTTTACAATTATTGCATTTGAAAATTTTGCGAACGCATTTTTAACAAAGTCATACATTTCCGGATAACCGAACTGCCTATCTTTGTCGAAATCAGTAAGATATCTCTTATCAAGACCGTTATAGGTATCTATGAGATAAAATTTTCTGTTTAAGTTCTGGAAATTCAAATATTCCATGATCACCCGGCTCGTCATTCCTTTTGCCACCCCGCACTCTACAAAGTCTCCCTCAAGACGTGTTCCGTGTTCCGCTGCCCAGCAAGCAATATAGTCTTTCCACTCATCCGGCATGATGAAGTGATGCCCCGCCTTGAGCGCTGTATCAAAGCTCCTTCTAAATCTCGGGTCTTTTCTAAATTCAGCGAGTTTATCGGTTATCAAACCATTTGAATCATACGCCGGGCGCCACTTCATCAACTTTAATCGCCAGTTTATTAAAACTGAATAAATTGGCCTCAAAAATGGAAATCGCTTCTTTATTTTGTCTTTTAATTCCCTGTTTATTATCATTTTTATTGATCTTCGAATTGATAATTACCAAATATTCGTAATATCCAGCGTAGTTGTATTAATACCTATTCCCACTTTTCTTGTAACTGCTCCTGGGATCGTGCTTAATGTCCCCGAAGAGTTGCCAAGATAATATTGCTTACCTGCATTAAGATTTATAGACACGCTATTCGTAATACCGCCGATAACTACATTACCGACATTGCCTGCAGTCGTAGTTGCAACAGCAAACCCGATAAATCCATTGGAATAAATATGATCAGCTGCACTCGCCGCATAGACTTTCCCGGCAGTTCCATTGTTCATTGCCGGAATCATTGTTTGTCCCTGTCCGCTATTATAAAGATCTGTGATTTCTTGCGAGGATAGAACCTTGTTCCAAAATCCAAGTTCTGCTATTTTACCAACCCATCCAGTGCCACCGCCATTATGATTTCCTATATAGAGATTGCCGGGCGTATTAGCTGTCGCAGTTCCGCTCTTTGTTAGTACTCCATCCTGATAAATTTTCAATACACCGCTAATACCGCTTCTTGTGATCACAATATGCGACCAACTGCCGTTCGGTACTTCCGCATTGCTATCATTCGTAGAATCAGCACGAACAACATACGCTGGACTCGTACCACTATAAATCTGTATTTGATTTTGATTAACTTGGTCCACGATGTAAGCATTAGTAGGACTGCCATTGCGTTTTACCCAAACAGAAATAGAATATGTGTCACCGACAATCGCACTGCCAAGAGTCATTACATTATTGTTTAAATCTGAACTCCCCCAATCATAAGAGTTTCCACTACCGCCATCTGGCCCATCTGCCGAATACGAAGGGCCGCTTATCGTAAGATTATTAGAACCAAAAAAATCGTTTGCATTATTTATAAACTTATAGTACGAAACCAAATTCGTAGTAAGCGTACTTCCAACATCAACCTGAAAATGTTTAGCCGATTCGGTTGATCCGTCGCTCATATAAACAGCGTCTCCAGTATTCACATCTTCCCCAAATGTAACAGATAAAGTTAAACCGTTCTGAGCCGAAGATATTGGTAGCGCTTCCCAAGAAACTCCATTTGCGGCCGTTGAACTCGCCATAAGCACTTGACCGCTTGAGCCAACCCCTAATTTCGCAATCGTAGTGCTTGCGGATGCGACCAAAAGATCGCCCTTCGCATAAGAATTCTGTCCCGTACCGCCACTTGTGGCACCAAGAGGATTTATAAACACGAAAGAATTCAATGTGCTTGTACCCGTCACAACAAGCGTTCCGACTTGCAGATTGCCTGTACCCGTAGCATTCGCAAATGTCACACCTTGTAACGCCGAGGTGCCTGAGATATTTAGCAATCCCCCTTGAAGATATCCGTTTGCAGTGAGGTTGGTTCCGCTTGCATTCGTAAATACGAGCGTCGGGAAAAGACCGTAGCCCGAAGCGGACATGTTTGTTGTTGAAGCCGAAACAAGCGTTGTCTGCCCCGAAACATTGAAGTCGCCGGCTACTAGGGCATATCCTGTGCTACTAAAATTCGTCGAAGAAACCGATGCGAGCGACGACTGTCCTGAAATATTCAAGCTTGATCCTTGAATATAACCCGATGCCGTGAGATTTGTGGAAGAAACAGATTGGAGAGATGATTTCCCGGTCACCGTAAATGTGGCAATTTGCAAATTTCCAGTCCCAGTCGAATTCGTGAAGGCAAAGCCTTGGAGAGTGGAAAGGCCAGTCACGTTAAGCGTTGCCGACTGTAGATTTCCAGTACCTGTGGCATTTGTAAATGTTACCCCCTGAAGAGAACTCGTGCCATTCACTGTGAAAAGCTTCGTAGAACTTACAAAAGTAAAACTCGAATATCCAAGTGTGGCTACATTATTAACAAAAACGCTAATAAACGTCGACGTGCTTCCGGTGGTTGTAACCGTGAGAGCAAGTGCAATCGGCGTAGCCCCAAACGACACGGCGTACGCAAGCACTCCCATGCCCAAAAGAACGGCCCACTTATTGTTAGAGTTTATCATACACTAACCATATGCTAGCCATTAAAAAAAGCAATGCTGGATGTGTGGACAAGCAAATTTAGAAAAATTTTATTATTGGAAGTGGAGAAGTGCCCTCACATCTTTAAAAAGTGGTTCTCGAGCAACAACTAATACGCATAGATATATCACTGCCGAAATGATAATGTTTATAAAAAAGTTTATCGAAGCAAGCTGAAGCACGAACGTACATAAAGCCATAAGGCTGGTGGCGACAAGAATCCGCGACAACTGTGGCATTATAGCAAATGGTTGTATTTCTTTTGCTTTATGCCAAACATAGCTGTTAATAATTATAAGGGTGCCAATAGTTGCGACAACGCTACCAGCAATACCGAAGGGCGGAATGAACAGGAGATCAAGTACCGCATTTCCCAATGCCCCTACAATCATGGCAAGAGTAAAAATTTTCAACTTTTTAAATGAGAAAATAAGATTGTTCACAATACTACTTGGGTATGTTATTGCGAGCGTTACAAAGAGCAACTGAAAGGACACTATCGCTCCCGCATATTCTTTGCCATACAAAAAATGGATTATGGGTGATGCAAGAATAATACCCCCTACAGCGAGCGGGAGCACGACAGCGAAAGAGACCGCAATTAAGCGTTCAATAAGTTTTTTTAGAAGATCTCGGTTTTCTTCTTTTGCCAAGCGAGCGATAAGCGGCAAAGAACTCCCAACCAAAATAGTTGGAATAAGAGAGAAAGCAGAAATCGGCCTCAATGCTGCAGCATAATATCCAAGGTCGGTTGCTGTTCGAAACCATCCAATAATAAGCGTATCCGTATTCAACATAAAAGTAGACAAAGCGCTTGCAAGGCCAAAAGGAATTGCTACCACGAGAATATCTTTAGCAATAGCAAAACTGAATCGAAACCCTTGAAACTTGTGGAACATTTCCTTGACGCTTTTTCGTACCGGAGCAAGCATAGCCAACACTCCCAACGCATTACCTACCAGATACATCAACATCAACATCCACGCAGTCGAAGAATATCTCAAACCAATAAGACTGAAGACAACAATCAAGATATTGGCGACGATGTAACCGAAGGCTTCCTTATCCATTCTGTTTTCTGCACGGGCAAAATTCGTGAGAAGCGATCGCCCGTCTTCGAAAAACATAATTAGTGCCGCTATTGGTATAAGAAGTTTTGCATCAGGAAGTTTAACAATCAAAGGTCCAACGGCAACAGTAAGAACAATAACAGCAAGTGCAAAACTCACCCGAAGAAGCATAACAGTTAAGAGATATGCTTCTTGAGTTTTTTCTCGCTGAACCAAGTGAATTGCAATCAACCAGCTTAAACCCAAATCGGAAAATATTGTAAACGTTGCGGCAACACCCAATGCGTAAGAAAATAAACCATACTCGGTGGCGCCCAAAAGCCGCGCGGCGTAAATCACGACAATCATCTTTATCAGATTGCCTCCGATATTGGTCACCGTCAGCCAAAAGCTGTTTTTCGCGAGGGTTTGCCGAAGCGAATGCTCGCCAAAGAGGAAATTTTTGAGTTTATGCATAGTAATCGCGAATAACGCGAATAATTAATAATAACGCGAATAAAGAGTAGTCGCTAATAGTAATCGCGAATAACGCGAATGGAGGCAAATAATTCGAATAAGGAGTAATCAGGAATAATAATGGAGAAGAATATCTTAAATTCGCATTATTGATTGCAATTCGTATTATTCGTGATTACTCTATTATAATAAAGCTATGAACAACGACTATTTAGTGAGTATAGGACTCTGCGTGCGGAATGGCGGCGATTATTTAAAAGGCGCACTCGATTCCCTTCTTGGGCAAACCTACAAAAATTTTGAGCTCATTATCTCCGACAACGCCTCAACCGACGATACGCAAAAAATCTGCGAGGAATACGCCGCGCGAGATAAGCGCATTCGCTATATCCGGCAAAAAGAAAATATCGGCAGCTATGGCAATTATGATTTCATACGAAAGGAGGCCCGCGGAGATTATTTCGCCTGGGCGGCGTGCGACGATTTCTGGCATCCGCGGTTTATAGAAGCGTGCATCCAAAGATTCCGCGAGGACCCTTCGACGAGTTCGACCCTTCAATCAGATTCAGGGCAGGCAGACTCACCGCAAGCAAGCTCAGGGCAAGGCCCGGGTGCTACTATGGTGTTCCCAAATTTTTGCGCGTTCGATGACACCGGAAAAATAATAAAACTTTCTCCGGAGAAATATTTCCCGTTTGCGCACGATGCCTATACGCGCATCAAGACATATATTTTGAACCGCGCGCAAAATGGAAAGATAACCATGATTTATGGCTTGTGGAAAAAGCGCACCCCACAAGACACCCTGTCTCTCGGCGATTGCCACGGCGACATGATCTATGTGTTTCGATCACTGCTTGCAGGATATTTCGCAAACGTTCCTGATGTCCTTTTTTTCAAACGCGGGCTTGTGCAATCCCCGCTCTATACGGCGAATAAAAAACTCTCTCTTAAAGATCTCGCCGATCTCCCCGCCGACTATACATATGAAACTTTAGAGGAGTGGCATGAAATCAGAAAAAAAATCGAGAAAAGCACTGATTTGAAAACGAAGATAAAAAACTTTCTTGCCAATCGCCTGCAGGCGACGAAATATTCCCTGAAACTATGTAAATATATTTTTCTCGACGCGGGTTTAACTCTTGACGAGAAGATGCGCCTTATTTTCTGGGTTAAGTACGCGTATCTGCGGGCAATTTTCTGGTACGGGTATTTATAAAGCTCAATTAAAATATCCCAGGATTGTCCTTTCCAGCTCTTCTTCGCTCGAAAACATAAACGATTTAAAAGTCCAAAAATACCAAACAGCGTGCCGACTATTCCCCAAAAGTTCGCTTGCCAGAATAAATTATTATCCACAAAATATTTTCTGAAATTTTACTTTCGACCGCCCTCATATATCTTCAACACTTCCTTCGCCCTATGCTCCCATGTGTGGTGCGCCAAAACATGGTCGCGGAGTTTTTGGGATTTTTCTTGCCGCTCTTTTTCATGCGCGGGAGAAGACCAATGGGCAATAAGCTCGTTCATTTCTTTCAAGTTGCCAAAAATCGGAATTAAATTTGGCGGGACTAATTTGTCGAGGTCTTTCCTATAGTCCGCAATCTGGAAACCGCCAGCTAGGGCTACTTCAAACGTACGCGCGGAGATTGACGCCGTGTGGCCGGTGGAGTGGAAATTGATAACTATTTTTGACTCATTGAACACTTCATTCATTTTTGAAATCGGAATGGACGAACTCGACTGAATTCTCGAGGCGAGAGATGGGAAATATTTCAGCCAATAGTTCCAGCCGCTGCCGGAGGCAACCACAGAATATTTTTCGGGAATTTGGTTCACCAGGTTTGCTCGCATAAGGCCGTCCGGACTCTGCTCGGGAACGCTTGCAATATAGGCAACGTCGTACTTTTTTTCCGCGCCGGCGATCGGGAAGAAATCCTTGGGGCTTGCGGCGAGCGGGAGATGGTGAATCGGCTTTGCGCGAAGCCCTTCCGAAGCTACCCCACTTCGCTCTTCGAGCTTCGAGGGGTTACCCTCCTTTTGCGAAGGAGGGTAAAACTGCGCGGCGATTTTTGACCACTCTTCGTCAATACAAAAAAGCTCGTCAACATACTGGAGTGCAAAGAGCTGTTCCCTTGCGCCAGAGCCGTACGGAGGCGAGGTAAGGTAATAAAAAATCGGCTTCTTGAGTTCCTTCGCTTTTAAAATGCAATCAATAGAAAGATATGGGGCGTCTTCGATAAAGATGAGGTCGGGCGCGTATTCTTGTACAGATTTGAGCCATTCTTTACTTCTCCGCTCGTTGAAAATCTGCTCAACGCCGTAGGGCTTTCGCGAAAGCCGCACCGCGATATTTTTAAGCACGCGGTCGCGCTTTTTCGGATGCTTGTCGAAAAATAGCACTTCGTGGCCGAGATCTTTAAACGCCCGCTCGAGATTGAACGTTGTCGCGCCGTGCCACTCTGTTCCCGTTAAATGTATCTTCATATAGTAATCGCGAATAATACGAATTTAAACAAATAATACGAATAGTTATGGAGTAATCGCTAACAATACGAATTTAAACAAATAATACGAATGGGATCAAATTGGATAGTTTAATACCCGGCGGTATTTGACTCCATCTCGAGTAAAATATATTAAAATGCCAAGCTCGGTATTTGAACTTTTCAGATATCCAAGAACTTGCTTCACATGAGTATACCCCAATTTTGAAATTACTTTTAATTCAAGAATAATTTTTTCTTCTATGATAAAGTCGGCAAAATATTTCCCTATCCGCTCAGTTTTATAATCGAGGGGAATATAAACTTCACGCTTGAATTTAATGCCACGTTTCTGCAACTCTTTTTCGAGAGCTGATTGGTATATTTTCTCCGAAAGACCCCATCCGAGTTCATTAAAAGTTTCGAAAGCTGCTCCAACTATTGCATAGCTCAAGTCTTTAAAAAGAATTTTCTTTTCCGACTGTATTTCATTCGTGTTATTTGTCATTATTTGTGTTATTCGTGATTACTCTATATTTTCCTGTCCCAGAAGAGCCGGCTCATCACAAATAATGTCCAGAGCAACAGTTTTATTTTTTGAATGACTGTAAGTCCCTCGCATGACATAATGATGCCCATCCGCTTGTAGAAGAATGGCTTGAAGAGTCTCCGCAGGCGGCTGTGCACCAGCGTGTCGAACAATCTTTTTATAATCCCCTTGTGACGAGGCGCGTCGAGCGCAGCGCCTTCCGCACGCTTGCGGAATAATACCTCGTCGATCAATTCACAATGTCCTTTCGTGAGCCCAAGAAATACCAGGCTCATGTCCTCGAAATCCCAGCCCGGCGGATCTGGGAACGGCCGCTCGTCGAACGAATAGAGCGTTACCACTTCTTTTCGCCAGAGCCCCCACATAAGCCGGTCTTTGCCCGCGCCTTCAAACATGAGGATGAATTGCTTTAGCCGTCCATAGAGGTCTTTCGCCGACGGCGCAAACTTTTTGGGATCGAAGGCGGCCTCCCTCCCCTTGTCGTCAAACTCCACAAAATTTGTCATCACGACTGCCGCCTCGGGATGCGCCGCGATACGAGCAACACATTTTTCGACAAAGGTGGGCAGTAAGACATCGTCGTCACACAGTTGAACAAAATAATCGCCGCGCGCCTCTTTATGAAGCACGTTGAAGTTCGCCGTCGGGCCGATGTTTGTCTTCTGGCGGATATACCGGACGCGCGAATCCTTTTTTGCGAATTCCTCACACACGCTTTGCGTATTATCTTTCGAGGCGTTGTCGGAAATAACGATGTCCAGATTCTTATATGTCTGGCTGCAGATAGACTCGAGCGTAGATCGAAGATACGTTTTCCCGCGATTGTACGTCGGCACGCCGACGGTAACGAGTTTGCTTTGTTCCATGTTTTTTTATTTCATCCCGTTAGAGATAGGAAATGCTTTAACCTATTTTTGATGTAGCGTTCACCCATGCCAGATTTTAGATATTTTTCTCTCGACCTTGCATCTTCTTCAGATAGACACGCTTCATAATAAATCAGTTTATATGGTCCTCGATATTTTGTATATGTAGATTTTTTCGTATTGTGCTTGTTAAAGCGTTTCCGTAAATCACCGGTATATCCTGTGTACCACTGCTTATTCTTGTTTTCAATAACATATGTGTAAAACATACATGGTTAATCTCTAACGGGATTTTAAATCTTCCACAAGCTCAAGAATGATGCCATCGGGATCGTGAGCGTATAAAATTTTTGTCTTGCCTGTCGGCCCGGGAAGCGGCGCAGAGTTGCACTTGTAGCCACCTTTCACGAGCGTTTGGTAGAGCGCGTCAAGATCCTTCACCGTAAGCGCGATATGCCCCGAAGACACTTTATTTGAAGGAAGCGACTCCGGGTTTTTTGAAGCTTCTGTGTCTGGATGCGAGTGATATTGAAGAAGCTCTATCAAACCTCCTTCGGGGACATTTAATTTCACCCATTCCACGCGCACACCCTTGATGCCGACAAGTTTTTCAATATAGTCCCCCTGTTCCGTTTCGCGCTTGTACACGGTAAGACCCAAAACATCGCGATAAAATTTCAGCGATTTTTCTAAATTCCTCACCACAAAACCGGTATGCCGTACGCGTGAAGCAATCATTGGGTTTTATTTAATTCCGTAAGCATCTTTTTGATTCCATCTTTTACGCCAATCTCCGGCTTCCAGCCGATATCCCTTTTAATTTTTTTGATATCCGCGTACGAGCCCTTGAGTACCATCTGCGTCTTTGCCTTGGGAGGAAAGTTTGGCGCGGGCTTGTTAAAGAACGCGAATACTTCTTTTATCACACTTGCGGTAGGTGTTAATTTCCCTGAACCGATATTGTAAACTTCGTTCGGGCTTTTTGGTGCGTGTTCTACAAGTATGCGGATAGCGCGTGAAACGTCCCCGACGTAGATAAAATCATTTGCACCGTAGGGATTTTTAATTTCAGGAATATTTCCAGCTCGGAGCGAATCCGCCAAATACGGAATGAGCGCCTTACTTCGCTGACCCGGCCCGTAGACAAAAAATATCCGCGTCCAAATGAGATTCATTTTATACTGCTCGGCAATTTTCGAGCCCATAAGATAGAGTGCCGCCTTCGCCGCAAAGAGCATATTGTGCGGGTTGAACGGTGCGTTTTCATTTTTCTTTTTCCCCGTCTGGCCATACTCTTGATCGCTTCCTGCAACAAGCACCGTCTTTACGCCCGCTTCGCCAAACGCTCGAAGACAGTCCATA
>CAYQKB010000026.1:0-16835 GCA_964418085.1 uncultured Candidatus Saccharibacteria bacterium
CCTGGCAAGTCAAAAGCAATCGGTATAGCGGTAACTCCTTCTACACAACCGGACAGAGCAACAACGCACCCCTCTACGAACCGTATGGAAACGATACTATCTCGTCTGTCAAAACAACGGTGGAAGACAATGCGGAACTCAGGGAGTCGGTTCTTCCAGCTTACGCGTTCAAGAAAGACGGCACCCTTACCTTCGCCTTCTGGCTACCGAAAAATGTCCCGGAAAACGTCGAATTGTTTTCCATGAATGCAATCCTCGATGACGGCACCTACAGTTTTACTCAAAGCGGTCTGTCGCTTGTCTATCGCAACAAGACCATCGTTTTCAATTCCCTTGCGGGAGGAGGCGGGACAGTGAGCGCCCCCGTCGTTTTAGGCACGCACTATATCGCGACGATTCGTTTCGGCACAGGCATTCCGATGAGTCTTCGGCTGAACGGCTTTACCCTCGACACGAGTCCCGAGACGGATGTAGACCTCTATTCTTTCTTCGGCCAACCGACTGCGATAGACACCTTTTTCCGTATTGGAGCGAAAAAGGACTGGCTGCCAAACGAAGACCGAAGCCAAACAGGCAATGCCGCTTACCAAGGGATCCTCATGTACACAACTGCTTTGAGCGATGCTCAAATTGATGCTCAAGAAAAGTACCTCGCGGCCAAGTTTGAAGGTTGCCGTAGCACCGCAACTGCGCCCGGAGGTTTGTCTGCAGATGTTTCGAATTATTCAGTCAAAGTGAAATGGCCGAGCATTCCCTGCAACCTCGGCGTGAGTGCCCTTGAGCTGTGGCGGTGGATCGGAACAGGCACCGAAGGATCTTATTCGCTTCGCGCCACCCTGTCTCCCGACACAACTGAATTTCTTGACAATACGGCCCAGCCGGTCTTCGATGATCTGAAATATAAAATGCGGGTTATCACTCCCTCTGGCGTGTCCGACTTCGGACCCGAGCTTACGATCACTCCGCCTGCGGGATCACGATGAGTGCCTAAAAAAATCTCGCCGCAACGTGTATTGCGGCGAGGGCGAAAGATTTTTAATAGCCTTTCCCTTTCGTTTCCGAGAATCGGCAGTAGAGCGCCAGGTATATCATCACTATGACGAGGACCCAGAATTCCATGGTCCACACGAGAAGCGATCCGAGAGCCACCGAGACGAAGCTTACGGCGGCTGTGAGCACCGGGTTGTCAATCACTTCCGGGCCGATGATCCAGCGGAAGAGCCAGAAGAGCCCGAAGGCGAGCGCGAGCGCCGAGCATGCGACACATATCCAGAACTGCGCCGAACGGCGCGGTTTTTTATTCATACTCTCTTCCTTTCGTTAATTTCTCTAAGGAGTTGTTCGAGGAGAGGGAATGTGTAGGGGCGCCACCAACCGCAGGCAAGGCAGCCATAGGCCTCGCCGCCTACTTGTTCGAGGACCGTATCATTACTGCCGCACTTTTCGCAGGCCACTTGGCAAAATAGGGATGCCAGCGGGTCGTTTTCCGGCTCCAGATTTGATACCAGGAACTCGCACCTCTCACAGACATGCTGGTTTGCGGCCTTGTCGTTTTTCGGTATTAGTTCTCCGCAGCAGCGGCATATGGTAATCGTACTTGGCCGAGGTAGGGAAAACTCCTTTGGTTTTCTGATGCGTTCAGAGTTCATATCGTTACTTTGGTTGATTGTTAATCGGTTTCAAAAAACTATTTGTAGAATAACGTATATTGCAGGCGCTGTCTATGAACGCAAAAATTTATTGGAATTGAAATGAAAAGCCCCTCCGCGTAAGAACGGGGAGGGGATCTTTTGTTTTTAGATTGTCGCCAAAAAATACTACATGTTTTCGTCTTCCGCAATGATTGCCGCCATCTCCTCCTGAATTTTTTGTCGCAGCTCTTGCACTTTCGTCCGTAGGCGCACGTCGAGCGATTTCTCGAGTCGGGTAAGGGTATCGGCGATGGCGCCGTCGAGGTGTCGGAAGTCGGCGTCATCCGTGTCCGGTCTTCCGGGGGTTATAATTTTCTGAAGTGCCGCGCAAAAATCCAAAACTAAAGCATTGCTCATCGCCGTCTCATCCACGAAAGCTTTAAGCCGCTTTTCAAAGGCAAGTGAAATGACTTTGGCGCGCACAACTAACTCGTTGCCCGGCGCGTAAATGCAGAAGCCGCTTTTTGCGATTGACGTGAGCTTCTCGCGTTCAGCCGGGCTTTCCGATGTAAGTTCCATTTCGCCAAGAGAGCCAGGCGACGTTTCGATTAGATTTACTTTCATAACTATCCTTTTGGTTCGGGTGGTGTTTGTTCTCTGTCAGCAGTTCTCGTTCTCAAGAAAACTACGAGCAGGATAGCACAATGCGTTTCCGCTGTCGATTGCATTGACAGTTCAGGCGAGGGGGCGTAAAAGTAAAGTGCCTGCGTGTGCGGGCGTGCAAATTGAAAACATACGTTCGTGCGGCACATTCGCGCGGACAAATCTCAACCAAATCCCGGGCGATAGCTCGGGTGGAGAAAACAGATGAATACAGGTAAAGAAAACACTACGGAAGAAACCGATCGGCCGATACTCGCATTGCCGAAACTCATAAATGAAGAAGAACTGTATCGAATGATCCACTGCTACCCCGGCGAGGCAATACTCTCGCTGGTGCGCACCGAAAAAGAATTTATGGAAGCCGTTCGGGTTTTGGTGCGATGCCCCGTGGACGGCGGCAATCTTACTCCGGCATGGATTGAAAGTCTCATTCGGGCGGTGTATGTTGGAAGCTATCCTTTCGAGGCCAAAACCGCTCTGCTTGAATGGTACGCTGCGAGCGATACTGCTCGCGATCCTCGGCTTGACCGCGATGTCATTCGGGCATTCCGGTTTTTATTCGACGAAGGGCTTTTGTCATGCAGCCGAGAAGATCCCGCGAACAAAGCAGTGCGGCGCTTTCCCTATCTTTATTGGTGCCATCTGCGGTACCGCAAAAACATAGAATTCCGCCTCCGGGATTTCCTGGAACGCAAGCGTCCCGATGGATATTCCGAGACGCTGGATTGGCAAGATGTGGAGCGGGCAATCCGCCGCGTGGTGCAGGCGGGAGATCATCACTTCCGGCCGATCATTGCCGAAATTTTAGAGCATCACCTTCAGGGTAAAATGCAGCTCGAAAAAAATTCCGCCGATCCCTTTGCGGCGAGCAGGATCGTAGGATTCCTTGGAGCTGCGGTACGGCTTCTCGATCAAGACGAAAAGGAGCAAAACCGCGACGTTCAGGAATTCGGGATGCACTTGAGGGCGGCGGGCAAGCTTCGCGGAAGCGTATATGTTCGCGTGGGCTGTGGTCCCCTGAAATGGACTCTTGCATTAGATAAAGCTGAAGAAGCGGCTGCGACAATCTCATTTGAATGTCCCGATGCGGCCGACGCGGAAGCTTTTCTAAAGTTGGCTTCCGAAATATCCATCCAGCTTGAGCTTGAGGGCGCCTGCTTCTCCGCGCCATTCAAACCTGCTTTTGAGAAAGAGAGATATATCGTCTCACGAGTAACGCCGGCACTGGTGGGGCGAATCGCTTCAGGCTGTTTCCTATTCACTCCCTTCGGCGGCAAGCATCGCTTCTGGCTCACACTCTCGCACGGGGATTTCTCCATGCGGACGGCCTACTATATTGACGTCGAGGATAGCAGCAAGCCAAAAACCACTCCGTAGCGGATTCAAAAAATAATCTCAACCGCTCCGACCCCAAATCGGAGCGGCTTTTTATTGTGATCAGAGGATTAAAATTAATTAAACCTTTTCCACGTTCCTTCCGAGATTACGGATTTAACTTCGTCCATCACTTGGATTGCCGTTTCGTCGTCGATGGCGTAGAGCGGTTCTTTGATTTCTTTTGAAAGTGTTTCTAAAAGTTGTTCACGGATATTTGGGAAATAGGGAGAATCTAAATGCGGGCGGATGTGAAAATTAACCAGACCGAGGCCTTTGTCATTCGTATATCCCACCGCTTCATTTTCGTAGTAGAGGAGCCGATCCGAATCGCTCGTAAGAAGCGTGCGGCCTGCCGCGATGCTTCCGGCGCTGATACCCACGTATGTTCGCGTTTTGAGAAGTTTCGGAAGTAATTTTTTGAGCCCGGATTTTTCTATCCAGTGCATGAGGTGGAATGTATTTCCTCCGCCGAAAAGCAATACTTCCGCGTCTTCAAGGCGGGGGAGCCAAAGCTCTTTCGGGATGGCCGAAATGTCCACGATGTCCACAGAGAAGAACATGCTTTTCGCGTCTGAAAGATTATTGATAAGCCATTCTTTATCACCCTTCTCAACATTTGCTGCGGTTGGGATGAATGCGAGTTTGGCTTCATCGAGCGGTTTGCCGACCAGTTCTTCGAGAGCGCTTCGTATAGATTGATTTATAAGTCCGGCAGAGGTGAGAAGAAGTTTCATGGAAGTATTATAGCAATTATAAAAAAAGTCGCACGTCATTTCTGACGTGCGGTTGAGGTTTGCTTTTAGAAATTAATTCTGGATTTCTTTGAGTTGGAGTGGTTCGCCTTGCGCAAGACAAAATATATGGCCCTTTCCAGCCTTTACGGCTTCACGGCACCACGAAGTGTAAAAGTTATCTTTAAAGTTTTGCGTCTTAGAATCGAATTCATTGTTTGCTTCCCAACAAATTCGACGATGTACGTCGGTGAATATCAGCCGTGTTGCTGTAACAAGACGGGTGTTAGTGGCAAGGTTAAAGATGTAATCCGAGTTATGGATCACATGCGCCAAGCCCTTTTCGTGAGCGGAATTGTCATAATATTTTGGACCGGTCAGTTCCAAATATTTCCAGACAAAACCTTCAAAATAGGTGCGAAGGGTTGGAAGGGGATTGCTGTCGAATTCGAAACACGCTTTCAGGTATCTGTTAATATGCATGAGTAGGATGCCTGGAGTTATGGGACAATTTATAGCATATGCCACTGCCATATTTTCAAGAGTTGTATTTCGAGCTTCTTTTTGCCAACTACCCATGCCTTCGATTTCGGTATTTTTCATATATGGATTCTCCACAGTCTCGCGGACTAGCTCACTTTGGAATTTATTGTCTCCTATGAAGCCGTAGTGACCGGCTTGTTTATGAATGAACGGGAATAGAATAATATTTAAAATATATTCTGTCAATTTTAAATAAGTCAATTTTTGACCAAGGTTTCTTTCTAAAGTACAGTGTGTATGCAATGAAATTTGAACTTGCAGCAGGAGGAAATAAGCCGGCAGGTGATCAGCCAAAAGCAATTGAGGCCCTGGTTAAGGGCGTGAAAAGCGGCCTCAAGCACCAAACGCTCTTGGGCGTTACGGGGAGCGGAAAGACGTTTACGGTGGCGAATGTGATTCAAGAGATCCAGAAGCCGACGCTCGTAATTGCGCACAACAAAACCTTGGCCGCCCAGCTCACGAACGAATTCCGGGAATTGTTTCCAAAAAACTCCGTCAATTACTTTGTTTCTTATTATGACTATTACCAGCCAGAGGCGTATATTCCATCGAGCGATACCTATATAGACAAGGAGGCGCTCATTAACGACGAGATAGACAAGTTGCGGCATGCGGCAACGATGGCGCTTCTCACGCGGCGCGATGTGATTGTGGTGGCGTCTGTGTCTTGTATTTACGGCCTTGGTGCTCCGGCGGCGTATGCGGAGAATATTTTTCATTTCAAAGTCGGTGATAAAATTGACCGGAAAAGTTTTATGCGGAAACTTATCGAATTGCAATTTTCTCGCACGAGTTTGGACTTAAAGCGAGGGACGTACCGGCTCCGCGGGGACAACTGGGAAATTATGCCGCCGGACCGAGAAGTTATATATAATTTTGAACTTGCGGACCCTTCGACTTCGCTCAGGGCAGGCAGTGAAAAGATTATAAAAAAGATTTATGAAGTTGATCCGGTGGCGGGATTTATTCCCTTCGACGCGGCTCAGGGCAAGCCCGGCACACCGCTCCTTAATGAAATTTATATCGCTCCAGCAAAACATTTTATTACACCTAAAAAGGAGCGTGAAAGAGCTATTGTCGCGATTGAAACAGAGATGCGCGAACGCGTGAAATATTTTGAAAAAGAAGGGAAGCTTCTTGAGGCGGAGCGGCTTGAGCGGCGGACTCGGTTTGATCTTGCCATGATGCGTGAAATTGGCTATTGCCACGGCATCGAGAACTATTCCCGGCATCTTTCGGGACGTGCGGCAGGGGAGCCGCCGGATACGCTTTTGGATTATTTCCCGAAGACACTTGCCGGAGAGCCGGATTTTTTGACAGTCATTGACGAATCTCATATGAGTATTCCGCAGCTGCAGGGGATGTATGCGGGAGATCGGTCGCGCAAGAAGACGCTTATCGAATTTGGATTCAGATTGCCATCGGCAGCGGATAACCGGCCGCTTGCATTCGACGAATTTGAAAAACGGATTGGCCAGCGGATATATACATCCGCAACGCCCGGGCCGTATGAGAAACGGACTTGCGTAGGGCATATGGCTAATAGCAAAATAGCTAATGGCCAGACAGTCGAGCAGATTATCCGACCGACGGGGCTTATTGATCCGAAGATAATAATTCTGCCAGCGCGCGGACAAGTGCAGGATTTACTCCCGCGAATTGAAGACCGAGTTAAAAAACATGAGCGTGTTCTTGTGACTACGCTTACAAAAAAAATGGCGGAGGAACTTGCTGCATATCTCGAGGAGAAAAAAATAAAAGTGGCGTATTTGCACAGCGACGTGAAGACGCTCGACAGAATTCGTATTTTAACGAATTTACGGAAAGGGCCGACTGCTAAAGACGGGTTTGATGTGCTTGTGGGTGTAAACCTTCTTCGTGAAGGTCTCGACCTTCCGGAAGTTTCGCTTGTTGCGATTCTTGATGCCGATAAAGAAGGATTTTTGCGAAGCGAAACATCGCTTGTGCAGACCATTGGCCGTGCTGCCCGGAATGTGAATGGCGAGGTGCTTATGTATGCTGACAATGTTACGGGCTCGATTGAGCGCGCCATTCGGGAAACCGACCGACGCAGGAAAATTCAGCTTGCGTATAACGCCAAGCACGGTATAACGCCGCAAACGATTATCAGAAAAATTTCGAGCATTCTTCCCGATATCGATGAAGTATTAAAGTTGGAAATGAGACCGATTCCGAAGTCGAAGTCCGCGCTTCAGAAGCTGATAGCCCAAAAGACAAAGGAAATGAAGGAAGCAGCGGCACATTTAGATTTTGAACTTGCAGCAATCCTGCGTGATGAGCTCAAAACACTTGCTAAGGCAAGCGCCGGTGAAATCAAGAAAAAGTAGAACCCATCTCAAAAATAGCTTTGCATTCTTTTTTGATGTGAGTTCTAGTTTTCCCCAAAAACAGAATATTTTTCAACAGAAGTTCCGGACTTATGCACTTGATGTGCACTTTTTTCTATTGACTTTTTCTGGATTTGAAAGAAAATATATGTAGGTTCTACTCGAAGAACGTGCGTAAACCAATTCCAAACAAGCAATGTCTTTCGTCTGAGTCCAACAGCGCATCAGTCCGTGGACTGATGAACAAGGACTCAATAATTACGAAAACAGTGGAATGTTGCTAGCGCATAAAAAGAGTGGGACCTACCGAGTGGGGAAGATTCCTACATCGTCGAGGGGATCTTTTCCTCGTTCTCAGATTGCAAGAACCGCTCTTTGAAGCCGGTTTTTTATTTCTAGATACTAAATCCTTATTTAATGCGGACTCGATAGAAGTAACCAGCGAAAGCGAAAAATATTATTGCTGCCCCAGGCGAGGGTATATATTAACCGATCGAATCATCTTTAGAATCTGCTTTGAAATGGTTTCGTGCTCTTAACGTCATCTATGGTATAATCAAAACAATGGATGAAATATTAATCGTATCCCAAACTCTTTTTTACTTCGTATCTTCCTTTGCAATACTCGCTGTTGGAGCGATTTTATGCGTTATCGCATATTACGTAGTTCAGATCGGGAAGCGGCTCCATAAAATTTCCGAAAACGTCGAAAAATCCTCGGCTGAAGTGCAAGAAAATATTTCAGAACTTTTTGAAAAACTTTCGGTCATTCCTTTTATTTCGGCGTTTTTCAAGAAAGGTCGTTCTAAAAACGGAGGTAGTAGAAAAAATACAACACATGAAGAAAGTTAAATCACGACTCGTGGAAGGTGCTTTGGTTGGAGCCGCGCTTGGTGTTGCTGTTGGAATGCTTTTTGCGCCGAAGTCCGGCAAAAAGCTTCGCAAGGATATAGCAGACAGGGCTGAAGATTTTTACAAATATATTTCGCCGAAGCTAAAGCAGATTAAGAATATGAGCGAAGAGCAGTATAAAACGTTTATGAAGACCGCAATTGAGGGATATGCAAAAGCGAGAAATCTTTCAACGCAAGAAGTGCAAGAACTCGGAGGATACGCGCAAGAATTCTGGAAAAATTTTAGGAAACATTTTTAAAGAATGGTTTGGGGTTGGATTTAGTGGATAGTGTTTTTATCCCTGCGCAGGCGGGGATTTTGGTTTTATTTTGATGTTTGGGTGTTATATACTTGAGATATGGAAAAGGTGTGCCGGAATTGTAAAAATTCTTTTGTTGTGGAGCCGGAAGATTTTGCAGCCTATGAACGCCTTGATTTGCCGGCGCCAGATCTTTGCCCTTATTGCCGCTGGAAATATCTTTTGGCATTTTGGATTTTTGGGAGATTTAGAATTGCCAAGTCATCTTTAAGCGGAAGAAAAATTATTACCGTTCTTCCGGAAAATGTTACTTTTCCAATATATGAGCGGGCAGAATTTGTTTCGGATAATTGGGATCCGCTCACGTATGGTCGCTCATATGATCCATCGCGGCCGTTTATCGAACAATTATGTGAACTTCAAGCCTCAGTTCCGCACCCGCATCAAACAGGAATTAAAAATGTGAATTGCGATTGGTGTGACGACTGGTGGGAATCGCGCGAGTGCTATCTAAGTCGTTCCGGATATAGAAATGAGTATTTGAGTTATGCATACCGTGTGACGGGCTCAAAAAATTCGATTGACATTACCTATTGTTTCGACACGGAGCGTTCTTATGACTGCTTGTATTGTTTTAAGGGATATAACCTGCGACATTCATTCAACTGTCGGGATTGCATTGATAGTGCTTTTCTTTACGACTGTCGTAACTCTACGAACTGTTTTATGTCATGGAATTTGCGGAATAAACAATATTATATTTTGAATCAGCCGTATTCAAAAGAGGCATATTTTGAAAAATTAAAAACGTTTGATCTTCGGTCGTATGCAGCGATAGATAAGCTCAAAAAAGAATTTTGGGATCATCTCCGGAGCGATGCCGTGCATCGTGCGACTTACAATGTACAAGTTATAAACTCAACCGGCAATTTTCTTGTTGAGGATAAAAATTGCCATTTCTGTATTTTTGTGGAAAGATCGGAAAATTGCCGATATTGTATTCGAGGTTTTGAGGCAAAAGACTGCATAGATCAAGTAAGCGTAATTGCGGAGAAGTGTGGCTTAGGAGCACTCGATCAATGGGGTTATCAGAATATTTGTAATCTTTATACGGATCACTGCCGTTTTAGCGCTTATCTCGATAATTGCGAAGAATGTGAATATTGCTTTGGCTGTGTCGGGCTTCGGAAAAAGAAATATTGCATTTTGAATGTCCAGTACACAAAGGAAGAATACGAAGCGCTTCTTTCAAAAATTAAAACGGATATGAAAGAGAAGGGAGAGTGGGGAAAGTTTTTCCCCCTCGCTGCGGCATATTCCGGTTATAACGATTCACTTGCGCAAATTATGTTTCCGATGAAAAAAGAGGAGGCGCTAGCGTTTGGGGCAAAGTGGCAAGAGTCGCCAGTCGCACATCACGAAGGAATAAACGGTAATGATCTGCCGGATCGGATTGATGATGTGAAAGACGATATTGTTAAACAGCGAATCATTTGTCCCGAAACGAATTTGAGCTATAACATCGCTCCGCACGAACTCGCTTTTTATAGGGAGCACGGAATCCCGCTTCCGCGTCGCCATTTTGATCGGCGAACGTTCAATCGGTTTTGGCCCATGACCCAAATGATGATACCGCAGAGAGGCATTTGTCTATACTGCAAAAAAGAAATCGAACACTATTATAGTCCCGAACTCGGATTTAAAAAGATAGCGTGCGTTGAATGCTATCAGAAGGAGATTGCTTAGTATTTTCTTATCCCTCCTTTTTGCGTAAATTCTTATTCAAGACGCGTTTGCGAAGCCGGATGCTTTTGGGCGTTACTTCCACGAGTTCATCGTCGCCGATATATTCGATTGCCTGTTCGAGCGTTAAATCCAGGGGTGGTACAAGGTCGTTTGTCACCGCGTCGGTTTTTGCCCGGAAGTTGGTGAGTTGTTTTGCTTTGCAGACATTTGCAATCAAGTCCAAGTCCTTTGCGTTCTCACCGACTACCTGGCCTTCGTATACTCTAACGCCCGGGCCAACGAACATTATTCCGCGTTCCTGGGTGCTTAAGAGTGCGTAGGCCGTTGTAGTGCCTGTTTCGTGGGCTACAATTGAGCCGTGCGGGGCTTTCTCGATATCTCCGAAGGTTGGGAAGTAGCCAGCGACAAGCGTGTTTACAATGCCCATACCGCGCGTTTCGATGATGAATTCAGCCCGGAATCCGATAAGTGATCGTGTTGGCACAAAGAAGTGGAAAGATGCCGTTCCGTTTTCAACGTTCATGTTTCTCATTTCGCCTTTTCGGCTGCTCATTTTTTCAATGACGAGTCCGGAATATTGCTCCGGGACTTCGAGCCATACATCCTCTGCCGGCTCAAATGTTTTTCCGTTTTCAACCTTCATAATTACCTCCGGGCGGGACACCTGAAGTTCATATCCTTCGCGGCGCATTTTTTCGATGATGATTGCAAGGTGCAATTCACCGCGGCCGTTCACGATAAATTCGTCGTTTGTTTTTCCTGGCATGACTTCAAGCGCGACGTCGTTTACGAGTTCGCGTTCAAGCCTTTCCTTCAGATTTCTGGTGGTACAGTATTGCCCTTCCTGTCCGGCGAACGGGGAATTGTTGACGCTGAAGATCATTTTCACCGTCGGCTTTTCGATGTTGATGGGCGGAAGGGGAGATGGGTGCTCCGCGTCCGTAATCGTGTCGCCGATGGAAATATTTTCAATTCCGGCTACTGCGGCGATGTCTCCCGCTTCCACCTCCTTCGCTGCCACTTTATTCAAACCTAAAAAGGTGAGCAGCGAGCTCAATTTTTGCGTCGAGATTTTTCCATCCCGGTCTACCCGTGCGACAGTTTGTCCCTCCGTAATTTTTCCCTGATAAATTCTTCCGACGCCTATTTTGCCTTTATAGTTGTCATAGGCGATCGAGACGATCATCATCTGGAGCGGTGCGTCGAGTTTCACTTTCGGAGCCGGAATATGTTTCAAAACCGTTTCAAAAACCGGCTTGATGTCGGTCATAGTCTCTAACTCCGGCGTGAGCCCTGCCCTTCCAAGCTTTCCTGCGCAATAGACAATCGGAAAACTTATTTGTTCGTCATTCGCTCCAAGTTCTATGAATAATTCGATTATCTTTTCGAGGACATAATTTATGCGCGCCGCGGGTTTATCTATTTTATTTACCACGACGATTATTTTGTGTCCCATCTGAAGCGCCTTCTTGAGAACGAAGCGTGTTTGCGGCATCGGGCCTTCCTGCGCGTCAACCAAGAGAAGGGCACCGTCCGCCATGTTGAGCACTCGCTCAACCTCTCCGCCGAAGTCCGCGTGGCCTGGCGTGTCAATGATATTTATTTTTGCATCGCCATACTGCACCGCAAGATTTTTTGCGAAAATCGTAATCCCGCGCTCTTTTTCAAGTTCGTTCGAGTCCATAATGAGCTCCTGCTGATTAAGCTTTCCGAGGTCCGTGTTCGACTGCTTCAAAAGCGCGTCAACGAGCGTGGTTTTGCCGTGGTCAACGTGAGCTATGATTGCGATGTTTCTAATTTTTTTCATGATATTCTTTTTGGCAAGTGTTCTTAACTAAAAAACGGGATATACCCCGTCATTTACTTGGTGAAGAGTATACCAGAACTCGAGAGAAAATGCAAACACGACATCTTATTTATTTTTTATCATCTTTTCTCACTTTTGCTATACTTATCTTTATGATCCGCCCAAAATTCTCTTGTCTTACTCTCTCCTTTCTCGTTATCTTTTCTCTTATTTTTTCTTATGCAAGCCCTGTTCACGCGCAAACTTCTTCTGGCACAACTCTCGCCTTAATCCTTGACTCCCTACAATCTCTTGTTTCACATCTACAATCTCTTTTTTCAGCTCTAAATTCAGAAAGTCAGCTTGCAGATATATCCGGAGCAGGCTCGGGGCTTGTTGGCTATTGGACGTTTGATGAGGGGAGTCTTATATCTGGCGCGGGTGGAATAAAAGATTCAAGTGGTAATGGAAACGATGGCACCTTTACACAATACACAATTGGCGGAACAAATCCGACTGGCGTGTCGGGGAAAATTGGCCAGGGTATGCAATACAATCCCTCGTCTTTAGATACAACAAAGGGTGTGTATGTGCGAGCCGCAAACCCGACTGCGTTTGATGTGGGGACCGGGGATTTCACTGTATCTATGTGGTATAAAACTGACGGTAACACCGCTGATCCGTATGAAGCGTTATTCGATAAAGATTATAACTCATCTGGAAACGGAATCTGGGTGTTGGTTCGTAATCACGCGAACGGAGGATTCGCGAGGGCAACAGTGGGCGGCGCAAGTATTTTGGGAAGTAAAGATATCACCGACAACAACTGGCACTTGGTAACCGTTGTTAGAAATTCAGGTACGGTCTCGTTGTACATAGATGCCTCACTCGACAAAACAGGGACGCTAGCTGGTAATACAAATGTAACTAATGAAAAACTTGATTTGGGAGCTGCAATAACCGGTCCGTATCTGGCACATGGAATTCAGGATGATGTCCGATTTTATAACCGGGCTCTTACAGTTTCTGAAATAACAGGCCTGTACAACTACACCGGTACCGCCAGCAGTGGAACTGTAGTGTCTTCTCCCACATCAACGCCTCCTCAAGCCACCAACGGTTCCTGCGGCAGTGCATCTAAAACCTATACTCCCACGGAATCATTTCCTCAAGGTGCCTATTGTTCATCCGGTATCGCAATTCCCTCAACTCCTTCCGATCCAGCACAAGATGGAACTTCCCCGTGGACCTGTTCAGGTTCAAATGGAGGTACCAACGCAACTTGTTTCGCCTCACGAACAATTGCCATCACACCTCCAGCTACCAATGCCAGTGGCAACATCTATATCGGTCAAACCGACACCGGTTCTGCAACTGGAGCCGACTGTTCCAATACGCACAGCACAACATGGTTCAATACCGCAACAAATTGGGGAACAACTGCAGGCAAGATCGGACCAGGGACGACGGTGCATTTGTGCGGGACATTGTCATCACCACTCAATATCCAGGGCAGTGGCATGGCTGGGAGTCCAATCACAATTTTTTTTGAACCGAATGCCAAGATGAGTGCGCCGGTATGGCCGATTATTTCCGGGTCAACTCACCGAGCAGCCATATATTCCAATGGATATTCATATATTACTGTCAACGGCGGTAGCAACGGCATTATCGAATCTACTGACAATGGCACGAATTTAAACAATCAGCTTCAACAATCCGGTATATATTTCACTCAAGTCGATTATGCTCAAGTTGAGAATCTTTTGATTACTAATATGTATGTCAGGATCGAAGGCACGGACGATGCTCATTCATCAGATGCGATTGATTATGTTGGCGGCAATCATCTCAAGATAAACAATAACACCCTGAATAATTGTGGAAATTGTGTAAATTACACCTATATCTCTGCGAGAGCTTCGACTGACGTTCAAATGTACGGCAACACAATCAGCAAAGCCTCAATTGGAATAAATTTTGGGAGCGGGGGATCTAATGCTACCGTGGACAATGTTTCTATTTATAATAATGAGATATTCGATACAAATAATTGGGACTGCATTTCCAGTAATCCTGACGCCAATTGTCTTCTCGTCAAACAAAGTAATCATCAAAATGGCATGCATATTTTTGCGGCTCAACCGGGAACAACAATTACTAATTTAAGGGTCTATAACAATTACCTTCATGGAGATATCGGCGTACAATCTACTGCGTGGATTTATATGGAGGGATATCTAAACGGATCTTTGGTCTATAACAATGTATTTAATGGAACCGGCCACCTTCCAAGCAATGGTTTTATTCATTTCAGAGGCTGCCCAAATTGTCAGGCATATAATAATACAATCTCAAGTTCTTTGGGTGGCACCGCTCTTGAACTTAGCAGTTGGACTGGAACTGAAACAGGGATAATCTTCAAAAACAATATCGGTTTTGGAGTCGGCCAAGGTATTTATTGCGATGATACCAAGGCATACTGTCTTCAAGCTCTTTCATTGAGTAATAACAATGTGTTTGCAAATCCCATCACCAATTTTTTGGAATGGGGTTTCCATAGCTATGCTTTATCAGATTGGCAAAAACTTGGATATGATTTAAATAGTGCAATTGCTGACCCATTTTTTATTAGTCCATCAACAAATAATTTTCATCTGCAATTGAATTCTCCTGCAATCAATGTTGGTGCCGACCTTTCTCAGTACTTCTCTGCTGACAAAGACGGCACCCCCCGCCCCCAAGGCCAAGCCTGGGACATCGGCGCCTACGAATACTGCACCACCAATTGTGCCCCTGCCCCTATTGTCTCTCTACCCCCAGTCATAATTCCTCCTCCTATCATCACTCCTCCAGGAGTTCCACCAAACACCTCTCCGGCATATACCCCTCCACCAGTTGTCACGCCTCCTCCATCCAATACCCCTTCCTCCGAAGGAGGAAGCCAATCTCCCCAAACCTCTTCTCTTCTTCCTCTTGTCCAGAGCTATACACCGCAGACACTCATGAATCAACAACCAGTATCACCCCACACATCTTCAACAACCCAATCAACCTCTCCCTATCAATTCTCCCGCATCCTCCACCTCGGAGACAGGGGAGATGATGTCAAAAAACTCCAGCAATTCCTCAATCAGAACGGATTTCCTATCTCTTCGTCTGGCATCGGCTCTATGGGCTTTGAAACCATCTACTATGGTCCCAAAACAGTCCAGGCCATCACACAATTTCAAGAACACTTCAGATCAGACATCCTTACCCCCTCCGGCTTCTCTCATGGCACAGGTATCTTTGGTCCTGCGACGATGAGGAAAATCAATCAACTCTTAACCCAAAACCAGCAACTATCAACTCCACAACCATCACAACAGACAACTATCCAATCTCTCCAGGCACAGCTACAAACCTTGCTTAGTCAGCTTAAAACACTGCAGGCGATGCAGGGACAAATAAAAAAATAACGCAATATGAAAATAATTTTACTCAAAGACGTTCGAGGAATCGGGAAGAAGAATGAAATTAAAGAAGTTTCGGATGGCTATGCTCGTAATTTCCTTTTCCAAAATAGTCTTGCAAAGCCGGCGACTCCGGAAACGATGCGGCAAATGGAAAATCTTAAATCAAAACTTGATGCAGAAGAGCTCGATCTTAAAAAACATCTTGAGGAATTGGCGCGAAAGATGCGAGGCATTACTCTTGAATTTAAATTAAAATCAGACGAAGCCGGGTCCGTGTTTGGATCGGTTACAAAAGAAATGATTTCAAAATCTTTACGCGAAAATCATCTTGTTACCAAAGAACGAGTTGATATTACACTTGATCATCCGCTCAAATCTTTTGGAGAACATACTGTCTCCCTTGATTTGAAAAAGGGGGTAACCGCGGAGCTCAAGATTGTATTAAAACCGATCAAGTAGAACTTCTTTCTACTACACGACGGCGACTACGGTAGTGCGTCGCCTTGAACCGTCAAAGCGAGTTTTCATCTTTGTCCCAAATTTTACAAGACCATCTTTTCCAGCGTAAAGTGTGTCATCTCCGCCGCGCAAAATGTTTTTTCCGGCGGAATATTTGCTGCCGCGTTGTCGGATAATTATCTGTCCAGCCATAACTTTTCCGCCGTCCTGAATTTTAACACCCAGTCGTTTTGACCGGGAATCTCTGCCTAATTTAGTTGATCCGAGGGCTTTGGTATGTGCCATATAATTAGTTTAAAGTGTAAATCTCAAAATGTAAAATTGATGAGTTCCGCTTGGCGGAACGATTCATAAACTTTGCACTTCGATTTTTGCATTTTTAATTAATTGAATTATACGCTATAATTCAAAATGATGTCAACACCAGCAAAGCTTATTTTAGATATTGAGACTATTGGCGAGGATTTTAACTCGCTTGACGCGGCGACCCAGGACGTTTTAACCAGATGGATAAAAAAAGAATCGGCTGATGACGACGAATTCAAAATTGCACTTGATGAGCTCAAGAATGGGCTTGGTTTTTCTCCGCTTACGGGAGAGATAGCGGCGATCGGCGTCCTCGATTATTACAAGAATGAGGGCGTTGTTTATTTTCAGGCACCCGGGGAAAAATTGTCGGAGTGGAAAAATGACGGAATAACATTCAAGCAGATGTCGGAGAAGGATATGCTCCAGAAATTTTGGGATGGGGCGGCTCACTATGAAAATTTTATCACCTTCAATGGACGGGCATTTGATATCCCATTTTTAATGGTTCGGTCAGCCATTCATGGCATTCGTCCGACAAAAGATTTAATGCGTGGGCGATATATCTACCAGCATAATGCGGATGCGGTGCATATTGATCTTTTGGATCAGCTTACATTTTATGGTGCGGTGC
>CAYQKB010000027.1:0-16744 GCA_964418085.1 uncultured Candidatus Saccharibacteria bacterium
CTTGCTCCTAGCCCCTCCAAAAATTCAGCAGTATCGCGGCTGAAGAGATTTCGAGATAGGTTCTATATTCCTTTGTTGGGGTTCTAGTTAAATTGTACTCCTAACTTCTATATAAATAAAAATGCGAAAAAAAAGAGAGTGCCGGGTGGCACTCTCGTGTTTTTTTATTCGGTCAATTTTTCAGACCAGATGTGCGGCAATATCTCTTCGGAGGTCCTTACCTTTGAACTGAATTACTTCCGCGCACGCGTATGCAGTCTCGCGAGCTCTCGTGAAGGTATCGCCGATACCCGTAACGCCCAATATCCGTCCGCCTCCCGTATCGAGCGTTCCTTTCAGTTTTCCTCCGTCAACACCCGCAGGAAATACAAGCGCGCCGAACTTTCTCGCCTCCTCGATGCCGGTGATGGCCATCCCCACGCTCGGCACATAGGGATAGTTTTCGTCCACGAGGACGACGGTGACGGCTTTTTTTGGAAGCCACTCGAGCTCGACGCCGCTTAGGTCGCATTTACTAAACCCCAGGATGAGTTCTTTCATCGAGTGCTCTGCAAGAAGAGGAAGAATCGCAGACGTCTCCGGATCACCCAGTCTCACATTGTACTCGAGGAGATAAATTCCATCCTCGGCGAGCATGAGTCCAAAGTAGAGGAAGCCGAAGTACGGCATGCCCTCATATTTCATTCCTCGGATGGTTGGCCACACAAAGTCTTCCATGATCTCTTCGTGGAGATTTGGTGTGATGAGCGGATTGGGCGCATATGCTCCCATGCCGCCGGTGTTCCGGCCTTTATCGCCGTTGAACCGGCGCTTATAGTCAGCCGCCGGCAAAAGCGGAATGACCCGGTTCCCATCGGTGGCGACGATGAAGGAGCATTCAGCGCCGTGAAGCCGCTTCTCAATCAGAATCCGGTTTCCGGCATCTCCGAATTTCTTCTTCACCATAACGTCTTCGACCCATGTCATCGTCTCGCCGTAGTCTTCTGGAACCAGGACGCCCTTACCTCCGCAGAGTCCGTCTGCCTTAAAAACGACCCCGCTCGTTCCACGTTCATTAATATAATCGTAAACTTTTTGCGGAGCGTCGAATATGCGGAAATCCGCCGTTCGGATGTTGTGCCTCCGCATAAACCGCTTTGCGAAGACCTTACTGCCTTCGAGCCGGGCGGCCTCGGCGCGCGGGCCGAGGCACGAGATGCCAAGCTCGGCGAGCCGGTTGCCGATTCCTTTGACGAGCGGCTCTTCCGGGCCCGGGATCACGAGATCCGGTTGGACATCTTTTGCAAATGAGCAAATTCCGACGACGTCGTTCGCTTTTTTGACAGATACGGGTATCGCGATGCCTTCCATTCCCGCGTTTCCGGGCAGAACAAAAATCTCCGCTCCCGGACCAAATGCATTTCGGAGACATGAGACGATTGTGGATTCTCTGGCGCCTGAACCAAGTACTGCTATTTTCATAATTGCCTTTCGTTTCGGTTGTTTCTGTTTTCGTTTCAATTTTTCTATCCGTTCGGAAATGCCTTCCTCGCTTCCGCCTTCGCTTCTTCGAGCAGACTCTCTTCACCTTTCCGGATCAGGGGTGTCTTGCGGGAAATTGCCTGAAGGAAGCCGAATTCGGAGATGATAAACAGTGTCGAGATCACAAGCTCGTGTTCGTAGGGCAGCACGCGCTCCGCAAGTATTTCAGCGGTATCTGTTTTAAGATTTAATTCCACCGGATGGATGCCGACAATACCGCCGCCGTCCACCTCGTTTGTCACGAAGTGCACGCTCGCCTCCGTCCTCATCGGCCTGCCGACGCGCTCTGCAAAGTAGAGCACCGCGTGATGCACCGCTCGGCCGTGCATTCCTTTGCCGCCGAACCCGAGACGTGTGCCGTCAATCGGCCCCGGATGCTGGTTGAAAACCATTCCATAATAAACGGTAAGGACGTTTGATGGCATGATGGGGATAAATCCGCACTGAAAGATAAGGTCTATCTTCCGCGCGTCACACTCGCGGAGAATATCGAGTCCATACGCTTCTCTTGACGCATAGTTTTTGCGGTCAAGAATCGTAATGTCGTTTTCGGGAAATCCGACGTTTTTTGCTCTATGAATTCCGCCCGCATCGGCTTTGCTCGAAATGATGAGCGCCGGATTGATGCGGGGCAGGCGGTTTCTGGCACAAGCGCGAAGGACGGTTTCCATGGTGCTTCCGCCGCCGGAGATACAGATTGCAGTATTTAATTTTTTCATTCGTTTCGATCTTTCTGTGGTTGGCTGTTAGTTCTTCATATTTTGTTTTCGATAAAACTGTTAAGAGTCTATACCTAAAGCTCTGTTCATGGCAATATTATATCTGTCATTCTCGCGAATGCGGGAATCCAGGTTTATTAGTATTCATATTAAAAATAAAAAATCTGGATCCCCGGGCAAAGCCCGAGGATGACAGAGAAACGTATAATAATGAAAACCCTACTTCTCATCGACGCCAACTCAATCATTCATCGCGCGTTTCATGCGCTCCCGCCGCTCACATCAACGGGTGGCAGCAGGCCGATCGGTGCTCTCTACGGCCTCTCGAGTATCTTTTTGAAATTATGGCGGGAGGGAAAGCCGGAGTACGCTGCCGCGCTCTTCGATCGTCCGGAGCCGACATTCCGAAAAGAAAAATATGCGGAGTATAAAGCTCAGCGCCCGAAAGCGGTGGATGAGCTCGTGTCGCAGATAATTGAGGCGCGCGATTTTTTCCCTGCATTTGGAATAAAAGTTTTCGAAAAGCCCGGCTTCGAAGCGGACGACCTCATCGCCACCCTCGCTGAAAAGTTCCGCGCTGAGCCGGACGTGCAGGTTATGATCCTAACCGGAGACCGCGACACGCTCCAGCTTGTGAAAGGGGAGAAGGTGGTTGTCCGCGCGTTCAAAAAGGGCATCAGCGAGACGCTCACCTACGATGAGAAAACCGTGATTTCGGAATATGGTCTCCGCCCCGACCAACTGATTGACTACAAATCGCTCGTTGGCGATTCGTCGGACAATATAAAAGGGGTACCGGGTGTCGGACCAAAAACGGCGGTCACGATACTTCAAAAATTCGACACACTCGAGAATGCATACGCGCATCTTGCCGACGATCCGAAGATGGAAGCGAAGCTTGCGCCGTTTAGGGAAAACGCTGCCCTGGCGAAAGAGCTCGTCACGCTCGAGCGGCATGCGCCGATCGAGCTTGGCGACATTGAGTCTTTGAAAGTGGACTATTCGGAAGAAAGCGTGAAGAGATATTTTTTGGATCATGGCTTTGAGACGCTTTTAAAGAGGCTTGAGAACGGCGTTGTCGCTTCACAAAAAGGTAAGCCGAAAAAAACCGAAAGCTTATTTTAGTATCTGGTCAGCCAGTCGTCATAAGTTGTTAGTCATAAGTTACAAGTCGCTTCGTTGTGATATGATTTAAACAGATGAAATTTGATTTTATGTCGTCGAAATTCCTATTTTTATGGATTGGGTATGCTCTTCTTTCGATTACCCTCATCATAACGGCTTTTTCCGCTTCTCTTCTCATAACCATAATAGAGGGAATGTTCATAGGTGCCGCCGGTGGCATACTCTTTGTATGGGCATCCTCATTTATCCGCAAGGATTTTGAAAACGTGATTGGTCAAAATGAGCTGAAGGGTATCCTGTTCAGTCTTGACGATGGAATTATTTTTTACGATAAAGATTTTAAAGCGTTATTTTTCAATCCTGCGGCGGAAAAATTATTCGGCCTTGCCGCAGCCGATGTTTTGGGGCATCAGTTCGAGCCGCAGGATGTTGAAACGGAAAAATTGCGCACGCTTTCCCAGGTGATTTTTCCATCCCTTGCGCCGACGGTGATAAGCCGCTCCGCCGCCGGAGAGTATCCGCAGATAGTAGATGTTTCTTTTCCGGAGCCGGTGATGGAACTGCGGGTTTCAACCGTGTCGGTTCCGGACGGGAGAGGCGAGACAATCGGCTTTGTGAAAGTGATCCGCGACCGGACGCGCGAAGTGACGCTCATGAAATCAAAAAACGAATTTTTAACCGTTGCCTCGCATCAGCTGCGGACTCCGGCGACGGATATCTCGTGGGCGGTTGAGTCGATTTTGGGCGACGTGGAGCTCTCTCTCGCGAGCAGAAAGGCGGCCGAGCATGCGCTTGAAGCAAGTCAGGAGCTTATCGAGATTATCGAAGACTTGCTCAGTGTCGCGCGTATAGAGGAGGGACGCTACGGGTATAAATTTGAAGCCGAAGACATTGTCGCGTTCGTCTCGTCGGTTATCGAAAGAATTGCTCCGCTCGCGAAGAGATTGGGCATAAAAGTATATCTCGAAAAACCGAAGGAGCCCCTCCCGAATCCCTTTGTGGACAAGCAAAAACTGTCGGTTGCGATAGGCAATATTGTGGAGAACGCTGTGAGATATAATGTTGACAGCGGAGAAGTCGCGGTTAAAATCGAAAAAAAATCAGATGAACCGTTTGTTGAGGTTAGTATCCGGGACACCGGCATCGGCATGGGCGAAAACGAGCTCGTAAATCTGTTTAAAAAGTTTTATCGTTCTCCCAGTGGCATGAAAGTGCACACGGGCGGCTCCGGCCTCGGCCTCTATATCGCGAAAAACATCGTGGAAGCCCACGGAGGGCGGATTACGGTTGAGTCCGAGCCGGAACGTGGAAGTACGTTCCGCATCACGCTGCCAACCGACCCGAAATTGATGCCGCAGCACGAAGTGGCACTTGAGGAATAAAGAGAAAATTTAAAATATAAGCAGCGGGGGTTGAATTTTTAAATTATTCAATTAGTATTATTGGATATGGGGTCTAAATACATTTTTGTTGTTGGCGGTGTGATGTCGGGAGTCGGAAAGGGCGTTGCTTCCGCGTCCATCGCGAAGATTCTCCAGTCGCGGGGTCTCGAGGTGACGGCGCTCAAAATTGATCCGTATGTGAATGTGGACGCTGGCACCATGAACCCCACCGAACACGGCGAGGTGTTTGTCTTGGACGATGGCACCGAGTGCGATCAAGACATGGGAAATTATGAGCGGTTTCTGAACCGCGACCTCTCGAAGGCGAATTACATGACGACAGGTAGCATCTATCTTTCGGTCATCCGCAAGGAACGGAATTTGGAATACGGCGGCCGCCAGGTGGAGGTGGTGCCGCGGATTCCGCTTGAAGTTTTGGATCGAATAGACCGGGCGGCGGCGCGGGCAAAAGCCGATGTGGTGATTACGGAAATCGGCGGCACGGTCGGCGAGTATGAAAATATTTTGTTTTTGGAATCGATTCGGATGTTGAAGCTGCGAAAACCGAACGATGTGGCGCTCGTACTCGTGAGCTTCTTGCCCTCGCTCGGAGCGGGAGGCACGGAGCTCAAGACCAAGCCGACCCAGCACGCGGTGCGCAGCTTAAACTCCGTCGGCCTGCACCCGGATATAATTCTGGGCCGCGCTTCCGTTCCGCTCGACCGGAAACGAAAAAACAAAATCGAATTCATGTGTTCGCTTGAAAAGGGAAGCGTGATTTCCGCGCCGGACGTGAAGAGCATTTACGAAGTGCCGGTGAATTTTGAAAAAGACCAGCTCGGCGACCGACTCCTCAAAAAACTGTCGCTTAAAACGCGCGGCCGGGATTTGAAAGGGTGGAGACGCTTTGCTTCCATTGCCCGGACGGCCAAGAAGACGGTGAAGATCGGCATCGTCGGAAAATATTTCGGCTCGGGGAACTTCGTACTCACAGATTCGTATATTTCGGTGATCGAGGCCGTGAAGCACGCGGCATATTCGTTGAATACTAAGCCCGAAATCGGCTGGATTGATTCAAATGATTTCGAAAAATCGCCGAAAAAGTTGCAGGAGCTTTCGCGGTACGACGGCATCGTCGTGCCCGGCGGCTTCGGCAGCCGCGGTGTGGAGGGAAAGATCGCCGCGATTCGCTACGCACGCGAACACAAGATTCCATACTTCGGTTTGTGCTACGGCATGCAGCTCGCGGTGATTGAATTTGCGAGAAATGTCGTTGGTTTAAAAGGCGCGAATACAACAGAGGTCAGCCCGAAAACGGAACATCCGGTCATTTTCATCATGCCGGAACAAAAGGAACACATGGAAAAAAAGAACTACGGCGCCACGATGCGTCTCGGCGCGTATCCGGCGATATTAAAGAAAGGCACAATCGCTCAAAATGCCTACGGAAAAAATTCCATATCAGAACGCCATCGCCATCGGTACGAAGTAAACCCGGATTACATCGCGAAACTCGAAAAGAAAGGGTTGATATTCTCCGGCGTGTCGCCCGACCGACGGCTTATGGAAATTGCGGAGCTGCCGCAAAGCCAGCATCCGTTTTTTGTTGGATCGCAATTTCACCCGGAATTTAAGAGCAGACCATTGAATCCGCATCCATTGTTTCGAAGTTTTATTAAAGCAGCCATCAAAAAACAGCCTAAAAAGAAGTAATTTCTAATATCTAATTCCTAATTTCCAATAAAAATCTAAATGGCCAATGACTCTAATGCCAAAAGAATTTATGATTTAGAAGAGAGAACTGCAAAGTTTGGAGAAGATATTATAGAGTTTGCAAAGAAAATTCCTAGAAGTGTTATCACATTACCCATTATAGATCAACTTATTCGAGCAGGAACAAGTGTGGGTTCCAATTACTGCGAAGCCGATTGCGCAGAATCTCGAAAAGATTTTGAGCATAAACTTGGAATCTGCAAGAAAGAATCAAAAGAATCTAAACATTGGCTTAGGATGATCGCAAAAGCTGTGCCGGAGTTGGCAGACGAAGCAAAGAAATTGTGGAAAGAATCAAATGAACTACAGCTTATATTTATTTCCATTGTTAAAAAATCCCGTGCTAACAACCTTAAAATTTAGAAATTCATTATGGAAATTTCATTAGAAATTAGAAATTGGTAATTAGAAATTAAAAAATATGCTTATATTTTTGTATGGTGCTGACGATTATCGGCGCGAAGAAAAAAAGCGTTCCGTTAAAGAAGAGTTTTTAAAAAAGTATTCGAATCTTTCCACGGGGAATTTTGATTTATCGGAAAAGAACGCGTTTGAAGAATTTAAAAATTTTATAAGGAGTCAATCGATTTTTGAAACCAAGAAAATTGTGTTCTTGGAAAATGCGTTTGATGCCGAAGATCAGGATATGCTCGCCGAAGAGCTCAAAGCTCTGGCGGAAAATAAAAATACCACAGTTGTCCTCTCCGAAAAAAGTAAGCCGCTCAAGGCGTTTTCATTTTTGCTCGAAAAGCCAGTGCTTGCGCAGGAGTTCAAAAACCTCGAAGGAGCGGACTGGGAAAAATTCATTTTAAATATCGCGAAGAAAAATGATGTCCGGCTCGACCCGGGCGCACTCGCATTCCTCGCCCGCGCGTATGCAGGGAATTCCTGGGGGCTGGTAACGGAAATCCAAAAGCTAAGTACGCTCGAAAAAGCTCTTATCAAAAAAGAAGACCTCGAGGGCACCATGCTCGAAGCGCTCCCGGACTTTTGGAGTGTAATGAATGGTTTGAAGAGCCCCGAGATCGGCCGCCGGCTTTTCATCCTTGAAAAGCTTTTTGCGGCAAACGAACCGGCGGCGAAAGTGTTTAATATCCTCGCCTCAATGTGGAAGGAGAGAGTCGCCGAGTTCGCAGAGTACGACCTTAAAATAAAATCCGGCAAGCTCGAATACGAAGAAATCCTTGTGGACGCGATGCTGCGATAGTCCTGATTCATCAGTTTTTCATTACATGTAAAGTATCATTGCTTCCAGGTGCAGGCCGGAACAGTAAGTTCGCGGCTATTTGAAAATTCAATACGAAAGATGGAATAGTATGAAAAAAATTCTGTTAAAGCAATTCTTGTGCGGCGCGATTAGCGCCATCTTCTTAGACGAAATCGGGAATGCGGCAATATTTTCGGACAAAACCTCTATCGGCTGGGACCAGGAAGGAACGCTCGTACCCTCTTCGGTTCACAGAACCGACCATGGCGCTGTCTTAAAATGGCAGAGCGTGCCGGGGTACGCGTATATCATTGAGCAAAGCGATGCGGCCGGAAATTGGCAGCCGCTTAAAGCAATAGCCGCCAGGCATGATGAAAGCCATGAGCAAGTCGAGGGAGATTCGACAGGGACTTTCTTCCGCGTGCTTTCAGCGCCGCAGTTTGCAGAGCGGGAGATGACTTTTTTGTCTCTCTCCATTTCGCCGTACGTGGGTTATTGGGCTCTGGATCAATCCGTCTTCTATTGGCAATGGGACAATGAGCCACCAACGATAATGCAAGGTGCCGGTGTTGCTGATGTATGGAAAGGAATATACACCAGTGCCGGACCGCATCTTCTTGCGCTTACAGTCGTCGCCCCGGACGGTTCGAAAGTAAGTACGGTTTGGGCAATGACGATTACAAACTCACCGACGCCGATGATCGAGTGTTCATTTGAAAACGATTCAGCGTGGCTTCCTGGAGAAACGAAACGCCTGAAGATAACATGGGAAGGAATTTCGCCCGGCGATCCCTACAAAGTATTCATTCGTCCCACTCCGGCAGTGGAAGAAAACTACGGATTTATTCTTGCAAGAGGTTTCTTCGACTCCGCACGCGGCCACAAAGTTATCGAACTGCCGTATCCAACCCCTGAACTTTCGGTCGGTCCGTATTCTCCAAGATCGGTCTTTGACGGCACGTATATCGCAACGGTTTACGATATGAGCAACAATGTTTCCGGCGCATCAGGGCCAATCGATACCCCGCTTATACTCGAAGGCGTACGAGTGCGAGTTCTTGGCCAGGCGGATTATCTGTACCCGATGTATGGCGATACTGTCGTCGGCATGAATATTTTGGTCGATGCCAGGTTCTCTCATCATGATGTCAGTTGGCTTGAACTGCCGCTCATTCTTGGAGTTTGGGATGAAGATCTCATATTGGACTGCGCTCTCTACGACGATCATGGCAGAAAGATATCTCAAAATTTTTCTGCAACAGGAATAGTCGGTCATCGTTCGAATGCTCTTATGGTAGATACCGTTAGACCTTTCCGAGTAGAGCATGGCACGAAAATGGTGGTCGAGCTCCGCTGTCAAATCAAGCGGGGCGTCGGTTACTTTGAGTGGTTTCTCGATCCTTCGCGGCCACTAACCGTGGTCGATCATAAAGGACGGATGCTTGAGACTCATGTCTGGGTCTACGGCTGGACACCGTCTCGCATAGACGATCCAATTCTACATATTTCTTTTTCGGTCGAACGATCCGACTGGGGGAGTATCGGCCTGGGTCCGCTCTTCGATATCACGCATTAGTTTTTCAGAAAATCACGGCACCGCCCTCCAGGCGGTGCCTTTAATTAAAAACTTGATTCTCAAGGCTTAAAAATTAAAAGGATGTGGTAGCTTTTTGAACACGCGGCAGTTCAAGTTTGACGCCGTAGGACTTTGCGCCTAAGCTACTCATTGGTAATTTACAAACAAAAAACCAGTAATAGCAGGATATATATGGCAAAACCACTGACTGAATTAAGCGATCTCGAGTTGGCAAATGTCCGAACCGCATGGATGAAGAAGTGTCACGATCAGCCCTTAGAAACAGATGAGGAGCTGGCAATTGTTGAGAGCTATCGGTTTGATGACATCGTGAGAGAGTGGGGCAAGCGCTTCGGAAAACAGCGACAACCATCTCAATCAAGGCGAAGTTTTTAGCTCGCTCTGCGACACAATTTTAAAAAAGGCCATCCGGGAAATCGGATGGCTTTTAAAATTAAAAGGGCCTACTAGCGGGTTGCGCGTTCGGCCTATGTTTGTTTACGGTCTCGAATAAGTTTCGAGTGCTGTCTACCAGACGAATCTCGCCCGGATATTAGACGACGCCGGTGCGCGCCGGTGAGCATCAAGTAGCTTGTTGAGTATCACGATCGGGTCCTCGCCGGTTTTCTCATGCTCTGCCCTGACGGCCTCGCTCACATCGGTACCCTCATGAGTGGCGATCCAGCACAGGCAGTGGTCGAGATTCTTGAAATCCTTGAATGTAACTGATGTTTTCATTTATTTTTTTCCTTTCGGTGTTTTCGGGTTTTATTCAGGAGAGTGTTTTGACGCTTCCCATCCCCAAGTCTTTATAGATTTGGAAATAGGCGCAGGCATTTTGCCATCCGGAGGTTAACTTTTGAGCCCCCGGCTCCAGCGCCGGATCTTCTGAAATTGTAGCGACGTCGTCCGGGTCGCCAACGCGATCCGAGGGATTATTCTTCCAGACTTCAAGATATGCATCCCAAAGGTGGCCCATGAGTTCATCAAACGGCTTCGGCTCTTTCATCTTTTTCGCTCTCGAGAGCAGACGAACGAGGCAGATGTGCGCCGCCGGACAAAATTTCCCCAGCCGGAGAAATGTTTCAATTTCCCGCATCTGGTTGTCGTCGTATTTCGCGGCAACGAGCTCTTGCTTAAGGTCTGCGTTAAGTGTCGGTGTTTCGAGTGTGGTTTCTATCGTTTCTGTATTCATAGTCATATATAGTTTTAACTGTCGCTACCCGAATAATAGGGAGTGCGACGATAACTGTCAAAGCTGAACTTGAGAGACTATGTTTTATGCGCCGGTTTTCTTCATCGTGTATCGCGCGTACCAGATCGTAACGACTGCCGCTATCCAGTTGATAATGAAGATGCCCCAGTAGATGCCGGACACGTGCCAGCCGAGTTCGTTCGCAAGAAGCCAAAAAACAAAAAGTGGTGCAAGGATTTGCCGGAAAAGCCCCAGCCAGAGGGCATACATCGGCTTCTTCAATCCTTGAAGTGCGGAGACATTTATAAAAAGCAGTGCATATGCCCAGGTGATGAATGCAGCAATCTGGAGATAGTGCGTTCCTTCTGAAATAACTACCGCATCCCGTGTAAAAAATTCCATGAACTTCGCGGCGAAGATAAAAATGAGTGCTGTTCCCGCAGTCATAATATAGAGCCCGTAGCGCATAGTGTGCTTCATTGCTTCGCGTACGCGGTCGTGCCTGCCTGCGCCGGCATTCTGTGCAACAAGGGTGAGTGCAGCGATCGTAAGCCCTATTGTGGGGAGTAGGAAAATCTGCTCAACGCGCGTGGCAATGCCGTACGCGGCAACGGCGGTTTCCCCAAACTGGCTCAAAAAATAGGTGATCACAAAAATTCCAACGCCAACCGTTACCATATTCAAGCTTGCGGGGAGTGCCTGTGCCGCGATATTTTTAAGAACTGTTTTTTTAGGAAGAAACGAACTGAAAGTTATGTCTTCTGCGAAAGGACTTTTAAAAACTTTATATCCAAGATACAGACAGCCCAAAAATTGAACAAACACCGTCGCCCACGCCACGCCCGCGATGCCAAGCGCCGGAAAGCCAATCCAGCCGAACATAAACCACGGGTCGAGAAGTAAGTTCAAGAAAAACCCAACGATGAGAAAATTCCTGAAGGGCTTCACGTCTCCAAGCGCCTGGAGCGCGGCATTAAAAACATACACAAACAAAAAGAAAATCGCGCCGTAGAAAATGGCATTCATATATGCAAGCGAGAGCGTGAGATACGTATCCGTCGCGCCAAGAAGTCTGAAAAGAAAAGGAGAAGCAAGGAGCCCGATCAAAGTAAGCACGATTGAAAGCACGGCTGTTATCGAAATTGCCTGCAGTGCATAATGCTTTGCTTCTTCTTTCCTGCCTGCGCCCCAGGCATGGCCGATAAGTGCCGTGGTGCCGGTAGAAAGTCCAGTACCAAACGCGATGATGATGAAAAAGATGGGGAAGGAAAGTGAAAGCGCAGCAAGCGCGTCTGTGGAATAGAGGCCACCGTAGAAAGTGTCCACGACGTTAAACATCGTGTTAAAAAAGAAGCCGATGCTCGCAGGGAGCGCAATGCTTTTTATAAGGCCGGGAATCGGCGCAGTGGTGAGGTGGTCGTCGTGCATGAGTGTGTCATCCTCGCGAAAGCGGGGATCCAGAAAAGAATAACATTAAACCTGGATTCCCGCCTACGCGGGAATGACAGAATATTGACTTGCGACAAACTTACATCTACTATCCAAAATAGCAAATTGCAATCGATGCCCTGCTGAACTTGGGGTAATGTTGCTTTGGAAGAACGGAGAGTGTCATGAAAATGTTGAAAATTGTGTTTTACGTCTACAATAGTGATAGAGATTCTGTTCTATCAGAGGTGGGAGATGGTGTGGAGGAAAGTGTCAGAGAAAATTTAAAGAAGCACCCCGGGGAAATTCTGAAAGTAATGATCCTGGATCAAACTGATTATCCTCCGCACTTCTTAGGCTTGATCAAAGGCCTTTGGAAAATGGACGGAAATGGTCATCTTTTGGGACTTTTCACGGAGATATTCGAAGCAGGCATGAAATTCAGATTCGCCGCCGAGGCGCCGAAATAATTTGCCTTGCGCTCTCCTGGGTAGGCGGCTCAGAGCACGCTCCGTCTCAAAAACCAAAAAGGCCGCACCGTAACGGGGCGGCCTTTTGCATTCGCGCCGAAATTATTTTTTAACAGCAATCAGCTGGCTCAACCTAGACTTCAATCTGCTCGCCTTGTTCCATTCAATCACCTTATTTCCAGCCGCTTTGTCGAGTGCTTGGAAAACCATCGGCAACTGCTTTGCCGCCTCGGTAGAATTTTTTTCCGCCACAAGCTTGCGATAGGTTTTCACCAGTTTTTTATACGCTTCTTTTCTCGTGGTATTCCGCTCCGACCGGCGGATATTCTGCCGATGGGCTTTTTTAGCTGATTGCGTAATTGCCATAGTAAAGAAGAGTATAGTATGAGGCGCAAAAAATGACAAGCTTCAGTACATTGACAAGAATTAAACCGCTGCTTATAGTATCCTCTTGTTCTTTGAAAACTTTTTCTAGTGATGGAATGGAGTTTTCGGACCGCGTCCGACGGAAATCGGAGAAACAATAACGCTCAAAATCAGGAAGATAAGATATATGGATGAAAAAGAATTACGGAGGTTTACACTCGAACCATTCAGCCTCAAGGTTACTTTTGTAAAGGATTCTGCGGACGTGTGGGGCGTCCCGGTACAGGCTGCCATGCACATTCGCTACGACGAAAAAACCTTGTTGTGGTGTTCGCAACGAAACAGAAAGGGAGAAGATTGGCGCCTGCTGTGGCTGAACGGTTTTTCTCTCCGCCAGCAATTCAATCGAACGACCAGATGGAACGGGCAGGCGATCATAAAGTTTGCCCCTGTCTGTGAGCAGTGGTTTGGCCCCGAAGCGGCTCCGTGGGCAACCGCAAAATTCGAAGCAGGGTATTACCTCTTCAACTTCGCCGGACATTTCGCGGGGGTCAGTCTCCGCGATCAGAGCGAGCGCATCAACGGTTTTGGCGAGCCGGTGCTCCGGGCGACCAAGGCAATGGTGGCAGAAGCACTGCTTCTCGTCACGCATGCCTTGAAAGACAGGGATGCGCCCCTGGTACGCTTCCTTCACGTGGGCGAAGCCCAGAGTTCGGATGGTCGCGTCGTCTGCATCGGCAACCGAGACTGCATCGAAGAAAAAAAACGAGAAGTTCTTCTCGCGCACGTTCCCAAAACGAGCAGCGGCCACTCGGACCTCCGGGTCTGCCTGGTCCGCAAGTTCGATCACTAGACCGGCAATTATGTAAGCCGGCAAAATTCAAAGCCCGTCTTTTCAGAGTATGAGAAGCGGGCTTTTTTGTTACCATTGTTCGCAAAATTTTGTGCGGCGGCTCGCCTCGCTGAAGCTCCGGTCGCACGTCGCCGAAGCGGCTCTGGCGAACGGCGCGCGAAGCGGGCGCGACCTGCCCGAATGGCCGAACTCATTCGGTCGGGTGGGGAGCGAAGAATTTTTCAGTAAGAAAAATATCTGTGCTCAAAAAACCTTACTTCTGGCTGATTGTCTACAAACCTTTATAATAGAGAGAATGATCCCGTTAGAAGCCGCGATCGTTTACTGACATACAAAAATATATCTATGAAAGGTCAATCAATGAATCAAGTAAAATTTCGTAGGTCGCCGATCGCGATCTGCTTCTAACGGGATGATCTATTCCATCGAAGGAAAGCTGACACACAAAGGACTTAATTTTTCTGTGGTTGAAGTCGGGGGATTGGGTTTCAAGCTTTTTATGCACGCGCGGGATATCGCCAGGCTTCCGGCAATGGGCTCCACGGCAAAATTTTTCTGCCATCTCCGTCCCCGCGAGGACGCGATGGATCTCTACGGCTTTGCCTCTAAGGCCGAGCTCGATTTTTTTGAGCTTTTGATTTCCGTAAGCGGCGTGGGCCCCAAGTCAGCGCTCTCGATTTTGGGAATAGACGCGCTCGAAAATATCTTAGCGGCGGTGAAAGAAGGCAGGCCGGATCTTTTGACCCGCGCCTCCGGCATCGGGAGGAAAACCGCGGAGCGGATTGTCCTGGAACTCAAAAACAAAGTCGTTTCGGAAAAATCGGAATCCTTTGTCGGGAAAATGGAAGCGGATTCGGACTTGGTTGAGACGCTCGTCAGTCTTGGCTACCGCCGCGAGCAGGCGAAGGCGGCGCTTGGAAAAGTGAGCGAGAAAGTAACCGATCTGCAGGAACGTCTCAAGGCCGCGCTCAAAGTGCTTGGCGGAAAATAATGGCGGGTTGCTTTCAGCGCTAGAGTTTTTGGAGCACAGATATTTTTCGTGCTCGAAAAATTCTTCCTGCTCCTGCCCGCTTCGCCAGAGCTTCAGCGAGGCGAGTCGCCACAGTCCGCAAGTCTCCAAAAAGCTCTAGCGCTGAAAGCGCGGAGTAGGGAGTAAAGGAGGTATAATAAGAACATGGATTTTTTCGAGAGGATAATAAGAAAGGTGTATCACTTCATGCTCGCGGTTTTGGGCGCGTGGATATACCGTTTCCCGAGCAAGAAGCTGTATTTGATTGGCGTGACCGGAACAAAGGGGAAGACAACTACGGTAGAGCTTTTGAATTCCATTCTTGAAGCCGCCGGCGAAAAGACGGCACTCATCTCCTCGACAAGAGTGAAGGTCGCTGACGAAAGTGTGGACAACGACACCGAAAACAGCATGCCCGGCAGATTTTTCATCGAGCGGACTCTGCGCCGCGCCGTGTCGGCAAAATGTACCGCGGCAATCATTGAGGTGACCTCGCAGGGGATTGATCTCTCGCGCCATCGGTTTCTCTCGTGGGACATCGGCGTCATCACGAACATTGCGCCGGAGCACACCGAGGCACACAGCTCGTTCGAAAAGTACAGAAACGCGAAGCTTAAATTTCTCGACTATGTTTTACGGAAACATGGGACGGTGTTTATAAATAGAAGCGACACGAACTCCCAATTTTTTATTGACGAACTCAAAAATAGAAAAATAGTTTTCCTCTATTCGCGGGATGATGCCCATATGCAGAGTCTGCTTGCCCGTCCGGGCTTTATCCGCAGAGCAAAAGATGCCGCTCCGGAATTTATCTTGAGCGATTTTAATAAAGACAACATCGCCGCCGCGGAGGCAGTGGCGAGGTATATCAAAATTTCTGAAGACACAATCGAAAGCGGGATTCATAATTTTAGAGGCGTGCCGGGTAGGATGGAATTTGTAGAGCGCAGTGGCATCACCGCCGTCATTGATTATGCACACACACCCGAGTCCCTTGAAGGGGTGTATAAGGCAATTAGGCAGATGGTGGAAGAGCAGCAAAGAACAAACGACAAAAAACTGATAACAAACAACAAGGAAATCAAAGCCGATCTTAGCCATGAGTTCCAGGTCGGAAGTAATAAGTTGATCTGCGTCTTGGGCTCGGCGGGCGGTGGGCGCGACGCGTGGAAACGCCCGGTGCTGGGTGAGCTCGCAGCAAAGTACTGCGACACGGTGGTGCTCACAAACGAAGACCCGTACGACGAAGACCCAAGCCAGATTTTATCGGACATAAAATCCGGAATTTCTAATTCCCAATTCTCAATTTCTAATGTAACAGAAATTCTCGACCGCGCCGAAGCAATCAAGCGAGCCATCTCTTTCGCCCATAAAGGCGACATCGTCATCATCACCGGCAAAGGCAGTGAAAAATATATCCACGGCGCAAACGGTGTAAAAACCCCATGGAGCGAGAGAGGGGTGGTTGAAAATGCGTTGGGGTAGCATTTTAAATGCAAGTTTATCCACAGCAGACTATATTGCTTTACTTTTATTTTTAGTATAATTAGAGCAACATCAGATAGCTCCGTCGCCTGATGGGCACAATAAGACGGAGGGCCGAGAAGGACATTTTTATAATTATTCAGTGGCGGGTGTTTCGGGAAAGCTAACTCCTTACCCGAACGCAGGATTCATCTGAAGAGCAGATGACTTCTCCCGGAACCTCGGCCACTGGACACATTAGAAGAACTCCTTTTCAGAAGCAAAGCAAAATGGAGTTCTTTGTTATATAAAAAAACACTCAATTCGGAGGTTGAGTGCGCCCGCAGTACGATTGGATCGTACACCACTTTAGCTAAGATGGAAATTGGGAGTTCAAATCTCCCCGGGCGCACTCAGCCTCAGAACTAAGTGCTTTAATGACTATTGAATTTTAAGGAACTAAAAAACTACGTTAGACCTGTTTTTCGAACTAATTCACTGGGGTATCATTATATGCAGACGTTCGACCTTTGGTCAAATTACGGGATGTATACCTTCCATATTAGCAGAGTTAACAAAGATCCCGAAAAAGTTATCCACACCCCCTCCCTTGCCACCTCCACCCAACCCGCTAGACTATATGTAGATCGTTCAGA
>CAYQKB010000028.1:0-14207 GCA_964418085.1 uncultured Candidatus Saccharibacteria bacterium
GCTGGGTAAGCCTTGCCCGCTTCTATTTGAATCTTTAAGGTTGTTTTGATTTTTTTGGCCATATGGATAGTGATTAGTGGTTAGGAATTAGTGATTAGCCACTCGCAAGAGTTTAAAGGAAAACTCTAATTTTGTCCAGTAAATTACAATCCGCCAAATTTAGCTTTGTCTACAAGCTGACGAACTTGAGCACTGAAGCCGATCTCAAAAATAACTGTTAAAATAATTGAAATAAATACAAAAAACATTATTTTCAAATAACGATTTTTGTTCCAAAAAACACTTTCAAACCATCTCAATTTTATGAAAATATAACGTACGGTTATGAAACTCCAAATCAAGAAAAGGATAGTTGCCCAAAAAGCAGCTTCTGCTGTTGGATTGATTATCAGAGAAGCCGTCCCACTAAGATCCGGTTCTCTAGCTATTTGTAACGTATTAAAACATGCGTACAAAAGTAAAATTGTTAATGCTACGTATGCAATTTTGTGGAGAGGGACGCGTTTCATACTCCTTGAACCTAAAACGGCAAATCCTCCGGCTTAATCTCCCCCGCACCGGGTTCATCTATGTCTATTGTGGGTATTTCTTCGACTGTCGGACTTGAGGACGAGGAGGACGCTGGGGACGAGTGACCAGAAGACACTGGGGACTGTTGACTTGATTGTCCCTTTGGTCCCCATGTCCCTCCCTGTCCTGCGGGCCTTGGCCCAAGCTGTATACGCTCTGCGATGATCTCCGTGGTCTTCCGCTGCTGATTCTGTTTATCAACCCATGAGCGAGTCTGAAGCCTGCCCTCCACAAGAACCAAACTGCCCTTCGTAAGGAACTGACCCGCAATTTCCGCCTGCCTTCCCCACACAACGATATTATGAAATTCCACTTCCTCCTTTTTTGCGCCAGCCTTATCCGTCCACACGCGGTTTGTGGCAACGCCGAAGCTCGACACACTCGCCCCTCCGGGCGTCTGCCTCACCTGCGGATCAACAGTCACTCGTCCTAATACAAATACTTTGTTTAAATTCATGAGAGTAATCGCGAATAATGCAAATAAAAAAGCAATATCGCGGATTTTTATAATTTTATCTTAACATATTCGCATTATTTGCCTGTATTCGCGTTATTAGCGATTACTACTGCAGTATTTCCTCAATCTTCTTCTCAATCGCTTCATTGCTTAAGGTCTTCGGCTGATGAGATTCCATCGGCGCGATTCCCGGCCGCCTCGAAGGACCCCGGGAAGCCCTCTTTGATGCCTCGTCGCGCTCCGACTTCGTTCCGGGAAGATGTATGATCAAAAACCGGAGTACGTCGGTATTTGCCCGCAAATTTACTTCAAGAAGCTTTATGCTCTCGGGGAGAGCAACAACCTGGAAAAAGACGAAGTATGCCTCTGTCGCTTTCTTGATGTCGTATGCCAATTTGATTTTGCGAACCGATCCTTCGGATTTTATTTCTATTTTGTGCTGGCTCAAAATCTTAAGAATCGGAGACACCAGCTCTTCCCGCGGCACAAGCACTGCAACCTCGTATTCACGCTGTTCAATACCTTCTTTTATTTCGGTTGTATCCATAAATTTTGTGTCTCCAGTATAGTAGATGTCGCGGGACAAATGCAAGTGGTTCGTTATTTAGTGACGCTCGCCTGCTCTTCCTTTTCACCGACTTCCTCTTTTTCTTTTATTTCCTCAATCTCCTCTTCAAAACGCGGAGTTCGCTCGACGCTTCCGGTCGGAATAAGCCGGCCGATAATAACATTTTCTTTAAGGCCTCGAAGCGTATCAATTTTTCCTTCAATTGCCGCTTTTACAAGCACCCGTGAAGTGTCTTGGAATGAAGCGGATGAAAGGAAGCTCTCGGAAGAAAGCGCGATACGAGTAACACCCAAAAGAAGCTCCTCTCCTTTTGCTGAACGCAGTCCCTGTTTTTTCAGATCGCGGTTTACCTCGAGCATTCTGTCTTTCTCCACAATTTCCCCGGCAACTAAGTTCTCCGCATCGCCGGCATCTTTGATTTTTACGCGGGAGAACATCTTTTTGATGATTACCTCAATGTGTTTATTGTTGATCGAAGCGCCTTCCGACATATAAATTTTCTGAACTTCGTTAATGATATACCGCTCAACCTGTCGGACGCCTTTAAGCTCCAAAAGTTCGCGCAAATCAACGTGTCCTTCGGAGAGCTGGTCACCGCGTTTCACCTTATCGCCAATATTTATAAAAAGCGTCGCGGAACGATGGACGGAAAATTCCTTATCCTTCAATTTAACTTTCTCTCCCTTCACCGCAAGCTTCAAGACTTTAAGCGATCCCCGCTCTTCAACCGCTTCCAAAATTCCATCTACCGGCGACAAGATTGCTTTTCCCTTTGGCGGCCGCACTTCAAAAATTTCTTCCACACGCGGAAGACCGTGCGTAATGTCAACGCCCGCAACACCTCCAGTGTGGAATGTTCTCATCGTGAGCTGAGTTCCCGGTTCACCGATTGATTGAGCCGCCACAACACCAACCGCACTTCCCTTCTCAACCCATTTATTGTTCCCAAGATTAAGCCCATAACACGAAGCGCAAACGCCGTACAAAGTCCTGCAAGTAATGGGCGAACGAACCTTCACAGACTCAAGCGAAGATTTTTCAATAGCATCGGCAGCAGTGCTGTCGATAACCTTGCCTGCGTGCACAATAATTTTTCGATCAACTCGAATATCGTCGAGCGCAACCCGCGAAAACACTTTGCTCCTGAAGGACTGATTAAATTCTTTCCCGTCAGCGCGGAAAACATCGATTCCTTCTTTTGCCCGACAATCTTCCTCGCGAATAATCAAATCTTGCGACACATCAACAAGCCGGCGGGTGAGATATCCAGCTTGTGCAGTTTTCAAAGCCGTATCGGTTGTTCCCTTTCTCGCACCGGTCGTCGAAATGAAATATTCAAGCACGGAAAGTCCTTCTTTGAACGAAGACTTGATCGGCAATTCAATTTCTTCTCCTTTCGGATTCTGAACCAAACCCTTCATACCCATCATCTGAATCGGCTGCGCCCACGAACCGCGAGATCCGGAATCGATAATTTGATAAATCGAATTGTTCTTTGGCAGTGAATTCGCGACAAGCTTCGCAATTTCTTCTTTTGCCTTACCCCAAACGCTTATTGTCCGCACACGTCGCTCAGATTCCGTAAGCAACCCCTGTCCAAACTGCTCTCTAATAAGCTCAATCTCTTTCTCGGCGTTTCGCAAAATAACCGGTTTATGCGGCGGGAGCACAAGGTCGGCCATCGCCCACGTAATGCCGGAGCGAGTCGCTATTTCAAAACCGAGGAGCTTCACCCTGTCCAAAACATCCCGCGCTCTCTCAAGACCATGAACCTCGAGCACTTTTTCGATAAACTTTGACAGCTTCTTCTTGGTCATCGTGTCGTTGATAAAGTCCGAGGCTCCTCCGAGCGCTTCGTTGAATATAAGTCTGCCGGCTGTCGTCTCGATACCGTTATACATAATCGGCTCATGGAGTCCGATAGCGCCGGATTCGCTCGCAAGCACGGCTTCATTGACGCTCGACATGGATTTTTTTACCTTCCCTTCGGGAGCCGCATCCATTCGCGTGAGATAATAATTTCCAAGTACCATGTCCTGCGTCGGCGTGGTAATAAGTTCACCGGTTGCAGGCTTGAGTAAATTACCGCCGGCGGACATAACCGCCGCTGCTTCTTTTTGCGCAAGAGATGAAAGCGGCAAATGAACGGCCATCTGGTCACCGTCGAAGTCTGCGTTAAATGCCACACATACCAAAGGCGGAACCTGCACCGCAAGTCCCTCGATTAAAATCGGGCTGAATGCCTGAATACTCAAACGGTGAAGAGTAGGCGCGCGGTTCAAAAGTACTTTTCTGTCCTTAATGATATATTCGAGTATCGCCCACACATCGTCGCTTCCTTCTTCGATAAATCTGTTCGCACTTCGAATGTTGTGCGCAAGTCCCTTTTTCATAATCTCACTGATCACGAACGGTCGGAAAAGTTCGAGCGCCATGCGTTTTGGAAGTCCGCATTCGTCGAGCTTAAGCCGCGGCCCAACCACGATGACGGAGCGGCCCGAATAGTCCACGCGTTTACCCAAAAGATTCTGCCTGAACCGTCCCTGCTTTCCCTTAAGCATATCCGCAAGCGACCGGAGCGGCCGGCGCTGGGCAGAAAGCTGCTGGGAACCAAAGCGAGCTGAGTTATCGATCAGCGCATCAACTGCTTCCTGCAGCATGCGCTTCTCGTTCCGAATAATTACGTCTGGCGCTTTTATCTCGAGCAATTTTTTCAAACGATTATTGCGGTTTATGACGCGACGATAGAGATCATTAAGGTCAGATGTCGCATACCGGCCACCGTCCAGGGCAACCATCGGCCGCAAATCTGGCGGCAAAACCGGAAGCACGTTTAAAACCATCCACTCCGGACGGGTATTATTCTTGATCATTGAGCGAACCATCTTGAGCCGGCGAAGAAGCTTCGTCTGCGTAAGATTTTCCTTCGTGTTCTCGAGTTGTTTTTCTATTTTTTGGACCTCCTTCTTCAAATCCATCTTCTCCAAAATACTCCGCACAGCCTCGGCGCCGCTTGATGCGCGAAACACAGATCCAAATCGGCGTGAGAGATTGAAATATTCCATTTCGCCCAAAACCTGCCCAACCTGAAGATTTTCGAGATAATCGTCGGCACTATCGGCAAGCTTCATAAGCTCTTTTTTAAATTTCATATCCTTCTTTTCTCCCTTCAACTGTCCGCGAAGTTCGCGGCCGATATCAGCGAGAGCTTTTTTCTTTTCGTCCTCATTCACCTCCGTAACAATATAAGCGGAATAATAAATAACCCGTTCCAATTTTCCGGTCGGAACATCGAGCATCAAACTCAAGCGGGACGGAACGCTGCGCAAGAACCAGATATGGCTGACCGGCGCGGCAAGCGCAATATGTCCCAGCCGTTCGCGGCGCACTACCGCTCGGGTTACTTCAACACCACATTTATCACACACAACACCCTTATACCTGATCCGACGATACTTTCCGCAGTAACATTCATAATCTTTTGTGGGGCCGAAAATCCGCTCAGAAAAAAGACCATCCTTTTCTGGGCGCTGTGTCCGATAATTTATTGTTTCCGGCTTTATCACTTCTCCGTGAGACCATCGCAACAACTCTTCTGGTGAAGCAATGTTTATTTTGAGCGCACTAAAATCATCCCGCCGATCCGTCTCGGAATCGTAAAGTGCCTTAATATCGAATGCCATCGCCTTGAGCTCATTCACAAGCACGTTAAATGATGCCGGTAAGTTCGTTTCTTTTATCTCCTCGCCGCGGATAATTGATTCGTACGCAGCTGCACGCCCAAGAACGTCATCAGACTTAATGGTAAGCATTTCCTGGAGCGTGTGTCGCGCGCCGTACGCCTCGAGTGCCCACACTTCCATTTCTCCGAAGCGCTGACCTCCGAACTGGGCCTTACCACCGAGCGGCTGTTGCGTGATAAGGGAGTAGGGTCCGATTGATCGCATGTGCACCTTGTCTTCAACGAGGTGGTTCAGCTTCATTATGTAAACCTGCCCAACGGTAACGGGGTTATCAAACGCTTCTCCGGTGCGGCCATCAAAAAGTTTTATCTTTCCGTCTTCGGGAAGACCTGCTTTTTTGAGCTCATCGCGCATTTCCTGCTCGGTCGCAGAGTCGAGTCCCGGTGTTATCGCACGGTAGCCGAGCTTCGAAGCAGCCCAACCAAGATGGGTCTCGAGTACCTGTCCGAGATTCATACGAGATGCAACTCCAAGCGGATTTAAAATAACATCAACAGGCGTTCCATCCGCGAGATACGGCATGTCCTGCTCCGCACGAACCTGCGAAATAACACCTTTGTTTCCGTGCCGACCGGCGAGTTTGTCTCCGGACTGCACCTTGCGAAGTTCCGCAACTTCAACCTGAATTCTCCGGATAATTCCCGGCTCGAGCTTATCTCCCTTCTCGCGATCAAAAACTTTTATATTGATGACGCGGCCATGCCGTCCGTGCGGAAGCGTAAGCGAAGTATCTTTCACATCGCGCGCTTTTTCTCCGAAAATCGCTCGGAGAAGCCGTTCTTCGGACGTAAGCTCTGCCTCACCTTTCGGTGAAATTTTTCCAACCAAAATATCACCGGATTTTACATCGGCGCCGACGCGAATAATTCCCTCTTCATCGAGGTTTTTTAATTTTTCTTCGGATACGTTCGGAATGTCAGGCGTCGTAATTTCAGGACCAAGTTTTGTGTCCCGCACATCGCAATAAAAATCTTCTATATGGATTGATGTAAACAAATCATCTTTCACCACCCGTTCTGACAGAATAATAGCATCTTCAAAATTCGCTCCCTGCCACGACATAAACGCCACGAGTAAATTCTGCCCAAGCGCCAAGACTCCGTTTTGAATCGAAGGACCGTCAACCAATACATCTCCCTTTTTAACACGTTGACCGGTTGTTACGAGAGGCCGCTGGGAAATACAGGTGAATTGGTTCGATCGCTTGAACGTCTCAAGTGTATAATTTTTTATCGTCCCGGTTGAATATTTTACCTTGATGTGGTCGGCATCAACTTCAACGATTTCTCCGTTTGCCTCCGCGATAACAACATATCCCGAATCAATTGCCACTCGGTCTTCCTCTCCGGTAGACACATAAGGAGCCTGTGGCTTTATCGAAACCACTGCCTGCCGTTGCATGTTTGAACCCATGAGCGCGCGGTTCGCGTCGTCGTGCTGCAAGAATGGAATAAGCGAGGTCGCAACGCTGATGAACTGATGCGGCGCTACGTCAACGAAATCAACTTCATTTCTCAAACACGTTTCCGGAACTCCTTTTACGCGCGCCTCAACCACTTCATCCAAAATAGTTCCATTCTCATCTTTATGTACACCACCGTGGGTAATTTTATACTTTTCTTCCTCGAGAGCGTCGAGCCAGACTATTTTTTCAGTCACTTTCCCATTTTGAACCTTAGCGTACGGAGTTTCCAAAAATCCGAATTCGTTTATCCGCGCAAAACATGCAAGATAGTTGATAAGTCCGATATTTCCTCCTTCCGGAGTCTGAATGGGACAAATACGGCCGTAGTGCGATCGGTGAACGTCACGAACTTCAAAGCTCGCGCGTTCACGCGTGAGTCCTCCGGGCCCGAGCGCGGAAATTCTCCTTTTGTGCTCAAGCTCGGCCAAAGGATTCACCTGATCCATAAACTGCGATAATTGCGATGATGCAAAAAATTCTTTTACCACTGCGGAAATCGGACGGAAATTTATAAGCTGCGCTGGCATCAAACGATCCTTCTCTTCGATTGACATCCTATCCTGAATAATTCTTCGAAGGCGCGCGAACCCGATCCGAAGACGTCCCTGCAAAAGTTCTCCAACGGCTTTAAGACGGCGATTACCCAGGTGATCGATATCATCCGGCTCCGCTGCGGGATTATTATTCAACGTAATTATTTCCCGGACGATTCCGATCATGTCATCCGCGTCGAGCAACTTACTATTTTTCTTCCGGTCGGAATCCAAACGCTGGTTCACCTTAAAGCGCCCCACTGACGAGAGATCATAGCGATCCAACCGCTTGAACATTGCATCAATCAAGCTCTTTGCAGTGGCTGCGCTCGCCGGATCTCCCGGACGAAGCCGCCGATAAATTTCAACGTATGATTCTTCGGCATTTTTCGCCGCATCTTTTTTGAGTGTCATCTCCAGAAATTTTATTGGGCCGGTGTCGATGTTGGTAAACGCTGATTTGATGGTCTCTTCCGAAATTCCGAAAATACGGAATACGTCGGTTACCGGCACTTTTCGGCGACGATCTATTTTCACGCTTATCACGCCATCAATATCCGTTTCAAATTCAAGCCACGCTCCCCTATTCGGAATAATTTTTGCGCCAAAAAGCTTCCGTCCCCTCCAGGGGACGGCCGTAAAGTAAACACCTGCAGATCGAATAAGTTGCGAAACGACAACTCGCTCAACGCCGTTGATAATAAATGTTCCGCGTCGGGTCATGAGCGGAAAATCACCGAAGTATACCTCCTGCGTTTCCTCGTGTCCGGTTCTCTTGTTAACAAGCTTCAGCTTTATGCGAAGGGCCGCCTCATATGTCGCATCTTTATAACGCGAAGCTGTCTCGTCATATTTCGGCTCGTCAAAACGGTAATCGACAAATGTAAGTTCGAGTTCTTTGCCGGTATGATCGAGAATCGGAGAAACTTCCGCTAAAAGTTCATAAATTCCTTTTTTTAAAAACCACTCGTATGAAAGAAGTTGTGCTTCATTAAGATTAAACGGTTTGATAAGGGGCTTCGATTTTCCAAATACTTTTGTTGATAAAAATTTAGGCATTATTCTTCGTTAAAATATTTTTTTAAACAGATTGATGCTTCCGTCTTTAAACATTTTTTATGAACACGCTAAACCCGACAACACAAAGCCACTCCTCACAGAGGCTTTTAACCTTTTTTTGTTCCTAAGTATTTTACACGATTTGCCTCCTGTTCGTCAAGATCCCTGCTAAATATGGTTTTTTGAGTCGCCGGATCACTTAAATAATACCAATATGGCGAACTCTTCGGATGCATAGCAGCCACCACAGCAGAGAGACCTGGATTTCCAATAGGTCCGGGAGGGAGGCCCCCGTGCATATACGTATTGTATGGCGACACTAATTTGAAGTCAAGGGAATTCAGTGGATAACATTTTTCAGCAATCGGAAAAACCTCGGCTTCTTTTATGTAACAGACAGAGGAATCAACTTGAAGAGGCACACCCGCTTCAATGCGCTTTTTCAAAATCCCTGCCACAATCTTCCTGTCCTCAAAATCGGGAACTTCCTTTTCTACGATTGACGCAAGTACCAGAGTTGACGTGGACATAGCTCCATCAACAGTGAGAATTGGTCCTGCCTTTGCCAAAAATGTGTCTCTAAATTTTTGAAGAACTTCAGAAACGGTGGAGTCCGTAAAAAATCTATACGTGTCGGGGAATAGCGTTCCTTCGAAAGAATTTTTTTTATTCGCATTAACAAGCTCCCCTGCTTTAAGCACTCCGGCGCTAGCAAGCAGGCGATCGATATCATACACCGAATACCCCTCGACGACCGTGAGCGAAACCTCTTTTTGCGAGCCGCTCACAAGCGCGGAGAGTATTTCACTCCCGCTCATCGTATTTCGCAAATGATATGTGCCCGGCTTCAAATTCATCGCCGAACCAGTGATCATGGAAAGCAGTACAAGCGCGCTCCTTGATCGGATAAGTCCGCTTGAAGTAAGCTGTGAAATAATTTTTCCGTATCCGTCGCCGGGTTTTATTTCAAAAACCACCTCCGGCGCAAGCGCGAACTTTGCGGAAACAGGAGACAATAAATAAATAAAAAGCCCGAAAAACGCCACAAAAACGGCCGAAATGCTGACCCCAATAACAATACGCCGGGTATCGTTTTTTTTACCGTTTTCTTCTGATTGCATTGATAAGAGATAAAATAAAAAAGTTTGCAACAATACTCGACCCCCCGTAACTCAAAAACGGAAATGTCACTCCAACCACAGGCATGAGCCCCACCGTCGACCCGGCATTCAAAATGAATTGGAGACCGAAAATCGTCGCTCCACCGAGACACACAAACTTCTCAAAATTCCGTTCGGCATTATAACCAATTTTAAGGATTTGGAAGATTAAGTCCAGAAAAAAAATAAGTACAACAAGCCCCCCAAAAAGTCCCCATTCTTCAATGACCGCCGCAAGAATAAAATCGTTCGCCGGCTCTGTCAAAAATCCAAGCTCGGTCTGCGTCCCCTGCCCGTATCCCTTGCCCCAAAGACCTCCGGAACCGATCGCGATTTTCGCCTGAATCACGCTGTAATTAATTCCCAAGGAATCACGTTCCGGATAGAAAACACCGATAATCCTCTCTCGCTGATACGGCTTCAAAAAATGAAGCCACATAATCACACCTACTGCAGCGAATATTAAAAAACCTAGTGCGACTTTTCGCCACGGAAGACCCGACAGAAGCACGAACGAAAACCAGATTCCGAAAAGAATCGTCGCGGATCCCAAATCCGGCTGCAAAAGAGTGAGTACCGCGGGAACAATAAAAAACAGAAACGAGGTAATAATATTCATAGTCCGTGCAATGCTCACATGCCTGCGGCTGAAATAATTCGCGTACACTAAAACGAGCACGATTTTTGCGAGCTCAACCGGCTGAAAATTGAAAGGTCCAAGCTCAAGCCAGCTGCGCGTGTTCCTGATAACCGGGCCTTTGAGATATACAAAAATAAGAAGAACTACAAGAAAGGCGTAGAGACCGCCGATCACCCAGCGATAATTTAGAATCAACCGCCAGTCGAAAAAATAAAAGAATAAAACTATTCCGACTCCCACAAAAATCCAGAGTATCTGAAGCAAAAAAAGATGCGTCGAAACGGCCGAAAAAACTATCAGCCCGGCGAGCGCTAAAATTCCGACCGGCAGAAAAAGTGCAATCATCTTTTGTCATTCCCGCGAAAGCGGGAATCCAGGTTTTCTTTATACTGTCTGGATCCCCGCCTGCGCTCGCCTCGCTGAAGCTCCGGCGAAGCGGGCGGGGATGACAGAAAAATCAGAAAAGATTCTTGAAAATGTTCTAACATCATGGCCTCTGGGCGTAAATATAAATTTTCGTCGCGTTCAAATCCACAGTGGCAATATTCGGATGAACAATCGAGAACGAACGATTTTCTCCCGGCGAAAGATCATCTATTTCGGTCTCCGACACTCCGACAAGAACCTCGCCAAGCGAACCCGTAAAGGTCGCAAGGACTGTTATCTTCGGTATCGTAATAGCATCTTTATTGGAAATACTTCCCTCTACCACAAGATTTCCATCTTGTGAATTCATATTCGCACCAACAAGAACAATATTCGGAGCGCCTTTCGTTTCTGCGGACGGAACCCACTTGATGTTTTCAACCGAAAAATCAATCTTCGAAAAATTCAAAGCGTCGAAATTCGGCACCAGAATATATTTAGCTTCCCCGGGGTACATAAACGAGTCCCCGCTGAATGTTTTAATCGCCGTACCGCTCGCGTCGGAAAGCGTAAAAATATAGGAAAAACTTTTTGCGGCGTAATCGAGATTCGGATTGGTCACCTGCGCCAAAATACTTTCATGCCCGGCGACCGGCGTGAAAATCAGCGGATTGCCGACCATGACAATCGGCAATGCATGAATCGGCTTACAAATATTTGAGCACACTCCCCCGCAATCAATCTCCGTCTCATCCTGGTTCTTGATGTGGTCATGGCACGACGCCGCAGGCTTGAAAAAGCGGAAATACACTCCCCCGATTAAAAGCACCCACACCAAAAGGAAAAAAGTTCCGTAAATAATTTGTTTCCGAATCCGTTTGGGCATAAGTATAGTATAACCTAAAACTGATAAGTTAAAACGTGAGGTTAAAAAATATTAAAAAAGGCAAAGTCCGACATTTTGTATCGGACTTCGTTGAACATTTTTAGGGCTAAACGCCGCTTCGCTTCATCATCACAAAAGGTGTTTTGAACATAATGAGAAGGTCGAGCCAAAGGCATCTTCTCCTTGTATAATCGAGGTCGTACACAAGGTCATGCTGCAAACCAGTTAAGGACTTGTCGCTGCCCAAATTTATGACCTTGGCCAATCCGGTCATGCCGGGTCTGACGCAAAGCCGTTTTTCAGAATCGGGTCTGGCCTGAACCAACATTTCTGAAACCTCCGACCTGTACGGACGAGGGCCGACGATGCTCATATCATCCCGGAGGACGTTCCAAAATTGTGGCAGCTCATCAAGATGAGTCGGCCGAAGAAATTTCCCGATCAGTGTAATGCGCGGATCGGTTTTGGAATTGACATCAATCCCCAGTTTTCCCGATCCATCTAGCATCGTTCGGAATTTATAGATGGTGAATGGCTTTCCACCCAAGCCATCGCGTGTTTGCCGATAGATGACAGGCCCACGCGACGTGCATCGAATCAGCGCGGCAACGAGCGCAAACAGCGGCGAACAAATCGCAAGGAACGCTATTGCGCAGAGAATATCAAACAATCTTTTCGTCATACCAACTCCATCCTTCTATTTGTTGTGGTTTATATCCTAAACTCCTTTTATACATTTCAAAGAGCACTAAGATGCTACGCAGGTTATAGAAACATGTCAACGCCCTCGTTGTTTCAAGCAAAAAATCCGCTTACGATGCTTTGTTGTCGGCATATCCTACTTTCCCAACCGGCGAACCAGTAAGTATCATCGTATTTGAGTGCTTTCACTTCTCTGTTCGGAATGGGAAGAGGTGGGACACACTCAAACGAAACACCGACAACAAAAAATCTTAAGCGGATTTTGTTGTGTCTATCTTCTAAAAATAAATTCTAAATATGTTACGTAACTTTTTGTAAATCAGCATTGGGATGGTTGGCTGGTTATTAGTATTCCTCGGCTTAAACCCTTGCGGGCCTTACACCTAGAACCTATTCACCCAGCGCACAGCGCTGGAATTTCCAATTTCTAATTTTCAATTTCTAATGTAAGAAATTATCTTAATTGAAAATTGTAAATTGTTACTTGAAAATTTCAGTGCCATGCACTGAGCTTTTACGTGGTAGTCTTCCACGAAACCTAGTCCTTGCGGACAAATACCTAATCTTGGGGTAGGCTTCACGCTTAGATGCTTTCAGCGTTTATCCCTTCCAAACATAGCTACCCGGCAATTCACCTGGTGGCAAAGCCGGTAGACCAGAGGTTTGTTCAATCAAGTCCTCTCGTCGCGTATTCCCCTATCACTAGGAGCGCAGACTATATCTTCACCCATCTCGCTATCGAGATTAGGGTGTCGGCGTATTACCTATATGCACCTGTCCATTGTTATCAATAGACTTTCCAATACATATAAGTCCCTTCGTATTTACGAAGAAGTCGTTACGGGGATTATGCCTAAAGCTGATTTTAATTCAGTTTCACTTTTCTTATATCTGCTTTTGTAATTCTCATTTTGAACAATGAGAATCTGTGAAATCAATTTTTCTTTTTCTATATAACTTAATTTCCTTAAGAATTTTCTCCTGCACAACATTCTCGAAGCATCATATATCGCTTTCGCCTGAATCTTCTTGAATCGAAGATATGGCAACAACATACGAAGTATAGTACTCACTCTTGAATAACCATTTATTCTTAATTCTGTCATGCCATCGTTTCTTTTAAACAAATAGCCGATCTGCAATTTTTCTCGAATCCAATACAGAGTTTCTTCATGTCTTGAATCCTGATAAAAGCAAATCGTGAACATAAGACGATGCGGCAGTTTATCTTTGATTCTACTTTTCAGTTGAATCATAAGACTGCCATCACCATCCAGAAAACCAGCTATATATGCCAAATCAATTTTAGTTAATCTTCCCACGGTATTATCTTTTTTTAATTTACGGTCCTCAAGTAATTGTACCATAATCGAAGAACTTCGACGATTATGGCTATCAACGGATTCGTAACCAAAAAGACTTCACCGTTATTAGCCGCATTGTCATCACGCATTACTGCGTGAAGTAGCAATTTCTTACTAAGATCAACTCCCCTCAAGTATTAACGCCTGTAACAGATAGAGACCGACCTGTCTCACGCATGTTAGTCCTTCTAGCTCTGTAAGACTAGAGGATTTTCACACATTACTGTGTGCATTGGACTATATCTTCACCCTTCAAAAAATTTTCAGGGTGGTTAACGTGTAGTCTCTACGGGTGTTTGTGAATTTCGTTGAGAAGGCGAAGTTTAATTTCGCCTTTTTGCTTGGGAAAGTAGGATTTGGACCTACGCCAATATTCTTACTAAATAGTGCGACTTAAGCCCGTCGCGGCCGAACATTGTTTTTTATTTCCCCTGCTTCATCTTTTTTGAGAAATGATTCTCAACGAAACTCACAAACTTCCCTCGGTATTGCCCTGAGAAATTTCTCAATTTCGAAGGGTTCCACCGAAATTAGTTAACTTGGTTCTTCTGCATTACTGCAGAAGACCGCCGTGAATGATGTCTTATTACTCGGATCCAGACCGTTCAATCCACGAATCATTTTAAATTCGCGACCTGAACGGTCTGAACCCAGCTCACGTGCCCTTTTAATTGGCGAACAGCCAAACGCTTGG
>CAYQKB010000029.1:0-13303 GCA_964418085.1 uncultured Candidatus Saccharibacteria bacterium
GAGGGTCGCAGGTTCGATCCCTGCAGGGTGCACCCGAAAAAGGTGCGGGATGAGGGTCGCAAGTTCGAAGCGAATTCGGCGGCGCACAAAGGCGAGGAAGGAATTTGGAGTTTTTCTATATTAATGCTTATTTTGCGTGACTTTGTTACGCACAGGTTTTCTGTTGACAACAGGGTTCCGGTTTATATACCCTTATAAAGGCAAACTTAAAATTTTTTCATACTGCAGATTTGAATATTATTATGAGCTTTTGTAGGCGACGCTTTGCGCAGATAAATTCCGCTCAAAGCGTCGCCTATGTCGTTCTTTTGTACGTGTGTGCGTATGGAAGGTTAGGCGCAAACAAAAACTCAAATAAAAGTAACAAGTATGGCTAGAAAACTTATAAATCAGGAACACCAGGAAATCCTGGAATTCACGGAAATCGAAGCCGTTCGCATGGGCATTGATGTTCCGAGTCCGCTTCGATTGGGATCGGTCGTCGATGGACGATGCGCAGCGATTGTATTTAATCGCTATCGGCTTAAATCCGTCACCATCAAACCATGGATGACCATGCGCCAAGTGATCACTGTTGCTCTCCGGGGAGTAGCGCGGCCCGAGCCAGCGCTTTCCTAAGGAAAGCATATTCCTGATTTGAAGCCTAAATCGAGGTCCGAGGACTGCAAAGTTCTCGGACTCTTCGTTTTTTTATGGAATGCGATTCCGTTTTTTGATTTTTAGGCCTTCTTTTTATATCATGAGCGTGTTGATGACAGGACACACAGCTTAGTTGTACCTTGTGAGAATGATTCTGTTGGTTAGCTGCCCCCATGACCGAAGTGCGTTTTTGCGAGGGAGCTCGTCTCTGCGGCGAAGTTTTGCTTGTGTCGAGTTCACTTGGAAAAAATGAATAAATATGGGCATGTAGTTCAGTGGTAGAACGCGTTCCTGATAAGAACGAGGTCGTAGGTTCGATTCCTACCATGCCCACAACATTATTTCATGAGCGAACCCGAAATCATTTATGAGGACACAAACTTTTTGGTGGTTAACAAGCCATCCGGCATGCTTGTGCATGCCGCGCCGACGAGCGCGGACCTGACGCGGACTCACGCGGACAAAACATTAGTTGATTGGTTGCTCGCCCGGTATCCGGAGATACGGACCGTTGGCGATGACCCCGAAACCCGGCCCGGGATCATGCATCGGCTTGATCGGGAAACGTCCGGAGTAATGGTAGTCGCAAAAAACCAAGAGTATTTTGAATATATGAAGTCGCTTTTTAAAAACAGGCAGATCAAGAAGAAATATCTCGCACTTCTTTGGGGAAATGTTGTGCCCGAGAAGGGGACCATTCAAAAGCCCATTGGCATCAAAGACGGTACGATAAAGCGGAGCGTTCATTCATTAAAAATGGTGAAAGAGGCGATCACTAATTACCGAGTCATTAAGAATTTTCAATTTTCAATTTTTCCGCCAATGGCGGATCCCGCAAAGCGGGACAATTTTCAATTGGAGGATTTTTCTTTGGTTGAAGTTGAGCCGATGACGGGGCGGACGCATCAGATTCGGGTGCATATGGCGAGCATTGGGCATCCTATCCTGGGGGATGGGCTGTATGGCTCTGCCGCGAGTAAACGCAGTATGACCGGATTCGACCCTTCAATCGAATTCAGGGCAGGCAAGCTCACCGCAAGTCGCCTTATGCTTCATGCAGCATCCCTTGAGTTTACCCGATCCGACGGCAGCCGGATTAAATTTGAAGCAGCATTGCCCGAGGATTATCAAAAAGTTTTGGATTTGCTTGAGGAATAAGACTATTGAGCAATGGTTAGCGATATTATGAGTTGTCCACAGGCCTTCTGTGCGGCATGTTTTAATTTGCTGTATGATATGTTTAATGGATTCCCGCAAGATATTTTTTCTTTATCTGAATGAATAGATTTTTTAAATTTTTTTCTGTGCGTTTCGATGTCCTTTATTATCTCAAGCTTGAGCGTAGCGGTTTCACGCTTATCGAGCTTTTGGTTGTCATCGCAATCATTGCTGTTCTCGCGGTCGCGGTTATCTTGACCTTGAATCCGGCTGAACTTCTGAAGCAGGCCCGTGATTCGACAAGGATTTCTGATTTGAACACCATCAAAAGAGCAATTTCGATTTATTTGGTGGATGTAAACGGTGCGACTATTTCAAGTACGTGTAATTTAAGTATTGTAAGTTCGGGCTATTCAAAGAATTGCAATTCTCGATATGCCGTGGGCACTGCAACGGGAACGAGTAGCGGAATTTTTACCAATGACGGCACCGGCTGGGCTCCTTTTAATTTCACCGCAATCAGTTCCGGAGCTCCTATCGGTAACTTGCCGAAGGATCCCACGAATGCCAGCGGGGTGGCAGGAACCGGCGCCAGTTCCACTGCGCTCTATTATTCCTATATCGGCAGTTCTACTTCTCTTACATTCGAGCTCGGTGCGGCAATGGAGAGTCTTAAATACTCAAGCGGCGGCGGAGCGGATGTTGTCTCTACCGATGGAGGCAATTCAACAGGAACGAGCGATTTATACGAAGTCGGAACCAATTTGAACTTATAGAATATGTATATCTACGATAAGAATCGGTTAAGGGTTTCGGGAAGTTATCCACATCTTGAGGGTTTTGGGATATGTTACAATTTCATTAAGATTCAAAAAGGTCGATATCTGTGTTGAAAAATGAAAAATTAATTATGAAAAATATAATCAAGAATTCAAAGGGTTTCACGCTTATCGAGCTTTTGGTTGTCATCGCAATCATCGCTGTTCTTGCAGTCGCGGTTATCTTGACATTGAATCCGGCTGAACTTCTGAAGCAGGCCCGTGATTCGACAAGGATTTCGGATTTGAACACGTTAAAGAGCGCAATCTCTTTGTACTTAGCGGATGTAAACGGTGCAACTATTTCAAGTACGGTTACGCTTAGTGTGGCGAGTTCCGGTTATTCAAGACTTGCTAATGGTCGCTATTTGAATGCCCACGCTGCAGTAACTAGTACTGCGAATGGTGCATTTGGTAACGACGGCACTGGCTGGGTTCCTGTGAACTTCACCGCAATCAGTTCCGGGGCTCCTATCGGCAATATTCCAAAGGACCCGACCAATACTGGTGCGCAGGTTACTGGCGTAGTAACGGCAAGCAGTATGGGAATTACGTCGCTCTATTATTCCTATATCGGCAGTTCAACTCCTCTTACGTTTGAACTTGATGCGGCAATGGAGAGTATCAAATACTCAAGCGGTGGCGGATCTGACGTGGTATCGACTGATGGAGGCAACTCTACCGGTACAAGCCAGTTGTACGAAGTTGGAACAAATTTGTCTCTCTAAAATTTCATCTAAACGGAATTTTGTAAGAACGCGGCTTTGGCCGCGTTCTTATTTTTAACCGGACTTTGTTATCATTATGGTACGGGTGTTTTAGTAATCTCTTTTTATGCAACTTCCACTGCCTCCGCAACAACTTAAAAATGCGCTTATCGCAGAAGGACTCGTGAGTTCGGAGAGTTTCGACGACATCGTCGTAGACGCGGATCGCAAAAACCAAAATCTTTTAGATGTCCTTGTGTCGCGCAAAATCGCAACGGCGGATTTTCTCGGGAATCTTGTGGCGAAGGCAATCGGCGTTCCCCGCGTGGATTTTTCCGTACATCCGGTTAATGAAGCCGTCGTGCGTACGCTCGATGAAGAGATAGCCCGTCAGCGGCAGGTGATTATTTTTAACCGAGAGTCGAACGGCGTATACGATGTTGCGATGCTCGATCCAAACAATCTTGAGACAATCGCATTCCTCACTCAGCGCCTCAAGGCGAAAGTAAAACCGTTTCTCGCGACTTCGGAAGACTTGAACAGGGGATTCTCCGTATACGGGTATGAGATGGGAAAAGATTTCAAAAAACTTATCGAAGAGAATGTGAGAGCATCTCTTATCAGCGGCTTTAAAAACGTTGAAGAGGCGGCGACGGGACTCCCCATTGTCGCCATTGTCGAGAACATTCTTTCCTATGCCATTTCTTCCCGTGCTTCCGATATACACATTGAAGTTCTCGAGGACTCGATGCTTATACGGTACCGGATTGACGGCATTCTTTATGAGATCATGAGTGTTGTGAAGTCCATACATCCTGCCATTGCCGCGAGAATAAAGATTCTTTCCGGTTTGAAGATTGACGAGCATTTCAAGCCGCAGGATGGGCGATTCCGGTATCAGATCGTGAATCAAAATGTTGATGTCCGTGTGTCTGTGATGCCGACGTTTTATGGTGAAAAGGTTGAAATGCGTATACTCGAATCTTCCCAAAAATCTCTTTCGCTTGAAGAGGTCGGGTTTTCTCCTCGTGACGTCAAACTTATTAATGAAAATCTAAAGCGGACATATGGGATCATTCTTTCCTGCGGTCCGACCGGTTCCGGAAAAACGACGACACTCTACGCCATGGTGAATATTTTGAATCGGACGCAGGTAAATATCGCGACTATCGAAGATCCGATCGAGTACAATATGCGCTACATTAATCAGACACAGATTAACGAGCAGGCGGGGATTACGTTTGCGTCCGGTCTCCGCGCACTTCTGCGGCAGGATCCGAATATCGTTATGGTCGGTGAAATCCGCGATTCCGAAACTGCCGATATTGCGGTGCAAGCCGCGCTTACCGGCCACCTTATTATTTCTTCACTTCACACAAACGATGCTCCGACGGCGATACCCCGCCTTTTTGATCTCGGTGCTGCACCATTTCTCGTTTCGACTGTTCTCGACCTCGTCGTCGCCCAGCGACTCGTGCGGCGCGTGTGTCAGAGCTGCGTGTCTTCGTACGAGGCGGGGCCGGAGATAAATATGACGGTCAGGAATCAACTTGCGGCTCTTGGCGTCTTAGAGCCGAAGTCCGAACTCAAGGTGCTCTACCGAGGATCCGGATGTGCCTCGTGCAATATGACCGGCTATCGCGGACGGCTCGGTATATTTGAGATCCTCGAGATTACCGATTCGATCAGGAAAATTATTTCCCTCCAGAATGTTGATATTGCGCGTCTTCGCACGGAAGCGCGGAGGAATGGTATGAAATCGATGTTTGAAGATGGTCTTCTCAAGGTTGAGCTTGCTTTGACCACGATTGAAGAGCTTTTAAGGGTGATACAGGAGTAAGTTGAAAATGGAAATCTCAAAGTGGAAAGTTATGATGTAAAATGTTAAAATTGAATTTGAAGTTAGTAATTTTTCAATTTTGAACTGTCATTTTAAACTTTGATTTTTTAACTTTACATTTATCTTTTATGTTGTATCAATACGTTGCTTCAGACAAAACGGGAAAGATGGTTGAGGCGGAAATTGATGCCGACGATTTGAAACAGGTTCTCCAGATTTTGGCGGGAAAAGAGCTTCGCCCGGTTGCCGTGAAACCGATTCGCGAGGAGAAAAATGTTTTGTCACTTTTTTTTGGAAGGATCACGCTTACCGACAAAGTTTTTTTATGCAAATATCTTTCTCTTATGTTGCGGGTTGGCACGGACTTGTTGTCTGCGATTAATATATTGATTGCAGATTTCGATAAGCCGGCCATGAGGAATTTTCTTCTTGAAGTTCGGGAAAATCTCAATAAGGGGCAGCCATTTTATAAGGCGTTTGAAGCCCGAAGGAAATTTTTTTCGATAACGTTCGCGAATCTTATAAAAGCCGGAGAAAAATCAGGAAATCTGCAGCAGACGTTCGACGATCTCTCGGTGTCTCTTATCCGTGAGGCCGAGCTAAAAAGCAGGATACGATCCGCCATGGTATACCCCTTTATCTTGCTCGGCGCTTCACTTGTCATTGTTGTATTTCTCGTCACGTTTGCTATACCAAAAATTGCGAAAGTGTTTAATGACAGCGGAATGACTCCGCCGCTTTTTTCTCGGGTGGTGTTTGGAATCGGTCTTTTTTTGGGAGATCATATTGTCGCGTTATTGGTAACATTTTTTGTCATTGTCGGCGCCTCGTTATATTTATATCTCAGAACCGCCGTCGGGAAACGGATCGTCGGCATTATTTTATCGCGAATTCCCTATATTAATACTCTTTTGAAGGATATAGCGATACAGAGGATTTCCTCTACGATGAGCTCTCTCATCAAGGCAGGCCTCCCGATTGTTGAAACGATTAAAATTTCCAGCGATACCGTCGGACTTGTTGAATTTAAATATGCTCTTAATCGGATCGCGGATGAAGGTTTGAGCAGTGGACTTACGGTTGGCGAGGCATTTAAACGGGAGTCGGCATTTCCAAAAGTGTTTACAAATCTTATTGTGATTTCGGAGAGGGCCGGGCATATGGAAGAGGTGCTGGGGACTCTGTCTGATTTTTATGCGTCGAGCGTTGACTCGGGGATTAAGGCGATGGTGTCGCTTCTTGAGCCTTTGCTTCTTCTTGCGATGGGTTCGATCGTTGCAACGATCGCGCTTTCAATCATTATTCCTATCTATCAGCTTACTTCGCAATTTTAAAAAGCGTTTTGTCTCGTATGAATCCCGTTAGAAAATTAAAATCAATGTTATATCTAAACAAATCATTTGCGGTGTATCTGAATACTTGAAGCGAATACATGAAGTTTTTATTTTCTAACGGGATGAAAAAAGGATTTACTCTTATTGAACTTACCATCGTTGTCGTGATTATCGCCATTATAAGCGGTGTTTCTTTGCTCAGTCTTTCGAAGTATCGCAACAAAAGCAATTTAGACAGTGCGACGCGGCAAATTTCTGCGCTTCTTCGGGAGGCGCAGAGCCGTTCGGGTGCGCAGGAGTCCGGTGTGGCGTGGGGAGTTCATTTTGAAAACGCCACCACCTCTCCATTTTATGCCTTGTTTTCCGGCACGTATAATGCCACGAGTGCTTCCACCATCCTTGAGAAATATACGCTTCCAAATCTCATTTCGTACACGACCTCGAGTATCAGCCAGGGGTCGTATATTGAAGTTTCATTTGCCCAGGTTTCCGGACTTCCCGCTTCCTCAAGCTCGATCGGACTTGTTCTTTTGGTCCGCGGAGCTACCATTGCCTCCTCAACTATAAGCGTGAGCCAGAGCGGACTTATCGGATATTGATTTTACCGCAGCCGTTGCCTGTCGAGATTCTTTGAATATTGTTAAAATAAGTGAAATGCCGCAGGTACGTATGAAATCCCTCCTGGTTATTAAAAAAAATGACGGGCAATCTCTTATCGAAATTTTGATTGCTGTTGCTATTGGCACCATTATGATAACGGCAGCTGCCGCGGTTATCGTTCCGGCTCTCAGGATAAACACCCAGACAGACAAGGCACAGGTGGGAACGGCGCTTGCGAAAGAACTTCTCGAAAATGTTCGAGTGTGGGCGGAGGCCGATTGGAACAATGTTTTGAATCTGACTACTACCAGTCATTATTATCTGAAGGCAACGAGTTCGCCATTCTCCGTTTTTTCCGGCGATGAATCTATTTCCGTCACGACGACCACATACACGAGATATTTTTATGTGGAAAACGTGAATCGGGACGGGAGCGATCTCGTGGTTTCGAGCGGGGGATCGAATGATCCGTCAACAAAAAAGGTTACGATTATGTACAGTTGGCCGCATAGCGCGACAAGCTCGATATCGGCGTATATCACCCGGAATAGAAATACCTATTTTCTCCAGACGGATTGGTCGGGCGGGCCGGGACTTGCCGGGCCAACCACGAGCACGAGCAGATTTTCAACTTCCACAAATATTGATTATGCGGGCTTCGGGGGTTCGATTTCAATCTTGCCAAGCGCTCCATTTATCAATATTACTGTTCCTTTGGGCGGTGAACACTGGCAATGGGGTTCTACACATACCCTGCGGTGGGCTATCGGTGGGTTGCTCAATCCGCTTCACTATCTCGATATGGAAATCTATAATGCTAATGATTCTTCGACGGGCATGTATGTGTATACACAGATTGCTGCGTCGCCAGGGCAGTTTGATTTGACGCTACCGCCACCAGGTACCTTTCCTTCCAGCACATATATAATGCACATGTGGGACAGATTTTATACTCCCAATCCAAACGGCTGGTCGGGAGTGTTTACCATCACGGAATAATGGATATAATCCGGGAAAGAAGATATTGTATAAAAATTGTCGGTTTGAGATGGATTTTTCTTTTCTGCTCTGCGGCGGTTTTTTTATTTCCCTCCGGCGCTCATGCTTCCACAAATATAAGCTCGTCAACAACCCAGCATTGGGCGTGGAATGATCTTATCGGCTGGATTGATTTTTATAACACGAATTCGGCCGTTGTGAATTACGCGAAGATTGCCGGATATGCCAGCTCTTCCGCAGGCGACATTTCTTTTGATTGTGCAACAACCCGCGCAGGCGACATTTGCAGTCGCAGTAGTTATCATGTACTGAACGACGGCTTGGGACATCTTTCGGGGTGGGCCTGGAACGATGAGTACGGATGGATCAGTTTTGATTGCCACAATGTGACATCGAGCGACTGCAATACGTCTAATTATGAAGTTACGATTGACAGCGCGACGGGCATATTTAGCAATTACGCCTGGAATGATTTGTTGGGGTGGATCAGTTTTAATTCTTTAAGTAACGGATGCGGATCGTACTGCGTTATTACGAGCTGGATTACCACATCAACTTCTGGGTTTCTCGATTCCACGACGTTTGATACCGGTGCTGCTTCCGGGTCGCAACCGCAGTTAAATTCGATTATATGGCACGGAAGTATGCCTGGGGGGACCGCGGTAAAATTTCAGTTTGCGACGAGCAACGCTTCTTCGGGACCATGGACGTTTGTCGGATCTGATGGCACGACAAACTCATACTACAACACCGTTGCACCGTCTTCTTCCATGATTCTTGGGTATAGCGCACATCCCAATGCCCGCTATCTTCGGTATCGGGCGACGCTTGTCTCTGACATAGCCCAAACCGTGAGTCCGAGGATTGATGATGTCATTATAAACTGGAGCCCATAACAGTAGACCTCATCTCAAAGTAGGTAGACTACTTTTGAGATGAGGTCTAGGGCAGATTTCGGTGTGTTATAATTAATTTATGAGTTCGAAAGTTCTTCCCAGTAGATCTGGTTTTACGCTCCTCGAAATTATTATTGTTATTGCTATCGTGGGCGTGGTTTCAATTACTGCTGTGATTTTAATAAGGCCAGCCGAGCAACTGAAGAATGCGCGGGATGCCCGGCGCGCTTCCGAGCTCGGAGCAATGAATTCTGCCCTCGTCCTTTATGAAGAAAACTCTGGCTTAAATAGTATGGGGAGCAGTTCGGTGCTCTATGTTTCACTCCCGGATCCCGCGGCTACCAGCAGTGTCGGTACATTCTGCGAGACGATGGGGTTGCCGCCCCTACCTCCCGGGTGGACATATCATTGTGCTGCTTCTTCCACATATCGTCTGGCCAATGGTGCGGGCTGGATACCGGTCAATTTCCAAAATTCCGTTTCTCCTTTTGGTGCGTTGCCTGTTGATCCAGTAAACACAACCTCCTCCAGCTATTATACATATGCGGTGGGAACTGATTTCGAGCTTACGGGACGTTTCGAATCTGCGAAAAATCTCCCGCGAGAATATAAAGATGGAGGAGCGGACCCAGTTCTGTATGAGGTTGGGGCGGATCTTTCGGTTTCTCCGTTTGCGGGTGGGCTCGTGGGGTGGTGGTCGTTCGACGAAGGGAGCGGAACGACAGCGGCGGACGGATCCGGATTCGGGGCGACGGGGAGCTTTGTCGGCACTCCAACATGGACTCAGGGCGAATTGGGAACCGCGCTTCAGTTTGATGGTACACAGGGCGTGGTATCCATATCGGATAGTTCCGTCTCCGAACTTCAGCTCCAGCCTCCTTTTACGATAAGCGAGTGGCTCTATCCAACTCTTGGGGGCGATGTGACAGAAAAGTCGACGATGAATAAAGGATGGATTCGTGAGGATGGCAGTAATGCGTGGGTTGTGCATAACGCCGTGCTTGTTGTTGGGTCGGGCTTTCTCGCGTATTCGGGTGTAGCCATTCCCCCGCCGCTTGGTCTCGGTTGGTTCAAGTATGCTTTTATTCCTTCGCCCGGGGACAACGCATGGAGCAATCTTGTTTTCTTATATGGTAGTGAAGGTAGAAAAGCATACATGAATGGTGGGTTGCAGTATAACCAGGCATTGCCTCTCAATGGTTACTTTTTGAAAATATCAACCACGAGCGAACCGCTTTATATAGGGGGAGTTTATGATGGCAGTTTTTCCGAAATGTGGCATGGTTCCATAGATGATGTTCGTGTGTGGCGTCGTACGCTCACGGCGTCTGAAGCGAAGAATGTGTATGACGCGGCGCAATAGGATGCTGGTAAGCCCTTTTCGAGCAACACATCTTCATATGTCGTACGTAGCCAAATAAATTTTTTATTCTATAGTTACTATATATACCTATGCCGAAATTTTTTAATCAGGGCAGGCTGGGGTGTTCGCGCAACGGGCAGGCAGTTTTGCCTCTCGTGTTTTTAATGGGCGGGCTGGTTATTATTATGTCGCTCACGCTTATATTTCTCGCAAATGCGTTTCTCGTAAGTTCATATGGATTTCAAACATCAGAGCGGGCAGAAGCGGTTGCGGCTTCCGGCGCGTATGATGCACTGCTCCGCCTTACGCGGAACATAGATTTAGCGGCTTCATCTCCTGGGTATACTCTTCCTCTTGGCAGTTATTCCGCTTCAGTTATAGTGACCCAAAATTCTCCGGCATCGGGACAGATTACTATCACTTCCAGTTGTACGATTTTAGGCCGAACAAAAAAAGTCGTTGCTATCGTTTCAAAATCCTCCCTTACGGGGCAGACCATCCTTGCTTCGTGGCAGTACATACAATAATTTTCTTTTATGAAAAAATTGGCATATTACACACCAAAGATATTGTCTCTTCTCCGTATCAGGCCATTCATTGGTGGTCTCGAGATTTCCGACGTCGCATTGCGGTTTGCGTATTACAGCGGGAATATGTGGCATCTTACCGCCGTGCCCCTTGAGCCGGGAACGCTTGAGAGCGGGAAAATAAAAGATCGCGAAAAGTTCATTTTGGCGCTCAAGACACTCAGGGCGGGTTTGTCCGCAGGGAGCAAGCGTTATAAAATATCCGTTGTCGTATCACTCAGTTCCATCAGTATCTACAGCCAGGTTTTTTCTCTCCCCATTGTGAAAGGCGAAAATCTTGATCGCGCGGTACAACTTAATATAGAAATGGTTTCGCCTATAGACACCTCACAGGCATATTCCGGCTGGCAGGCGGTGGGAGAGGATCAGGGTTCGCTCCGGCTCGAGATTTTGAGCGCATTTATTGATCGCGCGGTCGTTGATGAAATTAAAAAAGCGCTTCTTGAGGCGGATTTCATACCCGTCGTTATGGAATCGAGAGCCCTTGCGCTCACTCGTCTTCTTCGGGAAGAGGGCGCCGGCATGGGGGTGGATGTAAAAAAATCTTATATTCTTATAAGCATTGATGGCTCAGGGGTTGATTTTTTGATCATCAGGCTGGGGCAGCTTTATTTCGAATATTTCAATCCATGGCAGGATATTATGAATGAGAAAGGCCAAATTTCTTCGGAGGCTTTTGAGACAGCGGTTATCCGAAATTTGCATCAAGTTATGAATTTTTACGGCCAGCATTGGACGGAGCCCATTTCTGAGGTGATTCTTTCTGCTGCGGCACTTAAAGACGAGGCGAAAAAAGTTGTTGCCGATAATTTTCCTTTTATTGTTCGGGAACTTTCGCTCAAGGATCAGGAAGTTGCTCCGGAGTGGTTTATCGCTTTAGGGTGCGGCCTTCGGGGAAGGAATCCCAGACGCAATGACAGGGAGATGAGTTTGCTCGGTATTGGCCCACAGGAAGAGTATTATCATGAGCAGTTTATCTTGTTTGCCAGTTTCTGGCGCGTGCTTATGCCGATGGCGCTTGGTCTTCTTTTTGTCGCTTTCGCGCTTACTCATTTCTTTCTTGCCGAAACCCTTTCCGGTCTTGAGGCAAAAACGGTTTCAAATTCGGGAAGTTCTGAATTTCAAGAAGTTCAAACACTTCAAGCGAGCGCGGTTGATTTTAATCATGAAATTGATCTTTTTAAAGCGACAAAGGCGCAGCAAATTTCCAAAGCCAATCTCATTCTAAAAATTCGTGCTATCGCGGCTTTAAACGGAGCAACCATAAACCGAATATATTTTCAAAACGCGGATATCCCGCTTATCTTGAGCGGCGAGGTGCCTGCAAATGACAATCTTACAGCGCTCAAAGATGCTCTTGGAAAAGACCCCAGTTTTAAAAATGTTAATTTGAATCTTTCGGACATTCACGTGGATTCGCAAGGAATAACCTTTTCGATCACGTTTACTCTCGCTACATAAACAGTATTTTTTTCTCCACGAGTGCATTTCGGATGTTTTCAAATGCCGCGAAGAGCTCTTTCTGATTTTTTTGACCAATGGTTTCAAGCACCAGTTCTGATGCTTTCTGCCGTCGCTCGGAATTTTTTTCCTCGGGACGAATTCCTATGCGCACGCGAAAGAAATTTTTTGTTCCGGTGCTCGCGATTATTGATTCAACTCCTTTATGTCCGCCGGCTCCTCGATTTATTGATATTTTGAAATCTCCCAGCCGGAGGTCGCTATCGTCGTGAAAAACTATCATTTCTTCCGGTTTAATTTTCCAGAGCTTCAGTGCCTCGCGAACGGCGTATCCCGATTCATTCATAAAAACGAGAGGTTTTATCCATACGCCGCTTTCGGTTTTTATGTACAGAAAGGCGCCTTTTGCAGGCTTCATTGTGGCGGTCTCGGTTCCCAGAAGCCAATCAACAGCTTGATATCCGACGTTGTGGTATGTGTTTTCGTATTCATCTCCGGGATTCCCCAATCCTATGAAAAGTTTTATCGCTCGCATCCCCACCTTTTCTTTTTTTTGAAATTCCATTGTTTTAAAGATTAATTTGTCCTTGATAGTTGCGTATTGCGGTAGTATAATCGTGTGAAACCTTGTATGCGTAAGTTTTTTGCTTCAATTCTCGAAATTCTTGAAATAGCGGTTGTCGCCATTGTGGCTGTTTTCGTGATTCGCAGTTTTCTCGTTCAGCCTTTTCTCGTGAGCGGATCGAGCATGGTTCCGACATTCTCAAACGGGGACTATCTGCTTGTAGACGAATTAACCTATCGCGTGAGGGCTCCCGAGCGGGGAGAAGTTATCGTTTTCAGGTACCCGGCTGATCCCTCCACCTATTTTATCAAAAGAATCATCGGTTTGCCTAATGAG
>CAYQKB010000030.1:0-12954 GCA_964418085.1 uncultured Candidatus Saccharibacteria bacterium
GAGGAAGTGATGCCGGAACTGACGCGTATTGTCGCGAGGAAAGATCTGGATCGGCAGGCGCGCTCGACCGTCGAGCGGCTTAAAGATCTTTTGCCGAAGCAGCAGTTCAGCCAGGCAATTCAGGCGAAATCGCGCGGACGAATCATCGCTCGCGAGACTATTCCCGCACTCAAGAAGGCACTCGGAGATTTCGGCAAAAATGGCGGCGATCGTACGCGGAAAATGAAGTTGTGGAAAAAGCAGGCGCGCGGCAAGGAACGACTCGAAGAGCGCGGCCGCGTAAAGCTGTCGCCCGAAATTTTTCGGGATATTTTGAAGAAGTGACCCCCTCGGAGGGGGTCATCCCCGCGTCCGCGGGGATCCAGTACTCTTTATTTTCTGGATTCCCGCTTTCGCTGGAATGACAAAAAGTGTATGCTGAACGTAATGAGAAATGGAACCGTGCTCAAAGTTGGCTCGATTGTATTACTCTCTTTGCTGCTTATTGTGCTTGGGGCGCAGATTTGGTCATTTGTATCCGAGACGAGGAATGCTCAAGGAGATTTTAACAGTTTGAAGAGCAAGCTTGATCAGGCCAAGGAGGATCAGAGTAAATCTACCGCTGATTTGAATTATTATCTTAATCCGGAGAATTTAAAAAAAGAACTTAAGGGAAGATTTAATTATAAAGAGCCCGGAGAAAAAATGATTATTGTGGTAGGCGGGGCCGCTGCTTCTTCAACGCCATCTTCAACCGATACTTCAAAAAAATGAATTTTATTCATATTATTTTTCGTAATAAAATTCGGATTTTTTTCGCGCTTGGATGTTTTTTTGTTATCGCAATAGTTGGCATTATTGTTTTTCGTTTGTATCCTGCTGCGATAGTTAATGGCCACTTTATAACCGAGCGCCGATTTGAAATCGCTACCGCGGCAGCTTCGCATTATTATCAAAAACTTACGACTGTGTATACCGGCGAGCAGGGGGCGCCCGATTTACAAACTGTGAGCGAGGCGGAACTCAAGACCGGAGCTCTCGATGGTATCATTGAGGATGAGTTGATATTTGAAAGACTTCAGAAAGATTTTGGGAATGAGTTGTCTCATTTAGTGAATGAAAAAGTTGCATCCGCCGCTACTTCTCCCGATCTTAAAAAAGCGGCTGCTGCTATTTATGGCATAAGCTGGGAAGATTTTAAAGGAGAGGTTTTGATTTCACAAGCACGGAGAGATATTCTCACCAACGGACTCTTTCTTAAAAAAGAGGATATTCAAACATGGCTCGCCAGCGAACGTACGTCCGCGAGTGTTCTGCTTTTTGTTTCTGGGTTAGAATGGAATGGCTCCGAAGTCGTATCACATTAATACGTGTTACCCATATGATTACTTCAAATCAAATTCTCATAGAAACCCTAATCAAAGAAGGGCACTTGAAATCCAGACGGATTATTGATGCCTTTTTGAAAATTGACCGAGTTAATTTTGTTCCCGATAAATTTAAGAAAGATGCTTACGTAAATGAGCCGTTGCCGATCGGTTTCGGCCAGATGATATCAAAGCCCGCAGCTGTCGCATTTATTCTCGAACTTTTGGAACCACAACCAGGTGATCGTGTGCTTGAAATTGGTGCGGGCTCAGGGTGGAAGACGGCGATTCTCGCCCACATTATTGCGGGGTCGGGAAGGGTAGTGGCAATTGAACGGATTGAGCAAATACAAAAAATGGCGGTGGAAAATGTCTCGAAGTTTGGTTTCGTTGATACTGGGGCCGTGACGATTCTTCACGCAGATGGGTCTTTGGGAAATCCTGCAAAAGCTCCGTTTGATAAAATTATTTCCGGAGCGGCCGTTAACTCTGTTCCGCAGGCATGGAAAGACCAAGTTCGCGTCGGAGGACGGATTGTGATTCCCATCGAGGATACGATTAAGGTACTCAAAAAAACGTCCCCGATAGATTTTGAAGTCAAGGAATATTTTGGATTTAAATTTATACCGATGGTAACCGGAGCGGGAGGAAGCTAGGAAGGATCATGTGTCAGGTATCAGGTATCAAGTTTTTAGAAAAAAGATTTGTTGTCTTGACACATGACGCTTGACACATGAAACTAGTATTCAGAGGCGGGATTAGTACAGTGGCAGTACGATTGCTTCCCAAGCAATAGACGCGAGTTCGATTCTCGTATCCCGCTCCATAAACAAAAACTACTCCTCGCGAGTAGTTTTTGTTTGCCTGAAGCTGGAGTGAACAGAAGGCTTTATTAATTTTTCGCTATGGCCGTAAAGCCAGACCCTCCTATGATTGCAACTCCGGCAATCCTACCCAGTGAGTCCAGTATATTTTTGTTTTCTCCCATATAAAAGATTACCATTGCATCTTTTTGATAAAGATGGATAAGGCTTTTCAGCGAACTCCGGCTTGATATTTTTTTGTAATACTCCAGAAACATTCCGGCTTCATTCGATGCAATGAAAGTATCGGGATATTCGAAGACTTGAATATTATCTTTATCAAGTGTGATAATATTTCCTTCGATCGAGAGTGGAGGTTTTGTAATTCTTCCTGCGAAGGCAGACTCGAGTCCGCTATTTTTAAAATTTGAAATGAGACTCTGCGTTGCCGTCCCAATTTCTTTTTCACTGATTATGGGGAGTGGGCTGTGTTCGGGGAAGAATATTCCTTTAAGGATCAATGCGCCCGTTACCAAAAAAGTAAAACATACGGCAAGGCTGACCCATTTTGTTTTCTGTTCCAGGGATTTCGCTTTCCTCCTTCTCGATTGAATTCGAGAAGATCTATCTAGAATTTTATAGGCGTTGCTGTTGCTTATATCCCTTTTTTGAAGGATTCTCGGAGGGTAGGTTATTTCACTTGGCGGTTTTACGTCGGTAAGAATCGCAGGTGCAGTGATATTGTGATACCTATTTACTCTTGAGATGTATAAGACTGATTTTCGGCTTCCCATGTAGGAGAAGACGAATGGGTGAGCAAATTGTTACATTACTTTTTCTTTTTGAGCAAACTTATTGCAAAAAATGCTGCGGATACTACAACGACCGTAGGACCGAGGTCCATATTATATGTGCGAGAGATTATAATGCCCAAAATGACGGAGAGGACGCTTAGTATCGCGGAAGTTGCGAGAAATGCGCCGAGTGTGTGTGTCAGTTGTCGCGCGGCAGAGGCGGGGACAATGATAAGCGAGCCAGCTAGGAGCGCGCCCAAAAATCTCAAGCCTGAGAGTATAGCCAGTCCGAATAGAAGAAGGAACCATAAGTTGAGGCGATTCATGTTTATTCCGGTTGCAGAGGCAAGCTCGGGGGAGAAAAGGCCGATGATGAGTTTATTCCGTAATTTCCAAATGGTAATGATGATGAGCAAGCTTGCCGCGATGCCGAATATAAATTCGCCGAGCGACAAATTCCCGAAGCCACCAAAAAGGGCGTCTATCAATTCTTCTTTGGAGTTTATGAGAAGTGCGCCCAGAGCAACCGAGCTTGCGAAGATAACTCCGATCGCGGCTTCAGTGGAGAGTTCAGTTTTTTTCTCAAGATGCCAGATGATGAGTCCGCCAAGGAAAAGGGTAAGTCCGCCGCCGACAAGCGGGTTGATATTCCATATAAGAGCGAGGCCCAGCCCGGGGATGGCGATGTGGCTCATCACGTCTCCGGCGAGTATCGTGCGCTTCATGAGCGCGAAGCTACCGATCACGCCCGCGGCTGCGGCGGCGAAGATTGCTAGAATGATCGGTTGCAATTCGTTTATAGTCATAAGTATATTTTTAGTGAAAATAATTAGAACAGGAACAAAATCTTTTGGAACACAGGATATTTTTCCTGCTGGAAAAATTCCTCGCTCTCATGCCGCCGCATTCCGAGGCGGTTCCAAAAGATTTTGTTCCTGTTCTTGTTGCTCATGAATGTATTTCTTCGTTATGGAGATGGTGATAAAATTTATGCGGGCCGCCATAGAGTTTTTCCAGAACTTTCGTATCGAGCGCAACTTCCGGCGTACCGAAACATACGGAAATTTTGTTGAGACATAATACTTTTGTTGCATAGCGATAGACGAAGCTTAGATCGTGCGAAACGGAGATTATTGTCATATTATATTTATCCTGGAGTTCGTGAATTAATTCATACACTTGTTCCTCGCCGGGAGAATCAATACTTGCCGTAGGTTCATCAAGGAGAAGCACATCGGGTGTGCCGAGGAGTGCAAACGCAATGAGTGCGCGCTGGAACTGCCCGCCAGAAAGATGCCCGATAGGTGTAGAGAGGATTTTTTCTGTGAGCTTTGTGGACTCGATTGCGCGTTTTACTTCAGATGTCTGAAGTTTTAGAACCTGCTGTTTTGCAGAGAGGAGATTGTTGATTGTAATTGGCAAGTGGCGGTCTGCGTCTATTTTCTGGGGCACATAGCCGAGGCGCGCACCCGGCGCCCACGCGATGGCGCCGGTATATGGGAGCATGCCAAGGAGCGCTCGCAGAAAAACGGTTTTTCCCGATCCATTTGGGCCAATGATAGACAAACTGTCGCCCTTCTCGAGCGAGAGGTTTATGTCATCCAGGATCGAATTGCCATCAAGTTTTACGGAGACGTTTTTTACCGAAAGTATTTCAGCCATGAAATTTAATCTTAAACCTTTGGACGATGATTCTCAAGTTGCGCCAAGACCATCGTTGTTTTAGAATTCAAAGCGATGCCGGACCCTGTGACACAACTTATAAAGGAAAAGCTTGATATCGTTGATTTCATCCGCGGGTATCTAAATCTTCAGCCTGCCGGGAAGAATTTTAAGGCGAATTGTCCTTTCCATAAAGAAAAATCCCCGTCGTTTATTGTCTCTCCCGATAGGCAGAGCTGGCATTGTTTTGGGTGTGGGCTGGGCGGCGATGTTTTTACATTCATAATGAAGCATGAGAATTTGGAATTCGGCGAAGCGCTGCGGGTGCTTGCCGAGAAGACTGGAGTTGAGCTCAAACGGCTCAACCCGGCGGAGTATAAATTTGCCGGACTGCTCTATGAGCTTAATTCGATTGCGGCTGATTTTTTCAGAAAATCTTTGCAAGGTTTCGCCGGTGGTAAAAAATATCTTATGGAGCGGGGACTGACGGAGAATACAATCGAAGAATTTGATCTCGGTTGGGCGCCGCCGGAACCGGAAGCGCTTAGCGTGCACTTTTTGAAATCAGGCTACGTGCCCGAAGACATTATCCGTGCCGGCCTTGCGATACGAACTGATCGCGGGATGCTTCTTGATCGTTTTCGAGGGAGAATTATGTTCCCCATTCACAATCACATGGGGAAAGTGGTCGGATTTACGGGGCGGGTGCTTCCACAATATGAAGGCGAGGGAATTGGGAAATATGTAAACAGCCCTGAGTCCCCGATTTTTAATAAATCGAAGATTTTATACGGATTTTCAGAAACGAAGGGTAATATAAAAGAGGCTAACTCGGCATTTATGGTTGAGGGGCAGATGGATTTTCTGATGAGCTGGCAGGCCGGGGTGAAAAACGTCGTTGCGAGCTCGGGAACGGCGCTTACGGCCGACCATTTGCACCTTTTGAAGCGGGTGTGCGACGGCGTTGTTCTTAGTTTCGATTCCGATGATGCGGGCTCGACTGCGATGGAGCGGGCGATTGATCTTGCCGAATCGAACGATTTTAATGTAAAAATAGTTTTACTCTCCGGAGTAAAAGACCCGGCTGAAGCGGTTCAAAAAGACCCAAAAATTCTTACGGAGGGGATAGCGAATGCCGTACCTGCTATGCAGTTTTATTTCGGAAAATACTTGCCTACATCGGGTGTTATCGATTATAGTCGTCGGGAGGAACTTCGGGCGCTTCGTTTGGTGCTAAGCAAGCTTAAAGCAATTGCAAGCCCCGTTGCCCGAGGACACTGGCTTAGTGAGCTTTCCCGCCGTACCGGAGTTGCGGAAAAGACTCTGACTGAAGAGATGGAGCGGATTGAAGCGCCGAGGGAAATAGCCGGAAAAGGGGATTCTTCCGAAGTTGCTACAGAAGTAGCTCTTACTGCAGTCAAAAAATATTCGAGGCAGGAGCTTATCGGTGGCCGGCTTTTGGGAGTGGCAGTTACAAAAGGTGATTTTTATTTTCTTGATGATTCGGTTTTATATTTAGCCGATATTCATAAAAGAATTTTGGAAATTTTGAAAAAGGGCGTACGGAAGAGCGACGACGCAACGATTGATGAAACCATAAATCTAATCATTCTCGGGGCAAAAGATTTTGGCGAGGAAGAGACTGCCCAATTGAAGCACGAGCTTAAAAAAGAGTTTATTAAGGAAAGGAGAAATATTTTGACGGCGCTGATAAAACAAGCTGAGCAAAACGGCGACAATGCAGGGCTCGCGTCAGCTATTGATGAACTCCACAAACTTTCTGCGGAGATGATATAATAGAACTTTGGAATTAATTACAATCTATTATGAAAAAGAATAAAAAATCAAAGATAAAGCATGCAAAGGCGAAAAACTTTGGAGCAAAGAAAGCTTTTATAAAAAGAGTACAGAAAGGGAATGGGAAGAACGGCGGTAAATCCGGAAAAGAAAAAGGCTTTTCAGAAAAAAATCTCGCCGCCGTTACCGAGCTTATTGAGCGTGGCCGCCCGCGTGGATTTGTGACAGATAACGAAATTCTCTATTATTTCTCGAAAATCGAGGACGATGTTTCGCTACTTGAAGAAATTTATGACCGACTCGAGAAGGCGGGGGTCAAAGTTATCGAGACGAGCGCTCTGATGGGCTTTACCAAAGCAGAAGTGGGGCAGAAGGAGATGGAAGACGCACTTGTGCTTGAAGGGGAGGTACCAGACGCAGTGCAGATGTATCTCAAAGAAATCGGTAAAACCCCGCTTCTTACGAAAGACGAAGAGAGAGATCTTGCGAAGCGATCCGAGAAAGGAGACGAAGACGCGCGGCAAAAGCTGATGAAAGCCAATTTGCGGCTTGTGGTTTCGATTGCGAAGCGATATGTGAATCGCACGCCACATTTGAGCATTCTTGATTTGATTCAGGAGGGAAATATCGGTTTGTCGAGAGCTGTCGAAAAATTCGATTATCGGAAAGGATTTAAGTTTTCGACGTATGCGACCTGGTGGATACGGCAGGCGATTACCCGTGCACTTGCGGATCAGTCGCGCACGGTGCGCATTCCAGTGCATATGGTTGAGACTATTTCAAAATACACGCAAGCGAGGCGCCAGCTTATCCAGGAGCTTGGGCGCGAGCCCCTGGCGGAAGAGATTGCTGCGGAGATGGGGCTTGATATTGACAAAGTCCGGCATATTCAAAAAATCTCACAGGAGGTTCTTTCGATTGAGACACCGATCGGCGATGAGGAAGATTCTACGCTTTCGGATTTTATTCCCGACGAAAAGAATTTGACTCCGTCTCAGCTTGCCGCGCACGCGCTTCTCAAAGACCTTATAAAAGAAATTCTGGTTGATTTGAGCGACCGCGAACAAAAGATTTTGAAAATGCGGTTTGGGCTCGAGGATGGTGTTAATCACACGCTTGAAGAAGTTGGAAAGGCATTTGGTGTTACCCGTGAGCGTATCCGGCAGATCGAGGCAAAAGCACTTGAAAAAATACGCGAACACGGAAAAGCACCGGCACTCGAAGGATTCGAGAATTTGATTTAGAAGGAAGATATGAATTTTCGAGAAAGAGTTTTAAGTGTGGTGACCAAAATTCCGAAAGGGAGTGTAATGACATATAAAGAAGTCGCAAAGAGAGCGGGCAATCCGCGAGCATATCGAGCCGTGGGAAGCATACTTAAAACTAATTTTAATCCACGTATTCCGTGCCATAGGGTTGTGCGATCGGATGGGACTGCGGGGGGCTATAATCGGGGACGAAAGAATAAGCTCGTGATATTAAGAAAAGAAGGAGTTATACTATAGTCATGAATAAGGTCACGCTCTCGATTGTTGTTGGATTTATTGTGCTTATTCTAGGAGTAGTTTTATGGCACGACGTTTCAAAAGCTCCAGAGGTGCCAGTAACGCCAACTCAAAATGCAATAAGTTCACCCATTGAAGTTTTTTCTCCGCGCTCCGGTGAGACGGTTTCTTCGCCGATTAAAATTACCGGTCGCGCCCGCGGAAGCTGGTTTTTCGAGGCATCATTTCCGGTTGAACTGGTTGGAAGCGATGGGAAAATTATTGCCCAGGCGCCTGCGCAGGCAAAAGGGGATTGGATGACTTCTGACTTCGTGCCGTTTGAAGCGACATTGAATTTTGCGATAAATACTGAATGTGTAAACATGAAAACATGTAAGTCCCCGGCAATACTTGTTCTTAAAAAAGATAACCCATCAGACATGCGGCAATATGATGCCAGTATTTCAATTCCCATTTTTATTGCTCCAAGACCAGTTTTTACACCAACTTCAACTGCAAGTGGGAAATGTTTTATCAGTGGTTGTAGTAGAGAAATTTGTTCGGATAAGGAGGGGGTGATGAGTATATGCATATATCAACCCCAGTTTGCGTGTTACAAAGCGGCTACGTGCGAGAGACAGTCGAATGGTGGATGTGGTTGGACGCAGACGGCGGCGCTTCAGGCGTGCCTTTCTACGAATTCATCCGCGAAATAAAAAATTATTTTAAAATGTGCAAAAGCCCCGCGCGGATGGTGTCCGGACGGGGCTTTGGGGTTTTTTGGAATTCTGAATTATAACTTTGTGGTTTTCTTGAAAAACAGCAGAATCATTTTCAACGCAAGAAGGAAGCACAGCCCGGAAGCTGTGAGAAGACTTATTTCGATCACGGAATCTCCTTTTTTCAATGCTTCAAGGCCGACGAGGAGGGTGACTATGGCTGTAGCAAACACTATCGCGAACAACACCAAGAATTTCATTTTTATCCTGTATTTGTAATCTCTGCTTTTATCGCGGAGATGGTTGTTAAGCTAGCTGACTAGACCCTATCTCAAAAGTAGGTTTTATGGAAGAACCGCTGTTCTCGCGGTTATTTTCGGCTGAAAACGACGATTTCCTTCGCGGAGTATCTCGGTATTCCTTGCCCGCCTCGCCGAAGACGTCGAGTCGAGGCGGGTCGGAAGATCGTCGTTTTCAGTCTCGAAAATCCCTCGCGACAACCGCTGGCCTACTTTTGAGATGGGGTCTAATTCTTGTCGGTAATGCTGAAATTGTAAAGTTTATGCGCCCATTCTCCGGCGTAGTCCACGCCGATTCGCTTGGTGCACTTTATTTCTTTATTTTTAATTTTGATTCCGCGATCTTCGATCCAAAGCCCAGATTTTTTCCCGGCAGGCAGACCATTTATTTTGTTATTTATTTTTAAAAACTTCGTCAGCCGCGCAGGGCCGTTTACAACAGTTATAAGTTTTAAGTTGTCAGTTGTATGTTTTATTATTCCGCCTCGTATTAAAATTGCCGCAGGATAGTTTTCCGGTCCGGTTACAATATTTAACATCCAATGCATGCCGTATACAAAATATATATACCAGTAACCCGCTTCGCCGAACATAATTTTGTTACGTTCGGTTTTTCCCCGGTGGGCATGACTTGCTTTGTCGTAATGTCCATCATACGCCTCAACTTGGGTTATCATTACTTCAAATCTCTTGTGGTGAGTCTGTCGCACTAGAATTTTGCCCAGCAGATCGCGTGCAACCATTAGCGTCGTGCGATCGAAAAAAGATAGAGGCACCGTCTTAGAAATCGCTTTCGTCATGAAAATATATTTATTTTCATAGAAATTGGATTTCTATGATGGTGTCCGGCCAATACTTTACGCATTGGCTCATTCTCGCACAACAAAATGATTATTTCTAATCCAAAACTATGATTTCTGCCTTAAGCGATCCAAAGCGCAACGCTTCTTGTTTTGATGGCATCCAGATGTCAACAATTCCATGTTTTCTTTTGTTCATTCTGTCTTCAACGATGAATATCTTGTCTCCGAAAATTGCCGGGATTTTGATTTTCGTTCCGAATGGCAGGAAATTGGTTGCAACGATGCCGTCCCGTACGTGCTTGCCAGAAGCCGTGATAAATGGGGTATCATCGGTCTCATCAACCGAGCTTGAATATGCCGTAAGCCAGACCGTCGTTGTCGAGCTTGTGCGAGCTTCAGCCTGCTTGCCTGCGAATTCGGTATCCGCTTTGATAGATCCCGCAAAACCTGGGTAAAACACAGTAATTGCAATGGTTGCTAACGTTATATATTTCTTCATGTTGTTTATATATACGCCCGCTTTCAAACAAAAACGCCCTTTTAGGGCATAGCATTTACGACTATAAATTCTAGGTTATTGTAGCAGACCTTTAAAATTTGTCAAGTTTTATGAAAAGTGGCATACGGGATATAATTTCGGTATGATTTCCAAAAAAGACATTTCTTTTATTAAGTTGCGCGCCAAAAAGATATTTTCACAGCTTAAAAAATTGTTTCCAAATCCGAAAATTGCCTTACACTTTGGAAACAATTGGGAATTGCTTGTTGCCGTGCAGCTCTCGGCACAGTGCACTGATAAAAAGGTAAATGAGATAACTCCGGCGCTTTTTGGGCGATACAAAAAGCTGGATGATTATATTCGTGCGTCGAAAACTCCAGCAGGTATCCGAGAATTTGAAAATGCCATTCATTCGTGCGGTTTTTATCGCGCCAAGACCAAAAATATTCTTGCTGCGGCAAAAACAGTGAAAAAAAAATTTAGCGGACAGCTGCCACAGACGATGGATGAGATGCTTACGATTCCCGGTGTGGGGCGGAAGAGTGCGAACGTTATTTTGGGGAATGCGTATGGCGTAGTAGAGGGGATTGCGGTTGATACGCACGTTAAGCGTTTGTCGCGCGTCCTCGGACTTTCAAAAGAAAAAACTCCAGAAAAGATCGAAAAAGATTTAATGCAAATTATTCCGAAAAAGGATTGGTTTGGGGCAACGTATTTACTCATTGACTATGGAAGAAAATATTGTGTTGCCCGTCCGCATAAGCACGAGCTCTGTCCGCTCACGGCTGTTCTTAATAAGAATGTGGTATAATTTAAATTATAATTTATGGTCAAGCGCCTGATATTTATATTGCCCGTTTTAATTTTGATACAACCGATTATTTTTTCTCCTGCCCATGCTTTTTCTCCCGCTTACACAGAAACCACTCGGACGCTCACGGCTACTCTAAAATTTGGTTCTCGAGATTCGGAGGTCAAAATCCTCCAACAATTTTTGATCAGTGAGAATTTTTTATCTTCCGGGTATGACACCGGTTATTTTGGAAATCTCACGCTCGGTGCAGTGAAGAAATTCCAAACAAATTATGCGAGCGAAGTTCTTACTCCGGCGGGGCTTACAAATGCCACGGGTATCGTGGGCCGATTTACCCGCGCAAAAATAAACAGCATTATTCTGGCTCATGGTGGAAGCCCCGAATTATTTGCTCAAAGCCTGGCGTTAAACACAATAAATTCCGATGTCATACGATTACAAAAGTTTCTTAATGCCCATGGCTTTATAATTTCGGATTCGGGGCCGGGCTCACCCGGGCAGGAGACAAACTTTTTTGGCCTAAAAACGCAAAACGCTCTTAAAAAATTTCAGGAGTCATATCGCGCGGAGATTCTAACGCCTTCGGGCTTAACGAGTGGAAGCGGAGTTCTGGATGCGGCTTCAATGAAAGAAATTAATGCGCTTCTTTTGCAAGTGAGGGTTTCGAGTTCAACTCCTGCTGCTGATACCGTGCCTCCTACGCCCCCGCGATATCTCGGCACTATTGATAAAACAGCAAATTCAATTTCGCTCTCGTGGTTTTCTTCGACAGATAATGTGGCGGTTGTGGGATATAAGATCAGCCGCGATGGATTAATAATTCAAAGCATGGGAACTCAAACGGCGTATACCGACTCAGGGCTTTCCCCTCATACGACCTACACATACGAAGTGTATGCATTCGATGCTATTGGAAATATTTCCCAACCGGCTCGTATTATCGCGATTACTAATTCACTCATTATTAGCGGAGTAACTGGTTTGCCACCGTCGACTTCGTCTCTTCCGTCGCTCACTTTATCTGCAAACCCGCCCACGATAAACGCGGGAGATAATACTACGCTTACATGGAATGCGGTACATGCGACGCAGTGCACTCGTACGAACGGGTGGTCCGGATCGGTGGGTGTATCGGGAAGCGTAACGATATCGCTCAGTGCAACAAAAACCTTCTCGATGACATGCCAAGACAGTGGAGGGAATGTAACCCCACTTATCACGGTAACTGTGAATGTGTCAGCAGTTATTATTCCAAGTAGTGGGAATGTGGGTGCAAGCGCAAACACGGGAGTCAGCAGTAATTCTCCCACGGTTACTCTTACGGCAAATCCTACAAGTAGCATCTCCTCGGGAGGTTCTGTCGCGCTCACGTGGAGCGGAACAAACATAACCAGTTGTACCAAATCGGGCGGCTGGTCCGGTGCTTCATATCCATCAGGAAATCAGACAATCAGCAATCTTACAGAAACTAAGACCTTTATCATTTCATGCGCGGGTTCCTCAGGCGCTTCGGCACAAACACAGACAACGGTGACCGTTGTACCTCCCCTCTCCTGCCAACTCGGCGCCCAGCAAATCCCGAGCGGCGGGCATGTGACTGCTTATGCCGCCGCCTCAGTTCCTTTCGACCAAACCTGCACGAGCGAGATACGAACCTGCACGAATGGAGTTCTGTCCGGCAGCTTCTCGCAGACCTCGTGCACCATAAGCGCGCCGACTCTTACAACCTACAGCGGCCTCTATCACCGGTTTGAGTCGGATAGCGGCATTACACTACTGGATGGCAGGGTTCAATCCTGGCAAGTCAAAAGCAATCGGTATAGCGGTAACTCCTTCTACACAACCGGAGAGAGCAACAACGCACCCCTCTACGAACCGTATGGAAACGATACTAGCTCGTCTGTCAAAACAACGGTGGAAGACAATGCGGAACT
>CAYQKB010000031.1:0-12909 GCA_964418085.1 uncultured Candidatus Saccharibacteria bacterium
AAAATAAAGTTTTTCTTGGGAGGGGCGAATGTGAAACTCATTAACGCCACTTCCAGCGATGAAATAAAATTAACTACCACGTATAATATTTTTGTCGGAGGAAATAAGTTGGGACGCGGAGTAACCATTAAAAACTTACTCGTCAGTTATTATGGGCGGAACCCAAAACGTCCAAATGCAGATACAGTGCTTCAACATGCTCGCATGTACGGCTACCGACAAAATGATATAGGCGTTACTCGATTGTTTTTGCCCGATAAGCTTTCGGAACATTTCGGTTTAATTCATGACATGGAAAACGCTTTGCGAGAACTCGTGCGTAAATACCCCGAAGGAAAATTTGAAATTTTATACATCTCATCGCCCTTGCAAGCGACTCGTCGAAACGTACTCGATCCAAATTCCTTAGTTGCATATGTTGCCGGTGAAAGCATTAACCCTCGCTATCCATTGAGATCATTTGAAACTGCGGAGCATACCGCTTGGATAGATGAAAAGTTAAAACAAATTGGGGATGAAGAAAATGGTCAAGAGACGACTATCGAAGAACTGTTCGAACTGTTAAAACATTGCCCACCCGACCCGAAAACCGGAGGAGAACTTTGGAATTTGAAAACAATCGGAACGGCCCTAGAGACCATAAAAAGCTTACTTGGAAATAAAGCTTATTTAGTGGTAAGACGAAACAGGAAAGCAGAGGCGGTTCGTCGCGAGCGACAAGGTATTTTATCCGGAGGAGAAGAACGTTTAGCTCCAAAAGACGCTCCAACTTTATTCTTATATCGCCAAAATGCGACTGAAACGGGCGAAACTGCCGCTTGGTGGCCACAACTCCGTTTCCCGGAAGGTAAAAAGAATTACGTGCTTTCTTTCAGCATAAGCAATAAAATTGAAGAAGAATGAAAAAATATACGGCAATTGATTTATTTTCGGGTTGCGGCGGTCTAACGCTGGGCTTAAAGCAGGCGGGATTTAAAGTTTTAGGAGCCGTGGAGATAGATTCTTTGGCTGTCGAAACTTACAAAAAAAATCATCCGGAAGTGAAAATATGGGAAGAAGATATTCGAAAACTCACTGGAGAGAAACTGCTTACAGAACTCAATTTAAAAAAAGGTGAGTTGGATTTGATGGCTGGCTGCCCACCTTGTCAGGGATTTTCTTCGATGCGAACCCATAACGGTAAAAAGAAGCCGCGAGACACCAGAAATGATCTGGTTTTTGATTACCTCCGTTTGGTGAAAAGTTTAAAACCGAAAATGGTCATGATGGAAAATGTTCCCGCGTTGGCGGAAAATAATAGAATGAAAATTTTCAAAAAAGAACTTGTTGCTCTTGGTTATAACCTTAACGGTACCCCTTTGGTTTTGAACACCGCTAATTACGGTGTACCTCAACGCCGGCGAAGGATGATACTCGTTTGCAGCAGAGTAAAACACGTAGAACTACCCAAAGGTGAAATGGAAAAGATTACCGTACGAAATGCTATCGGCGGCTTACCTCATCCGGGCAAGAGCGGCGATCCACTACATGATATGATGGAAAACCGAAATCCGAGAGTTATGGAAATGATCAAACGAATACCGAAGAATGGAGGCAGCAGAATGGATTTGCCTAAAAAATTTCATTTACCGTGTCATCGAAAATATCCGGGAGGATTTAAAGACGTTTATGGAAGAATGTCTTGGGATGATGTTGCCCCCACAATTACCGGCGGGTGTGTCAGCCCGTCAAAAGGACGTTTTCTCCATCCTTCGCAAAACCGATCCATTACTTTGCGCGAAGCAGCGCTTTTGCAATCTTTTCCAAAAAATTATTATTTTTCTTTGAGTCGAGGCAAGCAAGAAGTCGCGCTTATGATTGGAAATGCCCTGCCCCCTATTTTTATAAAAAGACACGCTTTAGCTATAAAACGCGCTCTTATCGAATCATAGTGCAGAATGAAAAATGCTACGACTATTAAATTTAGCGATTTATCCTCTGCGGATTTAATTGTAGATGCGGTATATGAAAGCGGAGCGAGAGGAAATGCCAGCGATGATCCTCTGGCAAAACTTCTTCCCGTAAGTAATCAAGGAGGTTTTCGTTATGTCGGAAATTTTGCCGGTAACAACATCCGAGCGCTTGTTCTATATTCGAGCATGGACGATATCAATTGGCCTGATTTTTTGGACGAAGAAACCGGCATATTTCATTACTACGGCGACAATAAAAAACCGGGGCGGGAATTACACGATACTCCGAGAAAAGGAAATCTCTTACTTAAAAAAGTATTTGATGACGCTCATTCACTAAATGAGGGCAGAAAAAAGATTCCGCCTATATTTATTTTCACTAAAGCCGGAATAAGAAGGGACGTAATATTCAGAGGACTTGCGGTTCCCGGCGCAGGATCAATGTCTTTTACGGAAGACCTCGTTGCAATATGGAAAACATACGCAGGTAATCGTTTTCAAAATTACCGAGCAATCTTAACAATCCTCAATATTCCAAAAATCAAACGTGAATGGATCAACGATCTTCTTCAAGGAAACGCTCTAAGCATAAACTGTCCTCGTGAGTGGCGTTCGTGGGTCATTGGTGGTGTTGCCACACCCCTTAAAGCCGTGAGAGTGCAAGAGCATCGAAGCAAAAATGAACAATTACCCAAAAACGAATGGGCTGCCGGGTTGCTTAGAATGATCAAGAAACGCTTCGAGGATGATCCGTATAAATTTGAAAGGTTTTCTGCCGAGCTTTTAAAAATCGCCGATAAAAATGTCGCGTCAATCGAGGTTACTCGTCCCAGAAAGGACGGTGGCAGAGATGCAATCGGACAATACAAATTACAAATTGGGCAAAGAGGAATACTGGTTGATTTTGCCGTTGAAGCTAAATGTTATGGGCCGGAAAATTCCGTAGGAGTGAAAGAAATGTCGCGTCTTATTTCCAGATTGCGCCATAGACAATTCGGCATGTTAATAACCACATCATATGTGGCCGATCAGGCATATAAAGAGATCAGAGAAGATAAGCATCCTATCATTGTAATTGCCGGCGGAGATATTATTGATATTCTTGTATCCAAAGGAATTAACACAAAAGATGCTTTGAAAGAGCTTCTTGATTCTTTCGACGATGAGAAAAGATAAACTAACAAAAGAACAACGAAGTCGAACGATGAGTAAAATTCGTTCTAGTAAGACCGAATTTGAAAATAAAGTTTTCCGTGAACTGCGTAGGAAGGGATTAATATTTAAAACTCATTATACGCTTGCAATCGGTAAGCCAGACATTGCTCTTCCGCGACAACGGAAAGCAGTTTTCTTACACAGTGATTTTTGGCACGGGTGGCGACTTTCGCAATGGGAACATATTTTACCGAATAATTTTTGGAAGGAAAAACTTCGTAAAAACAAGATCAGGGATCGTAGGGTGCTTTTAGCTTTACGTAAGAGCGGTTGGCAAATCCTTGTTGTATGGGAACACCAATTAAAAAATAGTCCTCAAGAATCAATTGAGCGAATAGTGCATTTTTTGAAATGAGAAGAAGACCTCAAAAGATTAAGCTCATCTATACCTACGTGGAGGGAGCAACCAAAGAAGAAAAGGAAGAATCAGAGCGAAGAGTAACCCGTGCTTTTGCTGTTTTATTCGATGAGATAATGAGACGCAGGAAGCAGAAACAAAGATAGCAATTATCTTTTCCATTTTCAAAAAAAATGACGCACTAGCGCAGGCGGGGAACCTTTCTCATGCGCAAATTCTCCAATAGCGAAACTTCCCGAACTATGTTTGACGTACATCGGGTTAGACTGTATTTTAACCCCAGAAGTGAAAGATGGCTCTTTCACGCTTTGAAACGTTGAATAAGAGAAAACTCAAATAGAAAGTGAACGACTATGCTCAAACAATGGACATCCTCAATCACGGAAGTAAGGCAAGACCAACTCGTAACTCACGGCATCAATCAAGAAGAAATCCTGCGTAACTATACATACGAGGAAATGGTATATCTCCTCATATTTGGAAGGAAACCCTCGGAAGTTGAAGCCGAAATGTTGCGGGCGGTTATCGTCTCGCATTGCAGCCATGGCATTACCGGACAAAGCACGCTTGCGGTTCGAATGGGCGTTGATTGCGGCTCAACCGCGCTCAACTCTATTCTTGCCGGATTTCTCGTCGGTTCGGGGCCATATCATCAGGGTGGACTCGAAGCAGCAATGCGAGAACTGAAAACTATCGGCGATCAACCGGACATTGCCTCGTACATCCAAAATCGGCTTGCGGCCCGCAGCAGAATCATTGGCTACGGCCACCGCTTCCATACCTATGATCCTAGGGCTCGAATAATGATGGAGTTATGCGACGAGCATCAGTTTGTAGGCAAGTATGTGAAAGTTGCTCGGCAAGTGGACGAGATTCTGCACACTGCAAAAGGTATCCGAATGAACATCGAAGCGGCGGGAGGCGCAATTCTTTTGGATATGGGATTCCCTCCTGAACTCGCACCACTCATCATCCTCATTGGTCGAGGGCCGATGTTCGCCGCAGTCTACATGGAACGACTGCGAGAAGGAAATGCGCCGTTCTCCAAGCTCAACGTATCGGACGTTCTTCCAGAAGGAGGTTCAAATGAATAATCGAGTTATCGGAATCATCCCCGCCCGAGGAGGTTCACGCGGAGTACCAAACAAAAATCTGCGTCCTCTCCACGGTAAACCTCTCTTGGATTACATCGTGTCGGCCGCCTTGAATGCCCAAACCATCGAAAAGGTGTATGTCTCCACGGATAGCGAGGAAATTGCGCAGAGAGCTCGCGCATTGGGAGCGCAAGCCATCGTTCATCCCACAGAACTCTCTACCGATACCTCTCCCACATTCGGAGTAATCCAAAATGCTCTCAATCACTTGAGACGGAGCGGAGATTCGCCGGATATTCTCGTAACTATGCGCCCCACCAGTCCGCTCTGCCCAACATCAGACATTGATACGGCCGTTAATCTTCTTCAAGGACGGCCGGATGCAGACGCTGTGATCAGCGTTGTTCGGTCTCCAATACATCCTTACCGAATACTCCGCATCACCGAAACTGGAGAGTTGGTGTACCACGGGCACACTACCGAACGATTATCTCCTCAACAGCGACAATCATTCGAGACGGTCTACGTCCGAAACGGCGCCATTTATGCTTCGTGGGCGAAAACAATCGACGCTGGAGGCTTGTGGGGAGAGAAAAACCTACCCTACATTATGCCGCAAGAGCGTTCGGTCAACATCAACGAAGAAATAGACTTCGTACTCGCCGAGGCTTTGCTAGCCCGAGTATGAAGAAATCAACGGGGGGATACTTTCGCAACTGGAAGTATCCCTCTTTTTTCTAATTCGGATATTAACTGTTCTGAATTTTGAAATAAAATAGCTTGAAAACCGAGTTTTTGTATTGTGGGTAGGTTTTGCTCACGATCGTCTATAACCAAAATTTCTTGGGGCTTAAACACGTTAAATCTTTTGAGCAACTCTTCGTATAATCCACCATCAGACTTTACAGTTCTCACCTCATAAGAAAATATGCCTCCATCAAACCAATCGAGAAAACTATATTTTTTCTGAAGATATGCCACACGTTCGGGTGTGTTGTTTGAAAGATAGGCGGTTTTATAATGCTTCCTCAATTGAGCAACGAGTTCCGGCATATTGGTTATAGGAATATATTGATCAAACCAAAGCTTTTCTAAATCTCCCAAATCGCTTCTATTTAATTGTTCCGCTACTATTCGCCAGTATTCTCTGGCAGATATTTTGCTACGCCGATAATCAAGGGCGTGGGGGCCATCAATTATGTCGGCAATTTCTTTTCTATTTTTATTAAGTTCTTGAGCAAGCAGATCAATAAAGGCCTGCTTGCCTTTAGAAAAAACAGTGCCGCCAATATCAAAAACAATAAGCTTAGTTTCCATTTTAAAGATTATACCCGTCCCTTTCTTCCAAGAACAGTAACGATTTCCAATTTTCTCTCAATAAACTTTTCCGATGTCATTCTATATTTACAAAATTCTTCTAATTCCTTCAATGCTTCTGTTTTCTGATTTTCAGGAACAAGATTCCAAACGCTGACCGATTGAAGATATGTAAGCGCTTTTTGGAGACTGAAAAGTTCTTTAGTCGAAAATATCTTCTCTTCCACATTTTCGAAATAATCTCCAACTAAGCCTACTGGCTTATAATCCTTTTTTATGTCTGGCAGATCGTGCCTTATAAACTTCTTAAGGATAGTCCTATAACCCTCTCTAAAATCCCCAACATCATTTTTATTTACTACAAAAATAATGCCTTTTGGTTTGAGCACCCTACAAATTTCGAAAAGTGCTTTTTCATTAGTGAACCAGTGAAGGGAACTAAATGCCGTAGCCATATAAAAAATTCCATCTTTAAAGGGCAACTTTTCGACTGGAGCGCAAAGATAAGATACCCCTTGATAAGGTATTGCTTTAGCGGCTTCTACCATCCTTACGTCTTGATCAATCCCAATAACAGTAGCTCCCTCATCTGCAAGTTGACGCGTGGATATTCCCGTTCCACAACCAAGGTCAACAATGGAAATATCCTTAAGGGGGATGTGCGTATTTAGATATTTAAAAACAGCCGAAGGAAATTTTTGGCGCCCCTCACCGTAGGCCTTATTTAAATTACCAAAATTTCCATATCCTTTTTGGTTTTTATGAAGGATATCCATAAATGCAACGCCGGGTCAACTGGTCGGGGTCTTCTTTCTCTTCGTAACTTTCTTCTGAATGGCTCCGGCGAATAAGCGGAACGCTGGACGCTTCTCTTTTGGATACAAGTAAAAAATGCCAAGCTCGCGACCACAATGCGGGCACTTCAGAGAAGCGATTGACCTTATCGGCTTGTCCGAAGAAATTCTATCGATATACAATCGCTTTAGCTCGCCCGGGCCGTCTTTCTGATATACGAGAACCTTCTTTCCGCAATGATCGCAATAAATGTCCAGAAATCGAGAGTATCCGCCTCGGGCTTTGCGATATTTGTCGGATTTTAATTTAAGGGTTTTCATTTCATTGGCACTACGGGTGAATTTACGCGAGTAAATGATAGGAAGCGGACTCACTGGGAGGAGTTGATTGTTGTTCCGGCATATCAAAATTGATTGGCATTTCTTCTGCGGAAAGAACCGGAATTATATATGCGCTCGTAGTACCCGCACTTGCAAAATACAGTCTCGGAGTTGGAATCCACGGCAGAGCAGGTTCATTTGGCGGCTGGAAAAATACTCCTTCTTTTTTTGGAGGGTAGAAAAATATGGATTGGCCAACTTGAAGTCCGCCGAGAGTTGCCACGGAGATAATAAAAAACTTTTTGACATTGTCGTCTTTCATGTGCCCATTTTAGCACAATTTTCTGACATTCAAAATTAACTGGCTTACTGGCGCATCCGGGGAACCTTTTTACATGTACATACCCTCTAAAAAGAGTCCCGTTTTTTGGGCTGGGGTCTCGGTTCGAAAATTATAATAAATGCTCAAAAAAGTTATACTAAAGTCAGTAGGTAGCGAATCTGCTTCAAAGAAACATCAGGAAATGGAAGGATTTTCTGCCAGTCCGCAGTTCGAAACGCGTCCACCCATGCGAGCTTGGGTTTCTAATAGGATAGAAATGTTTGCAAGATAACTTTATAAATCGTTCGTGATCTAGGATTCGAACGGGAAAGGGGCTCGCCTCGCTGAAGCTCTGGCGAAGCGGGTCGGGAAAACGGAAGTTTTCCCGTGGCGGAAATATTACAATTGGCAACGAGGCGAAAATAAGATGCAGATTTATTTTCGACGAGTGAACCAATTGGCAAAGCTTCTTTGCCAAACCGAGGGGTTTTAAAAAATTTTATGTAAACAAAATTTTGTTCTGACCTCCCTACTCGAAGAGCAAAGATTGGCATGTTATAAACTTTTAAAACGACCATCTTGCTAAAAACCATGAAAAAGAAAACCAGCTGGAAAACATGTAGTCGCGGCCATAAATTTCGAGGCAGAGTCCCCTGCCCCATCTGCTGGCCAGGAAGAAAATCGAAAAAGAAGTCCTCGCTAAGAACTTCGGCGAACAGGCAGCCGGCGAGTTGATTACATACATATGATAAAAAACGGAAGATGCGTAGGGTTATCTCTTTTAAAATAAGCCTTGAAGCTCGGCGAATGAACCAAGTACACAAAAAATTTCTTAATTAAAGGTTCGTTGCGCTTATTTTCCGCATGACATTCATCATAATTGGTTTTATAATTTCACTAAGTTCTGAATTACTAAACATACTCGCTGAGTTCTGCTCAATTCCATTAGAGTACAGATTTCCAAAATTTAAAATAAAATGGGTTAAAATAACGTTTCACTCATTAGCATTAGTTGGCATTATTATTTCATTGTTTGCCGGTGTTCAGTCAGAAAAGGACTCGAGCAATACCAGAAGATACCAGTATTATGCAAATCTTGATGTTGCTGGTAATGAATTAATATCTAACACCATAGTTCCCACTGATATATCTGACGCAACAAAGGATATTGTAACGTATGAAACATACAACGGTCACAATCGGTTTAAAATTAGCTGTGCCGATTCTAACTTCAAGATATTCGATTCAATCATAAATAAATTCCCAGATTTCCCTTTTGGATACGCTTATAAAGCGATGTGCCTCAAAGAAGAAAAAAAGGATGATAGCTGGAAACCGTGGGCGCAAAAAGCAATAGAAATATTTAAGATAACAAAAACATTCTCTGGACACGCTCCAGAACATGATATGTTTTTAAAAAACCTTCAAGATGGATTATTAAAATAAAAAATTTTACTTTGTGGAGAGAATGCTTTTTGTTAAAATTAATCTATGCAAAAAATCACCCCGTTCCTCTGGTTCGATAACCAAGCCGAAGAAGCAGCGAAGTTTTATGTGGACGTGTTCAACACAGCCCCCCGCGCTACGCCGGAGGCTTCGGCGAGGCGAGCAGGCAGCAGAAAAAAATCTAAAGTAGGAAACGGGGCCGAGTACGGCGAAGCGGGATCGGAAGTATCGGGGCAACCAAAGGGATCAACGATGATCGCAGAGTTCGAGCTTGACGGCCAAGAGTTTACGGCTCTAAACGGCGGCCCGCAGTTTAAATTCACCGAAGCGATATCATTCCTAGTGAACTGTGAAAACCAAGAAGAGGTAGACCACTTTTGGAATAAGCTGACTGCAGGAGGAAAAGAATCCCAGTGCGGCTGGCTGAAAGATAAGTTCGGCCTCTCGTGGCAAATCGTTCCTTCTGCCCTGGGCAAACTGATGGGCGACCCCGACCCCGTAAAATCGCAGAAGGTTATGCAAGCGATGCTCAAAATGAAAAAAATTGATATAGCAGAATTGAAGCGAGCGTATGATGGAAAATAAAAACAGTAGCTCTGTAATCATTTGAAACCTCCTTCGTCGTATCTAATATAATGCCGATCGTCGACAGGCATTAGAAAATTTAAATAAATAAATATGAAAACATTAGCTTGTAAGGACATAGGAACCCCAGACTGCAACTTCGTTGCAAAGTCGGAAACCGCGGAAGGCGCCGTAAAGATCATGATGGATCACGCCTCGAAAGCGCATAAAGATAAGTTAGACGAGATGTCGAAAACGATGACTCCCGATCAGATGAAGGCTATGATGATGTCGAAAGTGAAAGACGAAGCCTAAATTTCATTCGACTCACGACAAAAAAGCCGGAGGACTAATAACCCCCGGCTTTTTGTGTACGAACAAATTTCTGGTTCAGCTTTACCTATACGCATTGTCAAAAAAATCGCTATAATATAACTCATGCAACTACCGAGACGCAGATCACCGAGCAGACAAGATGACGACGGCCCGATTCCCCTCACCGAAGAAGGACTCATTCATCTCAAAGAAAAACTTGCACGCTTGAAACACGGACTCCCCGTCCTTATTGCAGAAACCCAACGCACGGCCGCTTTTGGTGACCGATCTGACAACGCCGAATATAAAGAAGCGAAAGGAACTCTCCGCCGCACCCAGTGGCAAATCTGGACTATAGAAGATCAATTGAAACGCGTGGAAATAATTACATCAGGAAAAAATATCGCAGGCACCATACGCCTCGGCTCTACCGTTATTCTCGACACAAGCGCGGGAGAAAAAACATTTCAAATTGTCGGACCGCGCGAGACCGACCCCGCCCGCGGCCGCATCTCACACCTCTCCCCGCTTGGTGCCGCACTTCTAAACCATAAAAAAGATAACATCGTCACAATCCAAACCGGAACCGGACCGCAAAAATATCGCATACTCGAAATTAAATAAAAGTCTTGCGAAAAAACCGGATTAAGTATAGTCTAGTGAACAAGAAAGGAAGAACATGGTTACGCTAGAACATTTAAAAAAATATATCATCGAACATCCTCACCACTTCATAAAAAGGGAAAAAAATCTCCTTGAAAAAGCTGAGATGCTTGCTTCAGCAGATGGAGCACAAACAATCATGTCTGGGCAAGTGGAAGGACTGCTCGGGGAACACGCCGAAGAATTATTCAATCTCTTGTGCACGAATAGAGACTACCTCCTCATCAGTGCAAAAGCGGTGGCTTGCTTTCGGAAATGATTGCGGCTCAATGCTAGTAAAAAACTCGAGCGCCAGTAGATAACTACTGGCGCTTTAACGTTGTAATTACTGTATCGAATCCCTACCTAGCGGTGATTTTGGGTAACCTGATAACACGCAATGTCGTATTGAGAAACAGCGTGAGAGCTCTGGGCATGCGCCGCCGATGGCGTACCATCACTTCCCGCATAATGAGCCTCTGCCGTAGCAAAACCCTGTGTGCCAAAACCATTCGGACTCATCGTCGCCCCCTCACTTCCGCATGACGCATTCGGCTGCCCCGTACCGCTCGGATGTGCCGCCGCAAATGCAATGCCGGAACTCGTAAGAATGCTTAACGCAATAAAACCGCTCGTAACCGCATCAACTTTTTTCATAATCGTATAATCAACATTATTTTTTTCGACATTTCAAAAAATTTCTAACTCAAAAACCCGGAGACATCCGGAAATTTTTACACACACCGTCATATGTTGCTATTCCTTTTGCTCGTCTTTCTCATCCACACTTTTATAAGCAAGTTCCGCAAGCTGATATTCGTCCATATTCTCATACAATTCCCTTTCGGCTCCCTCGAGTTTCGAGGAATCAAATCTGCCGCGTTTTGCCGCAAGAGCAACAGCGGCAGACTTCCGTTGCTCTTCTGATTGCCTAGGCATGTTTGTATAAATCAATGGGACATTAAATTACATCGACCTTTCCCAACATTCCCGAGTATATCTTTTCCTATGTGAAGCAAATGTGAAAATTATTAAGTTGTTAACCATTTTTATTTCTCTCTTAAAAACGTACCCGCTTCCCAAAAAAATAAATGAATAAATAGATACTCCATGATATGCTGAGTAGTATGAAAATCCGGAGAAATATCGTGATCTGGCTGAAGAGTTCCCAAAAAGAAACCTTTGCACAGACATATCATAAATCCGATTCATATAATGGCTTCGCCCGGGCACTCGCCGCGCGGCACAATCTTTTTTTCGCATTTCAAGCCGAGAGCTATCGGGGAAACGACATATTCGCACCGGTTTCTGAATATATCAAAGGCGACATCGTACCAACAGACAAAGAAATAACCGCTGATGTAATTTATAACCCGGGAATTATTGTCGGGGAAAATTTGCAAACTCTCCGGGCAAACATTACAAACTCCCCCGCCTTTAAAAACTTTTGCCGTTCGAAATGGGATACATATGAATACCTTAAAGAGTTTTTCCCGCAAACTATTCCCATATCAACCGAAAAAGAGTTTGCCTCTGCGATGAAAAAAATAAAGACAGACACCGTTGTTTTCAAACCAAACACGGGAACAAACGGAATCGGCGTGAACATTTTTGAAAAAAATAATATCCCGCAAGGCGATGAGCTGAACGAAATGAAAGAAATTATAAAAAATGGCGCTCTGCTCCAGGAATTCATAGACACACAACATGGCATCCGATCAATCTGCGATTCATATCACGATCTCCGGCTCGTGACAATAAACGAAAAAATTGTGCTTGCTCACGTACGCACCCCGCAAGCGGGAAGCCGCATCGCAAACTATGGGGCAAGGCGGCACAATCTACGAACTCCCTATAGAAAAAATCCCGCAAAAAATCCTTTCATTCTACAAAAAAGTTCACAAAAAAATAATCACTCGTTTCCCGAAACCGATGTACTCGATGGACATCGGCATGAGCCCCACCGGCCCGCGGCTTTTTGAATTGAACGGCCAACCGGCATTCCCCTGGCCCCACTTCAAATGCAAAAACATGTTCATAAAAAATCTTGTAGCCCATATAGAAAGCTTTTTACCGCCCGCATAAAAATAAGAAGACATAAAAAATTTTCAATGATTATGGTATACTTTTAAAAAGGTCAAAAAATAAAATATATTAGTATGGTTATTGTTCCTATAAATTATCTTGCGGTACTCGTCGCGGCAATCGTGAACATGGTTCTTGGTGCTCTGTGGTATGGGCCGTTATTTGGAAAAGTGTGGGCGGAGCTTTCCGGAATAACCGGAGAAAAAATGGCGCAAATGAAAGCGAAAGGGATGGGCAAATCGTATGCAGTCATGATGGTGGGATCGCTCCTCATGAGCTACATTTTGGCGCACGCGATGATTTTTGCGAACGCATATCTGCAAACAGGCGGCATTATGGGCGGCCTCATGGTGGGAATACTCAATTGGCTTGGGTTCATCGCCCCCGTCACCGTTGGTATGGTTCAGAACCCATCTCAAAATCCCTTCAAGCCGCGCTCATAGAGATTTTCTTCATATCCGCAATGTTTCGATGAGAAAGTTGT
>CAYQKB010000032.1:0-12622 GCA_964418085.1 uncultured Candidatus Saccharibacteria bacterium
GGCCTTTTCTTGTTTACTCTTACTTTAGAATATATATATATATATATATTACAAATTGTTTTATGCACAGGCACTTTTATAGTGCTATATATAAAAAGTATAGCATATCTGTCATTCCCTCGAAAGAGGGAATCCATCTTAACCTGGATCCCCGCCTCCGCGGGGATGACGCGCTTGAGACGCACGTCACTTATAATACACCTTATCCTCAACGCGAAAATCAATGTATTGGATATTCTTAAATCCCGACCGCCTGGAAAGAGTTTTTAAAACGGCTGCAATGTTATCTGCCGGAAATCGAAGACTCATATAAAGTCGAGGTCCTTCTGCGGTGTGAACTTCAATCTCTTGAAGAGAAATATCCCGGAGTATAATGCCGCTAATCCCAAGACCGCTTGCCTTGAGCGCGGAAAAAATTGAAAGCATATTCGGGAGAAAAATGTCCGGAAGAACTTTTGAATAAAGCCCGCGGCCCGGCTGGGAAAAGTCCGAAACAGCGGCAATAATTCCCCCGCTGCTCGCCGGAGACCGCTCAAAAACAATTCCTTCATCGTCAAACCACCAGCACGAGGGAGACGCGGATTGGAGATCGAAAAAAGAAACAGTATCGCCACCAATGATATTTGCGTTCGTATTCCCTCCCTCATAGCACCATATCCCATTGGCAGCTCTCTCCGTGACAGTAACGACAACCTTCCTTCTGAAATAATTTTTTGCTATCTGTATTCCTTTTATTGATGGATCGAGAACAAGATCCAAACTCGAAAATGTGGACGGCCAATCAAGAATATTCCGCATGCCGAGGAGCGGTTTCCACCATGCGCCCAAAATAATTCGGGACTTAAGCAGATCCTGAATTTCCAAATCCGATACCGTTTTTGTCCCGACTATTTCAACCTGCGTAATTCGAAAAACCGGTGAATATATGAAAAGCCATACTATGCTCGCACATAAAATATAGAGTCCAAAAACAGCGAGAAAAAGAAATCCGCGAATTTTCTTTTTTTTCCGCTTCGCCGTCACATCTCCCACATATGTTCCTCCGCTCCGTGGCATATTAAACCAAAATCCGTTCCATGAGCGGATTAAGCCGCGTTAAAAGTTCATAATGACTCGTACCGGACATACGCCCAAGCTCAAAGGCGCCAATGCTCTGCGCGCCCTGAACGCCAATGAGCGTAACCACGTCGCCCGGTACGGCTCCAATTTTCGTGACGTCAATCGCAATAAGGTCCATAGACACGCGCCCGATAACTTTCGCAAATTTTCCGCGCACAAGCACCTGTCCAACGCTGGAGAGCGCCCGCGGAAATCCGTGCCAATAACCAACGGGAAGTATTGCCATCATACCCGGCTGAAGCGCGCGCTCTGTCATGTCATAGCCGATATAATCCCCTTTCTTTATTTTTTTTGTTTCGCTCACTATCGTCTGCCACCGAAGCACCGGCGCGAGCTGCACCTTTTGAGATTGAAGCTCCAGCTCCGCCGAGCCATGATAGCCATAGAGCCCCATACCAACCCGCACCGCGTCCAGTTGATATTTTTTATTCATCACCGTCCCGCCGGTTGCCGCAGCATGCTTTATCAATTTTCTATATCCGGCATTTTCAAACATCTGTATCGCTCGCTGAAAATTTTCAAATTGCATCTCTGTATATCCGGGATATAAAATATCCTTCGCCGAAGCAAAATGCGTGAAAAGCCCGCTAAAACGATTTTTGAGTTTTGAGTTTTGAGTTTTGATCTTACTGATTACCCTCCTGATATCATCGAGATAAAACCCCTGGCGATGAAAACCGGTATCAATTTTTATATGAAAAAACGGCGGTGGCTTCGCCCGTATCAAAGCGTTCAGTGCTTCGAAATTCGAGATGGTCACCGTCACGTCGTTCGCCGCCGCTTCCGTGAGCCGCGTGTGGAGCGTTGGCCCCAAAACTAAAATCGGTTTTTGAATCCCTTCTTCGCGAAGTCGAGTCCCCTCCACGATAGAGTCCACGCAAAAACCGTCCACACCGAGCCCATCAGCGAGTTTCGAAAACGTAACGAGCCCGTGGCCGTAGGCGTTCGACTTCACGACCGACCATAACTTTGTCTTTGGCCGGAGAAGCCGTCGAAACGCCGCATAATTATTTTTCGCAGCTTTGGAATCTATTTCGATCCAGGTGCGTAAGTTGGTTAAATTATTCGTTTTCATTGAATGACCATACTCTGTCATTCCCGTGAAAACGGGAATCCAGATTTTCTGTTCTGGATCCCCGCCTACACGGGGATGACAAAGAATTATCCGATAACTTTCTTCCCAACATATTTCTGCAACACTTCCGGCACCTCGATGGTGCCTTCTTTAGTCTGATAATTTTCCATAATGGCGACAATTGTCCGGCCAATGGCAAACGCCGTCGCATCGTTCATGTGGACGAATTCTGATTTTCCATTCTTCCGCTTCACTTTGGTTCCGAGGCGGCGCGCCTGATAATCGGTCATGTAATCCGCCGAGTGCGTCTCGCGATATTTATTTTCCCCGGGCATCCATGTCTCGATATCAATATGCCGCGCATCCGGATCACCTTGATCGGCGGTGCAACAAAAAACGAGGCTGTATGGAAGCCCGAGCTCCTTCATTAAATATTCCTGAATCGCAACAAAGAAATTCTGTTCGTTGATTCCGTCTTCCGGCAAACAAAAACTTTCAAGCTCAAGCTTATCGAATTGGTGAAGTCTCAAAATTCCGCGCGTGTCTTTGCCGTACGATCCCGCCTCCCGCCGAAAACTGGTTGAGAAGCCCGCATACCGAATCGGAAATTTTTCCTCCGCGATAGTTTCATCCATATGAAGCGGTCCAAGCGTGTGCTCGGCAGAACCAATCAAATAAATATCGTCCGACGGAACGTGATACCGCTCCTCCTTCGGCTCAAGCCGCGCCATCCGCTCAAATATAGCCGGCTTTATCATCACCGGAGGCACAACCGGGACAAATGCCTTAGCGCTATACCCGGGCTTCACGGACTCGGCGATAGTTTTCATAATCTCCGGGCTCGCGAGAGTCTCGAGCGCGAACTGCACAAGCGCAAATTCCAGCCGCACGGCATCCCCCATCAAATACGCAAACCGCGCACCAGAAATTTCCCCCGCCGCTTCGGAATTTATAAGTCCAAGAGACTCGCCTAGCTCCGCATGATCTTTCGCTTTAAAATCAAACTCCTTTGGTTCTCCAACTTTTCGAATAACTACATTATCCGCCTCACTCGCACCGATTGGCGTGTCATCACTAGGTAAGTTTGGGATTTTGAGTAAAATTTCTTCACGACTTTTTTCAATACCAGAGATCTCAGCTTCAATCTTTTTTAAAACTTCCTTATTTTTTTTGCCCGCTTCAACATCCCGCTTTTCGCTCACCTTCTTCTGCTCGGCACGGGCTTCGTCTACCTTTTTCGAAAGCTCACGCCAGTTGGCGTCGAGCGCCAAAAACTCCTCCACCAGTTTCGGATCGGCGTTCTTTGTGGCAATAGATTTCTTTACTTTTTCCGGTTCATCCCGGAGAAGCTTTATGTCGAGCATATATAGTTACAATTCTACATCAATACATCAAAATGAAAAAGTGATTACTCTCTATGAATATCGAAACAGCAACCAAAACTTGACAAAATTATATAGATAAGTTAAGATTTTTCAACGAACATTGTTCGTGTAGATTTAACAACTAAAAAAGAAAGAAACGATTATGACTGAAACAAAAAAACTATCAACCGAAGAAAGAATGCTTCTGGCCATTTTCGGCAAAGGGCCAGCACAGACTGATGCAAAAGCAAAGAAAAACCCAGACCCGGCCGCGTACGAGAAGCTCAAAGAAGTATTCCGGGCTTGCACACAAGGCCTCACTCCGCGTGAAAAAAAGGTCGTGGAATTACGGCTTGGCTTGGAAGGCGGGTGCCAAAAAAGCCTCGAAGAGGTCGCAGAGCAATACAAGGTTACTCGCGAACGCATCAGGCAGATTGAAGCGAAAGCCCTGCGAAAAATGCGACATCCTACTCGGATACAAGTTCTTCAGGGATTCCTGGAATCATCGGCGCCAGAAAACAAAGGCGAGTAATGCATCGTCACCCAACCAAAAGCGCGGGAACTCAAGTTCCCCGCTTTTTTGTTTCAAAAAATCGCAAAACCTGCTATTATTTTTCTATGAAACAAATTGAAAAGCTGGATCACATCCGCCACTCGCTCGCTCATCTTCTGGCTGCCGCGGTTCTAAAAAAATTCCCGGACGCCAAGCTCGGTGTTGGCCCGGTGATTGAGGATGGGTTTTATTATGATTTTCTGCTGCCCCAATCGCTTACGCCGGATGATTTGAAAGAATTCGAAAAAGCGATGAAGAAAATGATTTCCTCTCGGTTGCCGTTTACCGGAAAAGAAATAAGCGCCGCAGAGGCAAAAAAAATGTTCAAGGATCAGCCGTTTAAATTACAACTCATAGACGAATTCGCAGCAACAAAAGAACCACTTACGATTTACACAACCGGCCATGCCCCCGAAAATCTCATGGAAACTTTCAACTTTAAACTTTCAACTCTAAACTTCTTTATTGATCTCTGCCGCGGCGGCCATGTTGAAAATACGAAAGAAATTGATGCGGACGCATTCAAACTCGACCGCCTCGCCGGCGCGTACTGGAAAGGCGACGAAAAAAATCCGCAATTGCAGCGCGTGTACGGCTTAGTATTTTCAAATAAAGAAGATTTGGAAAAATATCTGTGGCAGCGCGAAGAGGCGAAAAAGCGCGATCATCGCGTCTTAGGCGAAAGGCTCAAACTTTTCACATTCGCCAAAGAAGTCGGACCTGGCCTTCCATTGTGGCTGCCGAACGGAACAATCATCCGCGATGAGATCGAGGCATTCGCGAAAGAAGTTGAGAAAAAGCGGGGCTACATGCGCGTGACGACGCCTCACATTGCCAAAGAAGAACTGTACCGCATGTCGGGGCATATCCCCTATTATGCGGAGAGCATGTATCCGCCGATGAAGCTCGACGACGGCAATTACTATTTGAAGGCGATGAATTGTCCGCACACGCATATGATCTACAAAGCGGAGCCGAAAAGCTATCGCGGCCTGCCCGTGCGGCTCGCGGAATACGGCTCGGTTTACCGACATGAACTTTCGGGAACATTGGCAGGACTTTTGCGCGTGCGCGGCTTCACACAAAACGATGCGCATATTTATTGCCGGGAAGATCAAGTGGAAGAAGAATTTCTGAATGTTATGAAACTCCATGAGTTCTGGTATCGCGACATATTCGGGATTAAAGATTTTTACCTGCGTTTTTCGCTGCCCGCGAAGGATAAGAAAAAATATGCCGACGTGCCGGCAGGGTGGGAAAAAGCAGTCGACATGCTGCGGCGGATTTTAAAAAAATCGGGTATCTGCGTTGTCGAAGCCGAAGGAGAAGCCGCATTTTACGGGCCGAAAGTGGATTTCCAGATCAAGAGCGCAATCGGCCGCGAAGAAACTGCGTCCACAAACCAGCTCGACTTTTTGGCCGCGAGCCGATTCAACCTGACCTACACAGACAAGGACGGTACCGAAAAGCCGGTGTACGTTATTCACCGTGCTCCTTTGGGATCGCATGAACGCTTCGTCGCCTTTTTAATCGAGCACTTCGCCGGGGCATTTCCCCTGTGGCTAGCGCCTGTTCAGGTGGAAATAATTCCGGTGGGAGAAAAATTTGAAAAATACGGCGCGCATATCAAAGAAACACTTTTAGAAGCCGGCGTACGCGCAGAGATGAAACCGGCGGACGAAACGCTCGGCAAACGCATCCGCGCCGCAGAGATGATGAAAATCCCCTACGTGCTCGTGGTCGGTGAAAAAGAAGAAAAAAACGAGACCGTAAACGTACGTCGTGAAGGCCAAGCCAAAGAAGTGGATTTAAAAAAATTTATCGACCAGATCAAAAAAGAAATCGAAGAAAAAGCCCTATAAAGGAAAAGAGCCGGTCGAGAAATCGACCGGCTCTTTTTTGTTTTCAGATTACCGAAATTATCCAGCAAAGACAGTAAGGGCAAGTTTTTGTTCCTCCGCCCAGTTCTTTACTGCTAATCGAAGGTATGCACCTCGAAGCATTTCTTCGGGCATTGGAGGATATCCGAATCCTTCGAGGAATTTGCTTAATTCGGCGAACGAGTTTTGCTCACCCGCTCGCCAGAGAACTCTCCCCTCTCGGTCGGCTACATGAAGGTGATCGTTCAGCGTGAGGTATAATTCCTCAAAGCTTTCCATGCTCATGGCCAAAAGATGGTTTTCGGAAAGCTCTTTGTGCAGCGGTTCTACAAATTCCGGCACCGTTTTGAAAGGATCCATGACACTTTCCATATCCTGGCGTAAATAGAAAAGCCCCCGCCGGAGTATGTGGTACTTGTCTTTGTAAAAGGGATCAAACCAAATGGAATAGCTCCGCAGCATCTGCGCGAACGACAAGAACAAAACGTGGCCAACTGGTTTAGGATTTCGGCGAAACAATCGAAGTAGTGGAATTTTCATACATGATAATTGGTCTAAGTTGCTAAATGACTGGAATCTTGATACCATAACCTAGTGTTAAGGTCAACCCTGCCAAAAATTTTAGTCATCGTCGGTCCAACCGCAAGCGGAAAAACCGCACTTGGAATTATGCTCGCGAAAAAAATGAATGGTGAAATTGTTTCCGCAGATTCTCGGCAAATTTATCGGGGAATGGATATTGGGACGGCGAAGCCGCCGAGAGATGGGTCAGGAGTCAAGGGTCAAGGGTCACGTAAGAGTGAATATATTTCCGGAGAAATACCTCATCATCAGATCGATATTCGCAATCCGGACGAAGACTATACCGTTGCGGATTATAAACACGATGCGGTGAGGGCCATAAAAAAAGTGCTCGCCAAGGGGAAATTGCCGATTTTGGCCGGCGGCACGGGGCTCTATATAAAAGCGGTTGTGGAAAATTTGGATATTCCAAAAGTAAAAGAAAATTCCGAGTTGCGGGCGGAGCTCGAGAAACGACTTATGACTGAAGGACTTGAGACGCTGTTTAAAGAATTGATCGCGCTCGATCCCGAGGCGCAGTACATCGTCGACCCTCAAAATCCCCGGCGCGTAATCCGTGCACTTGAAGTGGCGCTGGGGACAGGCAGACCTTTTACATCGGAGCGGCGAAAAAAAGAACCGCTCTTCGACGCGGAAATAATCGGCATCAACGTGCCCGCCGAAGAATTGCGCGCACGAATTAAAAACCGGGTGGATGAGATGATACGCGACGGACTCGCCGAAGAAACTAAAAAACTGTATGAAAAGTACGGATACGCGAAAGCACTCGAGGCAATCGGCTACCGGGAAATCATCGAACACTTGAACGGCAAAATTTCTTTGGACGAGGCGATTCGGCAAATCAAACTCAACACGTGGCATTATGCAAAAAGACAAATGACGTGGTTTAGGCATCAGCTCAAAGATATCCATTGGCAAAACTAAAAAGCCGGAAGGTTTTCCTTCGCGGCTTTTGATGATTATTTTCACTTACTACTAACGCAGACACTTCGGAAGGCGGCGTCCGTCAATTTCGAACTCTTCCTGGATGCCAAAAGGCGATGCCATCATCCCCCCCGAAATCACGTTCCATACATCGCTTATCGGCGCGTGATAGAAATTATCGGCTTTCCCAATAAGGAAAGGAGCGATTTGAGTCCAGAGGGAATCTTCGGGGACCTCCAACTTGTGCGCTCCATCAAAAAGAGCCACATCAAAGAGTTCCTTTTTAACCTTAAGGGATTTAACATCCTGCCCCCGCTTCATCCGATGCGCCAGCTCCTTATCTAATTCATCGATATGAAGGGCAAACTTTACCGTCCAATCCAATTTTCTCGTTCCGATTTCCAATGACCCGCCGTATTCTTTGCCCCGATTTCTTTCCGTAATTGAAAATTTAAGCTTCATGGGAATCTTTCTAAAAAATCCGAACAAGCGATCGGAATTCGCAGCACTTGAGCAATCCACCACAAAGTGAACCTTTCAAAAAGCTGGGCACAGGATAGCATAAATCAATAATTTTGTAAAGCATTTTACTGTCTGACCGAACGATCGTTATCTTGGATAGGAAAACCAATTGCAAAAATAAAAAACGGGCCGTTTCTCGTGGTCGAGACGTGCCCGTGCTGATTTTAGGAGGCTTGCCCTAGCTGGCGGCGGATGGATTTTCCTCGGACGGATTCTCCATCACCTGGTAGCATTCGTAAAACGAGCCCGGTTCGAGCTTCAATGCCTGTGGGGGCGGAATAAATCGGAGAATGCGTCCGGTAACTCCGATAATGAGCATCACTATGGAAACTGCGCCGGACATGTCTTTCGCATTCGGACCTCCCTTCAGACTTCCAACCAAGCCTTGGTTGAAAAGTTTAAAGGAAGCAGTTTTGTCTGGGTGAGTCCCAAACGCTATCTGTATCTCTTCGTACTCATTTTCTTTTTCCGGAACCGGCCGGAAAAATTGAACGAAGCGAATCGTTTGTTCAGAACCAGCTTTGCTGGGCTGCGGTATTTGCACCAGCATAAGATCCCCGGCCACAAGGCCGGTCCGTTTACCGCGGAAATAAAGAATCATGCAAGAACTTTCGTTGAATCCGATTGAAGTAGCGATCGGAATTCGCCCTCCTTGAGCGATTCACCGCACGGTGAACCTTTCAAAAAGCTGGAGAAATAATAATACAAAATCTATTTTAGGTCAATAGCTTGAGAAAAATCTGCCTCAAAACTTCCGGGTTCCCCTTTCCCTTAAGCTGGGCCATGGATTTACCGATCAAAAACTGCAAACTGGCGACTTTGCCTTTGCGATAGTCTGCCACCGCGTTCGGATTTTCTTGAAGCACGAGCTGTGCCACCGTTTCGAGCGCCGCAGTGTCCGAAACGGCGTACATGCTCTCATCTTTCAAAATATCTTCCGGGTCTTCGTCGCGCTCAAACATTTTCGCGAGCATGTCTTTGGCCTGGCGGCTCGTGAGTTTGCCGGATTCGATGAGAGAGACGAGATGCGCCACGTGTTCGGGATTCACTTTCGTGTCTCGCAGCATGAGTCCACTTTCATTTACAATCCCGCGGATGTCGCTTGTTAAATAATTAAAAAGTGTAAGCACTGACGCTTTCGGATTTTTTTCTTTGAGCTCGCTCACCGCTTCCTCGAAATATACGGCAAGTGTGGGCTCGCCCACAAGCGTGTCGGCCTGAATCTCGTTTAGGTTATATTCGCGCGCAAAACGCGCACGCTTCGCGGCTGGCAATTCAGGCAGTTCGGTCTTGAGTTTTGCGAGATTGAAAATATCTGTGTCGAAGGGCGGCAAGTCCGGTTCCGGGAAATACCGGTAATCATGCGCATCTTCTTTGCTCCGCTGTACCACGGACTTCTGCTTCGCTTCATCCCACCCGCGCGTCTCCTGCGAAATTCTTCCACCGCCTTCCAAAACTTCTTCGTGCCGCGCGAGTTCATATCGCACCGCATCTTCCATCGCTTTGAACGAATTTATATTTTTGAGCTCTACTTTTGTCCCCATTTGCAATTTGCCATCAGCCATTTGCCCTACGCTTACATTGGCCTCAACCCGCATTTGGCCGAGCTCCATATCCGCGTCTGACACGCCAAGATACCGCAGAATAAGCTGTAGCTCGCGGGCGAAATTCCCCGCCTGCTCGGCACTCGTGATATCCGGCTCCGTCACAAGCTCCATAAGCGGCACACCAGCACGATTAAAATCGACGAGCGTGTGTCCGGCATCGTCATGCAATAGTTTCCCCGTATCCTCTTCTAGATGAATCCGCCGAACCCGTACACCCTTAAGCTCGCCGCCCACCACGAGCGGCTGGTCGTACTGGGAAAGCTGGTATCCCTTTGGCAAATCCGGATAAAAATAATTTTTGCGGTCGAATTTGCTTTTGGGATTGATCGCGCTGCCGAGCGCTAGGCCGACCCGAATGACGGACTCCACCGCTTTTTTGTTTATTGTGGGCAGTGTCCCCGGATGCGCGAGGCATACGGGGCACACATTTTGATTCGGCTTCGTTTCAAGCGGATCATTCTTGGAATCGCAAAACATCTTGCTCTTAGTTTTAAGCTCAGCATGGATTTCGAGGCCGATCGTCGGAGAATATTTCATAAAATATTTTTCAGTATACACGAAATTTCCATAAAAATAAATTTGACAAAAGTATTCTAAAGATTAATATTATTTAACGTCCGTCGCAGGGTTTCCTGTTCTGTGTGTGCCTGCGACCGACAAACCGGCCGGCTCCCGTGTGGGATGTCCGGCCTTTTATTTTTTAAGGAGATTCGAAACCAATTTCCATACACGCTCGTGGATTTCTTCTATTGAAAGCAGCTTTTGGTTCTCAACGCATTCAACCACGCGAAAATCTTTAGGAAAAAGCTCCGCTATTTCGCGATAGGTTTTTTCTGCATTGCGGAGATGCCGGATATTTTTTTCGTGGAGATCGTGCGTGCCGCGCTTCAGATATGTGCGCGCGTGTTTCTTCCCCACCAATTTCTGCGCCAGCGCGGCGGGCATATGGAGAATTATGTTCAAGCTCGGCTTCGGGATTTTTAAAAGATCGTATTCCAGCCAATAGTCCCATGTGAAAAAAGCGCGGCGCTTCGCACGGGTGCCGATTTTGCCGCCCTGGTGTCCGAGGTTTGAGCCGACGTATCGATTTGCAACCACTATATCCCCCCGTGCAAGCACTTTCCGAATTTCATTTGCCGCCTCAAACCGATCAAGCGCATAAAACATGGAGGCGGCGTGCGGCTTGATCTCTTCGCTCGATCCGTATGCGCCGTTCAGATATTGCCCCACAAAATATGCCGATGGATTGCTATATCGGGGAAAATCGAACGTGGCAACTTTTTTTCCGGCTTTCTTCAGCCGCCGCACGAGCCGCGCCGTTTGCTCGGTTTTGCCCGAGCCGTCGGTGCCTTCGATAACTATTAAGCTTCCCTTCTTCATGCTGTCATTATACCTGATTTTTGGCTGATTGACTTAGAGCATTATTCAATGCTTTCATTACGGAAGCAACCTTCAAAAAGAAAGAAAAAATATGACAAGAAATACCTGGTCGCACGACCATGCCGCGCATCCGGCATTCAACATCAGCATACTGCCGGGCGGAACTATGCCGTTCCGAGCACTACCTCTTGGCGCCGAAAATCATATTCCAAGCTGTGCGGTAGGATATGACATCCTCACCCGCGCTATCGTAGAACTCGAGATGGATCCCGAAAATCCCCTGATGCGGAAAACGATCTACGACTTCGAGGACACTCCGCAATCACCACAATTCCAGCACATCAACGTACTCGACAAGAAATTCATCTTGTACCCTGGGGAGATTGCGTATCTCGGCACGGGAGTCGTAATCGAAATGCCGGACAACGTCGCCGGTTGGGTAAAACCACGCGGCAGTACGATTATAAAAGGCCTCGCGATTTTAAATTCCGATGTCCCCATAGATCCGGACTTCCGCGGCGAACCCATCATCGTGATACGCAACGAACAAAGCGTTAAAGCCATCGACATCAGCAATCACGAGCGGCTGGCACAGTTCGTTTTCACGCCGGTCGTTTTGCCAATCCTTCGCGAAGTTCCAATCTTCGAAGAAACGCTTCGAGGCAACGGCTCGCACGGTTCGACGGTGAGATAATCGTTGACCAAACTTTTAAACAAGAAAGCCGCAACAGAAATGTTGCGGCGTTCCTTTTTCGACTTTTTTAGAAAACGCTCAATGCACCTTCCAGAAAAGATAGACATTTACCAGAATCAGGATGACGAAAAAGAAAATCGCCCTCCTCGACCATCGAAATGCGTTCACACTGTCCAGATTCGGATGGGATGGCGCTCGCGTCGGCGGCAAGCCGAAACTCGCATTCCTTTTAACATGCGGATAAGCCCTAAGAAGGCAGAACATTCCGGCGGCGAGCAGCGATGCGATGACTATACTCATGATTTCTTTCATAATTGTTTCTTTCCATTTTTTTGTTTTAATTGAACTAAAAACAGTATATATAACTGCTCGAAGACTTGCAAAAAATCCCCATGCGGGGATTTTTATAAACATTTCTTGAGCAAACGTCTTTCGGAAATTATGAATGAAATTATGGAGTAACTTCGATTCCCATATTTCTCGCCGTGCCTGTTATCATCCGCTCAGCGGCATCAAGATCACTCGTATTTAAGTCTGCTATCTTCCGTTCGGCGATTTTACGGAGATCGGCGCGCGTTACTTTCCCAACTTTGGTCTTTAAAGGATCTCCCGAACCCTTTTCGATGCCTGCGGCTTTTTTGAGAAGCGCTGATGCCGGTGGAGTTTTGAGCTTAAAGGTGAAACTCCGGTCCTCAAAAATGGTGATCTCCGCAGGCACAATATCTCCCGTCATTTCCTTGGTCGCTTCGTTGAATTTCTTGCAGAAATCCATGATGTTAATACCCTGCGGCCCAAGCGCGGTTCCAATCGGCGGCGCAGGATTCGCCTTGCCAGCTTCTATCTGAATTTTGATAACCGTCTTTATTTTTTTAGCCATAGCAAAGAATAATACTATAATCCTGCGCCGTGGGAAAGGGGTCGG
>CAYQKB010000033.1:0-12509 GCA_964418085.1 uncultured Candidatus Saccharibacteria bacterium
TAGACGAAGATCTATTTTCGACGAGTGAACCAATTGGATACAGCTTCTGTATCCAACCGCTGGGTTTCAAAAAATTTTACTTTAGTAAAATTTTGTTCGACCTCCGGGAGGTGGCTCAAGTGTGGATAAATTTCAAGCGGTATTTTGGGAGACGGCTCGCTGGTTTTGATTTTTGTTTATGTTAAAATAAGACCGGCATACAGGGTGACAACTTAATATGAAAGGAAGCACAATGGAAAATCTGAAACATCTTAAAATACTGGAAGCGATCGAGGAATTGGAAGGGGCGGTCAGGGCGCGTGACAAACTCAATACTGTGCGACTGTGCGAAGCCGCGATGTGGGATGACGAAAAGTTGGCGGCGGAGCAGGTGGTGTGCACAGCCAGTCACTCTTTATATTCTACGTATATTGATGTGGAGCTGTGGAGCGGGACGGATCCGGAGACGAGAGGCATGGTTCGCGCGGCGCTCATGGCGGCGGCGGACTGCACGATTGACGAGAATTGCAGAGCAAGCGCGAGGCGTTTTCGCGATGACTTCAACCAATTCATCTGGCGGAAACAACTAGACGTTGCGGCTTCGATTGCAGTGCCGGCGGCGGCTTAGCTCTCCCGGCGGAGAACATTCGCTTCCAAAATTAATCGGCGTGTCCCACAAGACCCGCCGATTGCTTTTGTAAACGGGCGTTGCTATTCTTTTTATACTGCTACTTAACAATCAACAAATTGAAAGGAGGTGAAAGATAATGAGAGACGACTTCGAGCCATTTGGTTTTGCGCCGTCGCCGACAGGAGAGATGCTATCCGGGCCGGTTCGAAAAAGACGGAGCCGGGTCAGGCGGAAAGCCAGAAAAGCTCGGCAAGAGGAGCTTAATGAACTCATGGAGTGGCTTCGCTCGCTGCCGCCGGATGAGCAGGAGCGAGTTTTGCGCACGATTAAGGAATTCATGGATACGCATTTGCCCGCTCGCCGCGCGAGCCGCCGAAAACGCTTCCATTAAAAATAGTGCCGGCGTCCACAAAAATGGACGCCGCATTTTTTTGAAATGTAGTATCATACAACGTATGGAGAGAATTATTATCGGCGGCACATACCGGCATTTCAAGGGAAAAGAATATCGAGTGATTGGCATTGCAAAACACTCTGAGACACTCGAGGAAATGGTTGTGTATCAAAAGTTGTACGACGACGGCCTGTGGGTACGGCCTGCGAAAATGTTTTTGGAGGTCGTAGAACGCGAGGGTTACAAAGGGCCGCGGTTCGTGTATACTAAACTATGATGGATATAAGAGAATTTCACGAACTTGAAGTTGAAGCCCCGCGATTGGCGGGGCGGCTTTGACATCGCAGGGAAGAAAAAAGAAATGGCGGAGCTATCGGCACGTATGGCAGGCGCCGATTTTTGGAACGATCGTGCGAGAGCCGACGAGGAAATAAAAAATCTCGGCAAGCTTCAGGACATCGTACGGAAGTATGGGGAGATTGAAAAAGGAATTGCGGAGCTTAAAGGAAATTTTTCCGAAGACAAGTTTCATGAGCTCAAGCGCGCGTTCAAGGCGTTTGAGATTACCCAACTTTTTACAGGGAAATACGACAAGCAGTCTGTGGTGCTCTCGGTGTATCCGGGCGCCGGAGGTGAGGATGCGGAGGATTGGGCGAGGATGCTCGCCGAAATGTACGAAAATTATGCGAAGCAGAAAGGATATAAAATAACCGTTCTCGACGACAATCACCGTTCGCGGACGTATGAAATAAAAGGAGACTTCGCGTACGGATATTTGAAACATGAGATGGGCGTGCATCGGCTGGTGCGCATTTCTCCATTTTCGCCGAAGAAATTGCGGCATACCGCCTTCGCGCTCGTTGAAATCGTGCCAGACTTACCGGCGATGGATGAATCGAAGCTGCAGATTCCCGATCGCGATTTGCGTTTTGATTTTTACCGATCCGGCGGGCCCGGCGGACAGAACGTGAATAAAGTGGAGACCGCTGTGCGTGGGATTCATATTCCGACGGGGCTTACGGTGAGTTCGCAGGCGGAGCGCTCGCAGGCGCAAAATCGCGAGAAGGTGCTCAAGCTTCTTAAGGCAAAGCTGTTTCATCTCATGGAAAAGAATCACGTCGAAGAACTCGGCAGTTTGAGAACAAAAGTGAAGCCGGAGTGGGGGAACCAGATACGGTCGTATGTTTTGAATCCCTATCAGCTTGTGAAGGACCATCGCACCGATGTGGAGACTTCGCAGGTGGACAAGGTTCTTGCTGGCGATCTCGATATGTTTATTGAGGCGGAGGTGGAAAAATTGCGAATGAGTTAGGCGTTCGGAGTTAATTTTGGTACTATTATATGGCAGGTTAAAATTGGTAGAACATTTTTCAATTTCACATGATCACATTCCAATCCGTTACAAAAGCATACACCCATTCAACTGCACTTGAGGACGTAAGTTTTGAAATTAAACAGGGAGAGTTCGTTTCTTTGAGCGGTCGGTCGGGCGCGGGGAAGTCGACGGTTATCCGGCTCTTAATCGGAGAGGAAAAGCCGACGAAGGGAAGGATTTTTTTCGATCAATTTGAAGTCGGTAAGGTAAAAAACAGCGAGTTGCCCGCATTCAGGCGTCACATAGGCGTTATTTTTCAGGATTTTCGTCTTTTGCCGAATAAGACTTCATATGAAAACGTGGCGTTCGCGCTCGAAGTGGCGGGGCGTCCGCATAGCGAGATTGAGGAACTTGTGCCGCAGGTGCTCGATATGGTGGGACTGGGCGATAAAGGCAAGAATTTTCCCAATGAGCTTTCCGGTGGAGAAAAGCAGCGCGTCGCGATCGCACGCGCGATGATACACAGGCCGGAGGTGGTAATTGCCGACGAGCCGACCGGTAATTTGGATCCACTAAACGCTTTCGAGATTTTAAAAATCCTTCAAAAAATAAATGAGCTCGGAACGACGGTGCTGCTTGCTACGCATGACCGCGAGATTATCAATCGGCTTGAGAAGCGGGTGATAACCATTGATCGTGGTAGAATAATCCGGGATGAAGAGAGGGGGAAATATATACTTGTTTAAAATTTTTCAATTTACAATTACCAATTTTCAATTATTAAAAATAAACATCAACCTTTTTGAAAATTAAAAATTGATAATTGAAAATTAATTACCATGTTCACCATCATCTCTCGCATTATTCATTATGGGTTAAAAAACTTTTGGCGAAACGGACTTTTGTCGACCGCGACGGTTGCGATCATGGTGCTCGCACTTCTTGTGTTTTCGGGTCTTATTATTTTCGATGCTACAGCGAGCCAGGCCGTGGCATCCATTCAGGATAAAATTGATATCAGCGTCTATTTCAAAACGACAACCCCCGAAGATCAGGTTTTGCAGCTCAAAGATTCGCTCGAAAAATTATCCGAGGTAAAATCAGTCGAATATATCTCGTCCGATAAAGCACTCGAGATTTTCAAAGCGACGCATCAAAACGATCAGGTTATCAGCCAGGGGATAAACGAGCTCAATTCAAATCCGCTCGAAGCGTCGCTCAACATAAAAGCGAAAAAGCCGAACCAGTACGCCTCCATTGCGGAGTATCTCAAGGCGCCGGCACTTACGAACTACATTGATTCAGTGAGTTATTCAAAAAATCAGGCTGTCATAGACCGGCTTGTGTCTATTATTAATACTATCAATTGGGGCGGAATGATCTCGACCATTTTCCTCGCGTTTATCGCCGGACTCGTGGTATTCAACACGATTCGTATCGCAATCCATTCAAACAGGGAGGAAGTCGGAATTATGCGTGCGGTTGGAGCTTCAAACCTGTTGGTCCGCGGGCCACTCGTTATCGAAGGGATTATTGCCGGAGTTATGGCGGCGGTGCTTAGTATGATCATTACCGCGCCCATCGTGTATTTCGTTTCTCCGTATGTGAAAATTTTCATACCCGGTTTTGACGTATACCAATATTTTATCAGCGATATTTTCAGGTTGTTCTTGTATCAGCTTCTTTTTTCGGTTGGCATCGGCATTTTCTCGAGTTTTGTTGCCGTTCGACGATATTTGAAAAATTAGGTGTTACGAAAATACGAAAATACGAAATTTAGAAAATTATAAATCCCGTTAGAAGCCGCGATCGCGCGATAAAACCAAAAAACAATTTATATGAGAAATAGTCGTTGCAAATTAATAAGTTTTAACAGGTCGCAGATCGCGATCCGCTTGTAACGGGATGAAAAAAATATTTGTTCGGCGAGACGAATCGGTCGCCGAGCTGGTTGAAAAAATTGTCAGCGCCGAAGATACAGATGTGATTCTCGTTCTCCCCCGGGGTTCGGGAGTTGGAGAGGCGGTGAGTAATTTTGATACGATAAAACGAGAAGCCGAAGGGGCTCAAAAAAAGATTTTTATCGAATCGGTTGATGAAGATGTTCTAGCTTTGGCAAAGTCGCTTCATATTGAGGCACTTCATCCGCTTTTTGGCGGAGCGCGGAAGCAGGTACTCTCCGACATCGTGCCCGTAATGGATGATGGCCTCGGCGCGTTTTTTTTGAAAAAGGAGAGCAAAAAGACGCGCAAACAAAAAAAGGAATCAGTGGTTCGTGATTCGGAAAAAACAGAAGGTGAGCCGCATATTCATTCCGTTCCAAAAATAGCAAAGATAAAAAGCGGTGTTGCCCGTGCTCACAAAGTCCAATTGCCCAAAGACGAAGATACTGAAGATGAAGCCGAAGAAGTGTATTCCGATGCAGCCCCGGGAATGAGGCGGAAATTCACCGGCGCGGTAGTTGTGCTCGCGCTCATTCTTCTTTTGTGGGGCAGTGTGTGGTTTGTAAATACGTTTTTTGGAACGGCGACGATCAATCTGCAGTTCAAAAAAACATCGTGGGAATATATACATTCATTTGTTGCCGACACATCGGTTGCCACAACATCAACTATTGTTAAAAATTATACCCTTCCGGGTCAGCTTTTCACTTCGCCGATAAATTATGTTCTTCCATCTCCAGCTTCCGGGATGAAGATGGTTTCCGAAAAGGCAACCGGCATTATCACTATTCATAACGGATACAGTTCTGCTGCTCAACCCCTTGTTGCAGGAACGCGGTTCCAAACTCCCGACGGAAAAATATTTCGGCTGACGAATCAGGTGCTTGTGCCAGGAGCGGAAATACAGGATGGTAAGATTGTTTCTTCGTCGCTTCAGGCCGCGATTGTCGCGGATGCTCCCGGTCCTGCTTATAATCTTGGTCCGATTTCGCGACTTACCATTCCGGGGTTTAAGGGTTCTCCGAAGTACGATGTTTTTTATGGAGAATTGGCTCGGGCGACGACGGGCGGTTTTGTCGGAAATAAGGCGGTTCCAACTGCCGCAGATATTCAGCAGGGGAAAGATAAAATGGTTGCCATATTACAAACAACCCTCGAGAGTAATCTTCGCGCGAGGTATCCGGATGATCTCGTATGGCTCGATGCCGCTCGGAAGTTTAAAATTTCAAAATTAACTGTAAATGAAAATACCACGAACGGAAATTTTAGCGTGTTTGGAGAGGCGAGCGCTTCTATCATTGGTTTCCGCGAACAGGATCTTCGATCGTTCTTAAACTCAGTCGCAATTTCCGGGGACAATAATTTCATTCTTAACGATATACATATTAGGTATTCTTCGGTTGCGGTGAGCAGTGCAGGAGACAGACTCACGTTTGCGGCGTCCGCAAGCGGAACACTGACAACGAACTTCTCTCCCGACGATTTTCGTGCGAAGGTGGCGGATCACACCGTTGATGAAGCGCGGTTTATGGTTTCGCAGCTTCCCGGGCTTACCGAAGGGAAGATATCCGTTTGGCCCGCATGGCCTGGGTTTTTTAGGTCGCTTTTGCCGTGGCTTGATCACACGCCTTCCGACAGAAATCGCATACACGTCTCGATCAATTGACACATTCAATATATTCAACATTCAGTGTCAATCCTGAGTGTAGTCGAAGGATTGACAATTGTTTTGTTGCTCGGCTATAATTGATCGGCAATGAAAGACGGGTTATCAAGCAAAGGTTGGCATTCAAAGCAGAAGATTAATCATTTTTTGCGGGAATGACGGCCACCGCAGAAGAAGGAATAGTCAAAGAAGCCCTTCCCGGGTTGACCTTTCGGGTTGTTCTCAAGAAAGATGAGACAAACGAAATTTTGGCGCATCTTGCCGGCAAGATGAAGCTCAACAATATCAGGGTTCTCCAAGGCGATCGGGTTCTTGTGGAGATGGGGCCTGACGGCAGGCGAGGGCGCATAGTGAGGAGGTTATAAAATATCAAAAATGAAAAATCAAAGATCAAAAATGGCTTTTTACAATATTTGATTTTTGATATTTATTTTTTAATCTACATCGTATGAAAGTTCGAAGTTCAGTAAAAACAATGTGCAGGAATTGTCAGATCGTAAAGCGCAAACGGCGACTGTATATTGTGTGTGTGAATCCGAAACATAAACAACGACAAGGATAAATAATAATTTACAATTACTAATTTACAATTTTCAATTGAAAACTGAAAATTAAAAATTGAAAATTTATACAATGCGTATCTTAGGCATCAACATACCAGACAATAAGAGAGTGGAAGTATCTCTTACATATATTTATGGCATTGGCCGCTCGGCGAGCAAGAAAATTTTGGATGCTGCGAAGGTGGACGTGAATAAAAAAACGGTAACGCTCACCAGTGAAGAGGTTGCGAGAATTCAGAATACCGCTGAAAAAAATTATGCTATCGAGGGAGCACTCAGGCAGATTGTGCGATCAAATATTCAGCGACTTAAAGATATTAAATCATACCGCGGCATGCGTCACCTGCGCAGACTGCCGGCGAGAGGACAGAGGACGAAAACAAATTCTCGCACTGTCCGCGGCAATACCAGGAAAACTGCCGGCAGCGGTAAGAGAAAAGTTGATCTAAAATAAACATGGATAAAAAACCAGCAAAAGAAACAAAAGAAAAAGCATCAACTGCGATTCCCGAAGTCAAAAAAGACAGGGGAGTTGAGGTTGCCGCCGCTTCCGCTCCGAAGCAAGCTGGAAAAAAGGCACGGACAATCGAGAAGGGAAGAGTGTATATAAACGCGTCTTATAACAACACGGTCATCACTGTCGCGGACGGATCGGGAAACGTTCTTACGTGGGCATCAGCCGGTTCGCTCGGGTTTGCCGGGCCGAAAAAGGCAACGCCGTTTGCTTCTTCGAAAGTTGTTGCCGCCATAACCGAAAAATTAAAAAATAATATTCCCAATGAAGTGGAAATTATCGTAAAGGGAATCGGCGGAGGGAGGGATTCTGCCGTGCGGTCTCTTATTAACCAGGGATTCAATGTTATTTCAATCAAAGATGTTACGCCGATTCCTCACAATGGTCCACGGCCACGAAAGGTCAGACGAGTCTAAAAAATATCAAAAATGAAAAATCAAAGATCAAAAATTTCAGAGAAATATTTTTTATATTTGATTTTTAATTTTTAATTTAATCTTATGCGTGGTCCAAAAGAAAAAAAAGAAAGGAGAATAGGCGAGCGTCTTAACTTAAAGGCGGAGCGGTGCCAATCTCCAAAATGTGCGGCGGTGAGGAAACCGTATCAGCCGGGAGCTCACGGTCCGACAGGGCGGCGGCGAGCTTTGTCCGAATTTGGCGTTCAGCTTCGCGAGAAGCAGAAAGTTAAAATAAGCTATGGCCTGGATGATCGGAACTTAAGGCAGCTTTTTTCAAACGCGCAAAAATCAAAAGGTTCATCTGCTTTGAAGTTGGTCGAACTTTTGGAGCGGCGCTTGGACAACGTGGTCATGAAGCTTGGTCTCGCAGCGTCGAGGAATATCTCGCGTCAGCTTATTACGCAGGGACACGTACTTGTGAACACAAAGAAGGTTCGATCTCCGGGGTTTAGCGTTAAGGTTGGAGACACGATACATATCAAGCCCGGTTCGGAGCTCAAGCTCTATTTTCCAAAGTGGAAAGAGGTGATGGCGAAGTATGAGCCGCCCGCGTGGCTTCATCTCGACCCAGCGAAGTTCGAGGGGAAGGTACTTTCTTTACCTCAGGAATCTTCGGTTCCCTTCGAGGCAAACCTGCTTATCGAATCGTTCTCGAGATAAAACGGCGACGGCCTATACATATATATAAATTTATATTACACTAAAAAACATGGAATTTTCAAAATTAAGTTCAGAGGTTGCGATAAAAACAATATCAGAGGAATCGAATAAAGGCGTTTTCGAAATTGTCGGCTTATTTTCGGGCTATGGTATTACGGTTGGCAACTCGCTTCGGCGTGTTCTTCTTTCGTCTTTGCCGGGTGCTGCGGTAACGGAAATAAAGATAAAAAATGCTTCGCATGAGTTTTCGACTTTGCCGGGAGTAAAAGAAGATTTGGTTGAACTCAGTTTAAATTTTAAGAAATTGCGTATTGCGATGCACACTGATGAGCCGCAGGTTTTGACGCTCAAAGCAAAGGGTATTAAAACGGTAACGGCGGCAGACATCAAAACGAATTCATTGGTTGAAATAATAAATAAAGAAGAGTCACTCGCGACTCTTACGACGAAAGATTCCGATCTTGAAATCGAGGTTAAGATTGAGCGCGGTCTGGGCTATTTGCCGGTTGAAGCACGAAAGGATGTCCGCCAGATGGTCGGCACTATCGCGGTAGACGCGATTTTCACGCCGGTTCTCAAAGTTAACTATACGACCGACAATATGCGCGTCGGAGACAGGACGGATTATAATAAACTGACTTTGGAGATCGAGACCGACGGCACTATCAGCCCGTCTGCCGCGCTCCAGCGATCTGCTGAAATATTGAAAGATCATTTTGAGAAAATATTTACAGTCGAGGTCAAAGATTTTGAAATTATGAAACCGTCGGCAAAAGAAGTCGCTGAAGCTCCGAAAAAGAAAAAAGTGAAAAAAGAGAAAGAAGCGGAGTAGCGCCCATTACCCTGTATCATGCGTCACCAAAAAAACAACAGAAAATTTGGGAGGTTACAAGGCGCCCGCCGGTCGTTTTTGCGCAATTTGGCAAATGATGTGATTCGGGCAGAACGGATTGAAACAACCGAGGCGAGGGTCAAAGAAATTCGGCCCATCGTAGAGAAGCTGGTAACCATTGCGAAGCAACAGACGCTTGCGAGCCGGCGATTGATTTTGAGCAGAGTCAATAACAAGAAAATTACGGAAAAATTGATGAGCACGATCGGTCCCCGCTATGCGACGCGCGCGGGCGGCTATCTGCGAATCACAAAGCTTGCGCAGTCGAGGAAGCGCGATGGAAGCCGGCTTGCGAGAATAGAATTCGTGTAAATATCAAAAATGAAATATCAAATATTAAAAATAGGAACTCGGGATTTTTTATATTTGATTTTTAATTTTTAATTTAATCTTATGGATTACCACATTGACGCAAAGGATAAAATAATGGGACGGCTCGCATCGGAAATTGCACTTATTCTTCAGGGCAAAAAGAGCACTGCATACAATCCGCGCCTTGTAGGAAGCGATACAGTTTTCGTGAAAAATTATAAGGATGTTGCGTTTACCGGAAACAAAATGAAAGACAAAATTTATTATAAGCATACCGGATATATGGGGCATTTGCGCGAGAAAACGCTCGAGCAGGTTCACGAGAAAGATCCCCGGAGAATATTACGCGAAGCAGTTCGAAGAATGTTGCCAAAAAATTTTCTTAACGCGAAGCGACTCAAAAATCTTGTTTTTGTTGAAGACACACAATAACCATGGCACTAGCAACCATTAAACCAAAAAAAGAAGTTACCGTTCCGAAAAAAGCCGATCGGTATATGGAAGGCGTTGGACGGCGAAAAACTTCAATTGCGAGGGTTCGACTTTCGCCCGGAAAAGGGGATTTCGTTGTGAACAATCTCGCGCTTAAAAAGTATTTCCAGCTGCCCGTTCTCGAAGCGTGTGCATCATCGCCTTTTTTGAAACTTAAGCTTGAGCATGGAAAGTTTGACGTGAGCGCCCATGTCTCCGGCGGCGGTATAAATTCTCAGGCAGAGGCAGTACGCCTTGGTCTTTCCCGGGCACTTGCAGTCAATAATGAGGATTTTCAAAAGAAGCTCCATAAACTCGGTTTTCTCCGGCGCGATCCGCGCATGGTGGAAAGAAAGAAATATGGTTTGAGGAAAGCTCGACGGGCGCCTCAGTGGGCGAAGAGATAAAAAATCCCCGCAAACTCTGTGGGGATTTTTTTATTTGCTCATTGAGGCGAAGGGTGGGTCGGAGGGAACGCAACCGGGTTCCCTCCGTGTAGGAAAATATTAAAAACCGAGGGTTTTTAAGGAGCGAAGCGACCCGCAAGTGGGCAAAGAGATATTTAGAATTATGAACAAGACAAAAAACCCTTACAATTCCAAGGGTTTTTATGTTATTGACAGCATTTTTGCAATATGGTATACAATAAGCAGAGCACTTTGACAAGTGATTCCGACTTTGCAGAACCGGTCTTAAGAAGGTTTTGGTTTGCGATAGCTTTGCTTCGCAGATGGTGTTTACAGCCCGAAAAAATGTAAACTGTTGTCGTTACAGTGAAAAAAATGAGTTCGGAAAGGTTACATATGCCAGTGCGGAAATTCAGCATTAAAGTCAAAGGTTTCGACCTGCCGCCCGAAGTGGTGGAAGTATTGAGGGCACAGCCCCTCATCAGGCACACCCAGCGGGTGCCGGTGAAACTCCTTCGCGAGAGGGAGCTCCTTCTTACGGAGCGGGCCGAGGAACCACGGTACGGGGTAATTGACCTCTGGTGAGTGAACCATTTTGGTCAAAATGAGCCACGCGGCAAAACTGCGTGGCTCTTAAAAACTAGGCCTTCCAGAGCGTGTGCCTTAAAACATGTTTTGTCTCATTGCGCATTCGCGCTATGAGCTCCCGAGAAACAATGGGAGAGGGGCGCGGATGGACTTCCTGCGCTGGAATGATCTGCCCAAGGAGCGGCAGGAAGAAAGGAAAAATATGATTATTAATGTCAGTCTAGAAAATTCGGTAGTATATCGTGGCTGCCGGATTGAGAAAAGGGGTAAAAGGCGAATTTTGGCAATGACTATGACCGAGGCAGAACCGATCGTACGGGCAAACCTCAAGGAATACGTTAGATCCTCGCCGGATTCAGAGGGGGTCGTTGTGGGGAAGATGCTTCCGTGGGTCCATATGCTTGCCGTTGATGTCTTAACGGCTGCGCAGAAGAAAGTTGCCTATTACGACGGCCAGGAGCAAGTAACAATAAGCGCCCAAAATTAAAAAACCGGGCGCCAAGGGGCGGAGGAAACAATCCTCCGCCTTTTCATTTTCACATCACATATGTGCAATAAAAATAAAAACCCAAAAGCAAGCCGGCGACAAGGGGCTGCATACAGCTCGATATGCTATACTCTATAAGATCCCGCTATAAGACATCGGATCAAATAATTTTAACAGGGGGACATATAGCGTTTCCTGTTGCTGGTTCGTCCGGAGCATGAAATTGAGTCCACCCATAATGGCCTATGAGCCGGATGTCTAAGCGGGATTTTAGTTTTCGCTTAAGCGAAAACTAAAAGTGTAGAGTGGAAAAATCAAAATGGAAAGTTATAGTTAAAAGTGAAAAATTAAGAATCTATTAATTTTAACTTTTAAACTGTTATTTTTAACTTTGAGATTTTCACTTTGAACTTACCTCGTCTATCTTTGCCGCCAATATAAAATCGTTTTGCGATAGGCCTTTTATGGCGTGCGTGGTGAGTTCGAAGCGAACTTTATTATAGTAGACATAGATATCAGGATGGTGACCTTCCGATTCGGCAATATCGGCAACCTTATTTATAAATTTCATTGCTTCGACAAAATTTTTAAAGGTGAATTCCTTAGAGATCTTTTTCGGATTGACAAGCTTCCACTCGTGAACGCTCTTAAGTAATAACTCCAAGTCTTTTCCTTCGAGCGGTGCCGTGCCGCCTTCACAGGGGACACAGTGTTGTTTGGTGAGGTCGTTCATTTTATAGTAAGTGCCAGGCAGAAAGGAAGCTTAATATGACTCCAAATGTAGAAGGCACTAACAAGAACAGTATTGGCAATGCTGAAATTAGGATAGAGATTATTAATCCTAAATAATTTTCCTTTTGCATCAAGCTTTTAATTAGAAGTGAAATTCCCAAAAATATCATAAGGATGCTGACTCCGACAGTGAAAATTAACCTAGGGCCAATTTCTATTAACGACTGTAGAATTAATCCGAAATCTTGTTGTTTATTTTGTGAAATTATATTGAATGACCATGCAAAAGTAACGAGGGGAATCACAGAGAGAAAATAATAAATTGTTTTTATTTTTTTTGACATTAACGAAATTATAGCATATTTGATTTAGCGATTGTCGGGAATCGAACAAAATTTTATTAAAGCAAAAAGAAAACACCCTCGAAAGGAAGGTGTTTTCTTTTTGTCGGGCTGCCGGGAATCGAACCCGGTCTAAACGCACCCCATGCGCTCGTA
>CAYQKB010000034.1:0-11370 GCA_964418085.1 uncultured Candidatus Saccharibacteria bacterium
GTGCAGGAGAGCAGAGCGTTTTCGAAAAACAAAGGAACCATCCGCGGTCTGCATTTCCTCTATCCGCCAAAGAACGAAAGCAAGCTGATAGAGATGATTGGCGGCGAAGCATTCTGGGCATTTGTGGACATCCGGAAAAATTCTCCGACGCTTGGCAAGTGCGACAGTGTCGTGCTCTCCTCGGAAAAGCATACGGCGCTTTTTCTCCCGCGGGGAATTGCGAACGGCGTCTGTACGATGAGTGACGATTGCCACGTGCTCTATCATATGGACAACATGTACGACGACAGCGCGAAGAGTGAGTTCAAATGGGACGATCCCGATCTCGGCATTCCCTGGCCAATTAAAAATCCTTCAACTATTTCCGACCGCGACCGGAATGCGCAAAGCTTCAAAGAATTTTTGGCAAAATCCGGCGGCGGACTGAATATTTAGAAACAAAAAAACCGATGACGTTTTGCGCGTCACCGGCTTTTGAATTTTTTTGTAAGTCACATTTTAGGGTAATATCGGAGCCAAAACAATGCGAAAACCTACATTAATAGTAGCGCCTCCAAAAGAACCACGAGCCGCGGAGTTGCATTCAGGCGGATCGTCCCAAGCGCTACCACCTCTTATTATGTTATTAGAAACAAGTTCCCACACATTCCCATACATATCATATAACCCCCATGGATTTGGGAGTTTTTGTCCGACGGGATGTGTGAAGTCGTGGGCGGTATGATCTGTGATCCATCCATAAGATGTTAGTGGACCGGGATCGTCTCCAAATGTCCATAAATTAGTTGTGCCAGCCCGACATGCATATTCCCATTCCTCATCAGTAGGCAGTCTATAAAGATAGCCATTCGGCAGTCTACCAGCATCTTTTTCTTGCGATGTGAGTAGAGCACAATAATTTATTGCATCAGCGAGTGAAACTTCTTCTACGGGCAGATTAGTATCTCCCGAAAAATGACTTGGATTAACCCCTGTTACCTTCTTGAATTCACCTTGCGTTACTTCGTGTATACCCATCCAAAATGTGTTGGTAATGCTGATAGACAGCCCATTAAACACAAAGGTTCCTGTTTGGATTAGTGCCATGTTATTTGGCGATATCGGTGCTACAAATGTTCGGTAAAACCGAGCCGGCTGGCCGATTGCCGAGACGTCAAAGTAGATTTGCGGAATATTGGTGATGCCAATTGTAGCGATCAGATTCCAGGCGTCTGTTGGACCGACCGCATTCACATATTGCAATTGATTGCTTGATCCGATGTCACCCATCATGCTGATCATCGGAACCATATTGATGTTGAGCGAAGGTAATACGCTGAGCATCGCCGAATCGCTTGTGGCAATTCCTGCGCTGTTTGAAACAGTAACTGTATAAGCGCCCGACTGGGCACTCGAAACATTTGTGAGGATAAGAGTTGCGTTTGTTGCTCCCTCAATCCTATTTGTACCGAAGTACCACTGGAAGCTTCGATCTAGCGTATTTGTGACGCGCACGGATAAGTACACAGTAGAACCGATTCCAACTGTTTGACTTCTTGGATTTTTGGATATGATCGGCAACACTTCCAGAGGCGGAAGAAACGGGGACAGCACCAAAAAATGGAAACAGCCCGATCTTACCTCTGAAACGAGCGGGAGATTTGAAGGTGCAGAAACGCTATTTAATCCCCAGACGACGACAGACCCGTCGCTTTTAAGTGCGATGCTCTGGTATTCACCTGCAGAAACAGCAACTACATTAGTGAGCTCTGCGGGAATTCCCTCGTAGCCAGTACCCCACCCTATTACTGTTCCGTTAGTTGTGATTGCCAAGCTATGGTACGTGCCAGCCGCTATTGCGACCGCGATTAATCCGACAGGAACGCTACATTGCCCATTATCACTTTTGCCCCAGGCGACAACTGTGCCATCGGCCTTGAGCGCCAAGCTATGAAAAGCTCCGGCCGCTATTGCGACCACGTTATTTAGGTCCTGCGGAATATTAAGTTCGCCGAATTCGTTTCTGCCCCATACAACGACTGTTCCATCCGTTCTTAGTGCAATGCTGTGATATCCACTGCCACCCGAAGAAGATATTGCGATTACATTCGTTAACTCTGGTGGTAGATCAATTTGGCCGAAATCATTTCGACCCCATGCAACGACTGTTCCATCGCCTTGAAGCGCCAAACTGTGCGCATAGCCAGCAGAAACTGCTTTCACACTGGCAAGCGAAGGCACGTCACATTGGCCTGCACTGTTGTCGCCCCACGCCACTACTTCGCCACTCGATCTAAGCGCAAGATTGTGGTAGCAACCGGCGGCGACACTCACTGCATTCGTGAGATCTACAGGTATTTCTCCTGTATCCCTACCCCACGTTCGCACGTTTGGACCTGCTAGAATTTCGAAGGACATTAAAACCAGAGAACTGATTATCAGAATGTTATTCATACGGAATTTTAAGTTGTGAATGAACCGTTGAGAGTAAGGCCCCTCCCAGATTGGGCATCATGTACTACTATTCGATGATGTTCAATTTATATACCGCTTTGCATCAATGAGTCAAGAAAAAAATGTTTCGTTATTCGCGATGAAAACTTTGTTGTTAATTTCCTACACAACATTTTTGAATGGTATAATACTTTTATGAAAATAAAATCAAAGAATTTTGAATCGTCATCGTATTCCGAGCTTGATGAACTCGTCACCCGGGTTATGTGCGACACTGCCGCACCGGTGCGCGTTGCGGACGCGGCATATCTTTTTGGCGAAACGGCAGACGAAGAATCCTCAAGTCTCGCTGCTGCGGCGCTATGTTGGAAATTAAAGCGCGTGAAGTGCGTTGGGGTATGTGGTGTGGGTGAGGTAGCCGGATATCCGGGATTCGAAAATTGGAAAGCAAAGCTGATAAAGCTCGGCGTTCCCGGAAAAAATATTATTGGAATTCCGCTTGCAAATGATTTTCCTCCAAGCACGCATGCTGAGGCATGGGGGCTTGCCCGATTTGTCAAAAAGAATAAATGGAAAAATATATATATCATTGCGCCGCCGCTCCATCAGCTTCGTGCGTTTGTTACGGCTGTAAGCGCGATCATTCGCGAAGAAGCGGCCGTGAAGGCATATAGTTTTGTGGGCATTCCAGAGGAGTGGGAAGAGCACATCGTCCATTCACAGGGCAAAGAGCAAGGCAAAACGCGTAGTGAATTTTTGGATGATGAACTCAAAAAGATAGAAGTGTATTATAAAAAAGGAGATTTGGTGTCGGGCGAAGAGGTGCTCACATACATGGACGAGAGATAAGTAATTTTTATAAAAAGATCGAGCACCTTGGGGGTGCTCGAGTTGTTTTCAGATCAATTTTTTTATCGCCGATTTTTCCGAGGCCGAGGCTCTGGCTTGAATCTCACAATCTTTTTCTTGCCCGAAACGATGTCCCGTGCCTCTTGCCCGGTCATCGAAACCGACAATTGTCCCTCGCGGTCGGAGGGATTCGTCCATTCGTAAAATACGAAGCGTGAGCGATCTTCTGTAAGTCCACCGAACAGCCCGATCCCGCCGTGGCTCATATCGGTCTGGATATTGTCGCACGCCCCAGGGGCATCAACCGTCTCTTCGATGATTTTATGAGCTTCTTCCCTTCCATACCCCTCTACCAGATCTCGATAGTTCGGATGAATGCTATGTTTTTTGTCCAAGCCTGCGACAACAATTCGGGCGATTGCGATCACCGCAGGGTCTTTTGCAACCCTGAATTTTACGGGTCGCAAAGGCCGATGGCGTCTCTTGGCTCGAGGCGCAATAGGAATGCGCGCCAGTTCCTTCTCGCTTAATGTCATATATTTTCTTTCTCAAGTTGCTGTTTTATCCCTAGTTTTAATGCATCCTACAGCGCTGGCCCGAAAGCCATTGGTGCAGGACTATTTGTCAATGAAACTGTGCTAAAATATTAAATTAAATTCATCCCTTTGTCAAGTCCACGAAAGAAAAACAAAAAGCCCGCGGTCCCGAATTGGTTTTTCCAATTCAGAAACCGCGGGCGCGAAGTTGTGCGCTTATTTCGCAAGCGCGTTGCGCCCTCGCAGATAATCGAGGATTTCTTTGGCTGCGAGGTGGTCGCCCTTTGCGCAGTAGGCCGAGACTTTAGCAAACTCTACGACGGCAGCGTGCTTTTCTCGGGGCATTTGGGCCATCCCGCCGGAATGGCACACCACTTCATCCCAAGGAAGTGCCTCCGCCGGTGCGCTCCAGATCGCCACATCCTCAAGTCCGTTTTTCTTGCAGGCGCTGACAAGCGTGACAAACGCCCGAATGGCATGGAGTGTGGTCACCGTGACCACGAGCCGCTTCCACTTATTTTTCTTGATAACCTCGACCATGCCCCAGGCCTCCGCGTCCGTCGAGGGCGGAAACTTTGTGGACATGGGATAAACCAGAATTGAGTTCCGGTCCACTCCAAAGTTTTCAAGGTCCTGTTTCCAGGCCTTGTCTCCTCGGACAACAAATGGGCTTTTGTCGATTGGTTCGCAGGCACCCACGAGGATGCTTGGGCAAGGGCGCAAGAGAGGGTTTCTCCACCGCTCCGCAATTGCTGCAAGCGGAGCTTTGTCGTTCTCCTCCGTCTGCCCGAAAAAACAGATCGCATCAATTTGCTGGGGTGGCGGTTCGTCCCGGAGAATCCGATGGGTGAGTGTGAATAGTTCGACGAGGTCGGTAGTGAATATAGCCATTAAGGCCTCTCTTTCTAGGTTAGTGGTTGATATGTGCCAGTAATTACAGCCCAAAAGGCCGTCGTTGCTGGGTTATTTGTCAATTAAACTGTGAGGCTATAGTAAATTAATTTAAGCTTATTGTCAAGCGGAAAAATAAAAAAGCCGCCCCGATTTTTGGTCGGAGCGGTTTGATTTGTTTTGCAAAGAGCTGATTAAACTGAGAAGGGATTCGCTGGAAACGGAAACTTCCTGTCCGAGTCCCGCCACTTGAGGTAGGCGAGCACCGTTTCCGCCGGTGCGATATCGAATTTGTTCCTGTAGATTCTTTTCAGCCGTTCGAGCTCTCCACTCGTCCCGTCGCCGAGGATCATTCCTTTTCGGAGCCCTTGGTTGAGGGTAACTGTCTCACACCAACCCCCGAGAAGCGGGCCCGTGCGTGCGAAGACGGAAATCTGAATTTGTTTCCGTACGAGAAACGTGACCGTGCAGGCAAAGGCGCGGAGGATATGAGGAGGGTGGCTAACCACCTGGAAGTGTGTCCACCTCTCACTTTCCGCAAGCTTCACGATTTCATATGCTTCGGATGCCGCATGAATCAGCGGCGGTTTTGATCCGGGGGGATCTCCTGGAGGGTTCGCGAGAGGCCGGATGTCTTCCCTACGGACACCGTCTTTTTCGAGCATCCTGCGGCATGCTTCAAAGCCGCGCCACGTGGTAGGGTAGTGGTTGAGATACCCGTCAGGAACGGTGTCAATATAAAGCAAGCGTGCGTGCCCGCTCTTGTACAGGTTTGCGCCGGCCTTCATGACTGACTCATCGCTGCCCGCCTCGTGTCCGAAGAGGTATGCGGGGCAAGCAAGGTTGGGGACTGTGTCATTCGCGGTTGCAACGGCAAGCGCGAAGAGGAGCTCGGGTGAGTTCCATGATTTGTTTTCGTCGGCCATACGGCCTCCTTTCTAATGGTTGGTGTTTCGGTGATTTTCAGTTGTCAAAACTGCGTGCTGATATAGTAAAGTAAAAATTATCGCTTGTCAAGATTGCCCGAAAGCACGTGCGCAATAGCGTCATAATCAATCTCTAATAAATCCGCATTCGGGAAAAGCCATTCATTGCCCTTTATGTTCCGCTTCACGGCGATAACATTATTCATCTTGCATTTTTCGTACGCTGCGGCGAGTAAATTATCGCATGGCATGTTTTCACTCTTGCTGTCGTCTATCACCACCAGATTTTTTGTTTTTTGTGCGTCCGCAATAATCTCTTTCCAGTCAATGGGCGTGGCGGCGTTCACCGAGAAGAGGGAGGCATCAATGCCTTTTTCTTTGAGCGTGTCATGAAGTTTGAGTCCATACGGAAACGACAGGTTGAAGCAGGCGATTGTTGCGCGGGCGCCTTTTGTGTATTGGAATAATGACTTTTCCTCGTTTGAAAAAACCGGCTCGATATCCAAAATTTCTGATCCGAATAATCTTTGGCTTACGGTGATAATTCGGAATCCGGGGGAGATGAGATGTGTTTGTATAACTTCTTCCGCGTCTGCGCGGTTCGTGATGTTGAAGCCGGGGATTCGTGCGATTGAACAGAGGTCGCCGAAATTGTTGAAGCTGGATTGGAGGCCGTGCCATCCGAGGTCGGAGACGATTGCCACGATTGTGTACGACGCTGTTGGGTTTTTGCGCCTCACAAAATTATACGAATGCACAAGCTGATCTATGCCCAAAAGCAGAAAGTCGAGCTGCTTCATGAAAAAGATAGAGGATGTTCCGCCGAGCATCATGCCGAAGCCGAGTCCCGCAAGCGTGCTCTCTGAATTGGTGGCATTAATAATGAGTCCTCCTTTTCCAACCTGTAGGTTCTTGGTGAGTCCGGAAAGCCGTGAGCCCGCGGCAATATTTTGTCCGAAAAGCACGAGCTGCTCTTTGTTCGCAGTCTTCTTCACTATAAGGTCGTTTATATATTGGATGTATTTCATGTGAGTGTTCGCATTATTGAATAAAATTCGTGTTATTCGTGATTATTCTCCAATTTCCTTTTTCAAATCCTTTAGGATTTCTTGCGCAATCGTTTTTAATTCATCTGGTGAAAAATGTTTGGTAAGCACAAAAACCGGATCATTCGCTGAATGTTCCAGCTCCGGCCATTCCGCGAGTTCTGTCTTGGTGAGCGGTCCCGAATGGGGATGGATAAATCTTTTCTGTACCTGTCCTGAGTTTGCCTGCGGTGAGCCGGTCGAACCCGTCGAAGGACTGCCCGCCACATCAACATACCAACCGCCCAAGGTGTGAATATCAACTTCGAGTACTATTGGCGTTTTGCTCTCGAGGATACGATCTTTTATAGCTTTCAGTTTTTCGATATACTCGTAGACATCGTTTCCTCCAAGTTTTTCGTATCCTGCGCCGAGTGATGCGACGAACTTTGAAATATCAATCGGCGTCCTTCGCTCCGAAATCTTCGTGTGCATTGACCATTCGTTATTTTCAATGACAACGAGCGCCGCAAGCGAATTGCTTTTCATAAAGAGTAGACTTTCGTAAAAAGTTCCTTCTTCCATGGCTCCGTCACCGGTTTGCACGATGATTAACCCGCCCGTGCCTTTCACTTTCTCTCCGAGCGCAAGTCCGGTCGCGACCGGAAGATTGTTTCCCAAAATGCTCGAGGTATACGCGATGTTCTTCTTTTCATTCGCCAGATTCATCGAGCCGAGCTCTGCATGCGCGACACCCTCTTTTCTTAAAAAGTACTCGTCGAGAATCGGTTTCAGCGCCTTCGTCCGCGCAAGATTGTAATGCATATTTCTGTGAGTGCACACCAGCCGGTCGTTTTCTTGCATAGCCGAATCCACAGCTACAGCAATCGCCTCGTGGCCCAGGGCGATGTGGAGCGGTATTTTGAATAAACCCGCTTTGTACTTTTCATTCACGATCATCTGACTGAGCCGTAATCGCAAAATCTCTCGCGCAATTTTTATGTCTTGAGTAATCACGAATAATTCGAATTTATTTTAATAATACGAATAATTAAGAGTAATCGCTAATAATTCTAATAGTAATCGCGAATAATGCGAATTGCAATCAATAATACGAATATAAAATCAATAAAATAAATTATCTTTAAGATTCGCATTATTTGTCTTCATTTGCGATATTCGTGATTACTCCATAACCATTCGTATTATTTGCAGTTATTCGCATTATTCGTGATAACTCTCTTTGAATGTTTGGAAAGTTGGATAGCTTTTGTCCCGCTCGGAAATAATCGGCGTACCGCCCTTAATGCCCCATTCGATATTCAAATCTGTGTCGTCCCATATAATCCCGACTCCGTGCTCCGCCGAAAAATAATTGTCCGATTTGATGATGAGATCAACTCCGTCGGTCAAGGACAAGCATCCGTTCGCAAGGCCGCGTGCGGTAAGAAGCATATTCTTACGCTTTTCAGACAAAATTATTGAGTCCCATGTGCCAAAGGTCTTTGAATCTTTCCGCACGTCAACCGATACCCAGAGCATCTCTCCCTTGATTGCCCGGATGAGCTTCATCTCGGAAAACGGCGGAAGCGAAAAGTGAATGCCCCGCAAGGTATTTTTCTTTTGTGTGTGATGGTGCATATCTTCCAACCACGCAGTTGGTAATCCCAGCTCTTTAAAAGCGCCTTCGCTATATAAACGCGACAGAAAACCTCTTTCGTCTTCGTGAACGTCTGGGATAAGTTCGATAAGCCCCTCAAGCTTTCTCTTGTGTAGTTGTATGTTCATTTCACTGTGCCGTGCTTTATTTTTTAACCGCCAATACCATTAAAGCATAATGGCCGCGCTTGGTTTTAACCCGTTTCAAACCAAAGACCTCAAATCCGGATTGTTCCAAAAGTAAGTGCAATGTCTTCGGATCGAAGAGCCACAAATGTTCGGAGTGGTATATGTCGTCGGTGAGCGGCCGGTGCTTAAAAATGATCGCATCGGGAACTTCAATATATAAAAACGAATTTTGTTCCATGTCCTCGCGCACCTTTTTGAGAAATGAAAGGGGATCGAGCACATGTTCCAATATATAAATGAGCGCAATGAGATCGAATTTAAATTTGAAGCGATTCGGTTTATAAAATTCTCGCACGAGAGGTATGCGCAATTTGGTTTCTATAAAATCATTCCCTTCGCTCGGGTCAATGATATAGCCTTTCCAGTCGGTATCCTGAAATTCATAGGCGAATATGCCGGTGCCTCCTCCGATGTCGAGCATTTTGTACGGCGGCATATTTTTCTTTAGTAATTCTCCTTCCCAAATGCCATTAATGGTTTCCTTTATCCACTTGATGCGAAGCTTTGTCACCGACTCTTTTTCTGGCAGAGCAACCACTTTCCGGAAAACTTCTTCCGCGGAACCTTCCTTTCTCCATGATTTTGCGTTATTTCGGTAGGCGGAGACATAGACTTTGTCCATAACATTCTTCCCACGCGAATACACCGAATAATAAAATCCGCACTGTGCACACCGGACCCATTTTCGAAAATATCCTTTTTCTTTGACGCCGACGGCTACCTCGATAGTGTCCGGCGCGTCATAGGAAAAAATAACTTTGTATTTTTTTGAGCCGCAAATTACGCAGTTTTTTGGATGTCCGGCATTCATCCCGTTAGAGATAGGAAACGCTGTGCGTTTCCGTTAATTGCGCGCAGGACTGGTGCGCTTCGTCTACTGCGGTTACATAAAAATAGATTTTGTTCATAGTTGTGTTATCTCTAACGGGATTCATGCTATATATTTTTCTGTAATGAATTAAGGGAAGTAAGCCAAGTCTCTACGGTTGTCTCCGGTTTCCAATTCAACATCTTTTTCGCTTTTGCGTTTGAAATGTTTCTGACACTTACATTTTGTGGTGCCGTCTCCGTCACCTTCGGATTTTTGTTCAAAATCTTTTTGGACATTTCGATAATATCCCGAAGTGTAACCACGTTATCTCCCGCAAGGTTTATGATATTGAAACCCGGGAGCCCGACAGCTTTGATGATTCCCGAAGCGATGTCCGAAACGTGTATAAAACACCTGCCGCTCGCGAGTGACCCAACCGACACCCCATCTTTTTCTTTAACTGCCATATAGAGCGATTCCACCGCCGATCTTTTCTCGCCGGTTGTTCCGCAGATAATTCCGAAGCGCAGGATAGTTATCGGACAAAATCCATGCTGGTACTTCTGCCGCAAGTTCGCTTCACTGACCAGCTTTGAGAGGGCATATTCCGAAGTATGGTTTGCGATATTGATGATTGACTCCTCGGTTTTTACCTCTTGTGGTGTGCAATTGTCGTAGACCCACTCCGAGGAAGCAAAAATAAATTGCTTTACGCCTCGTGCGGCGGCAGCTTCCATCAGGTTGAGTGTTCCCAGGACATTTATGTCGAAGCACTGATATCCGTTATTTTTGCAGACAGTGTCGTTTGATAATCCCGCGAGATGCACGATGGCGTCTACTCCCTCCGGGATTCGCGCGGCAATGTCTTTGGAGCGAACATCAAATCCGCTCCGAATATCCGCGCCGACGAATTCAATCCCTTGTTTCGTGCATTGGGAAATGAGTTCGCCCCCGATAAATCCGTCCGAGCCCGTTATAAATAAACGCATAAGATTTTAATAAAGATTAATTTCAAAAATAGCACGGAATTGTGTTTTTAGCTATTTTCCAGTTCCGCTAGGCGTGACGAGGAAGGTGTACCCGGAGGGTACTCCGACGAGGCGCAACAACGCGGAGCGGGAAAATAGCAAAAACCTAGTCTCCTCCAGCTACCGTAAATATTTCACCGGTTATAAAATCGCCTGCCTCGGAAGCCAAAAACAGTGCCATTCGCGCGATATCGAGCGGCGCGCCGGCGCGCTTCAGGGGTATCATGGCAATTCTATTTTGATAATCTTTTTCATTGTAGCCGGGAATTCTGTTTCGCATTGGAGTATCAATGACGCCGCATCGGATAGCATTGACCAAAATATTATCTTTCGCGCCGATTTTCGCAAAGCCCCGGGTTATGGATTCGAGTGCGGCTTTCGAGGCGACATAGTGCATGCTCTTCGGGCTCCCGCCGTATTCCACATTCGCCGAGCTTATATTTATTATCCTGCCGCCGCTCTGTTTCATTGAATCGAAAGCTCCGCCCGAAAGGTAGAACGGCGCTTTTGCGTTTAGGTCAAAAGTGCCTTCCCACGATTCTTCTTTAAGTTCTGAAAAATGTGCGTACTCGTATACTGCTCCGGCATTATTGATGAGCACGTCAATCCCTCCGAACTTCTTCTCGAATGATATGAGTAATTCTTTTCTGTCTTTCTCTTCCGATAGATCGGCTTGAAAAATTTCTGCTTGCCCTGAGCCTGCTGGCCCTGAATTTGATTGAAGGGCCGAATAGGCATTCTTTGTTTTTTTGAGAATACTCGCGAGTAATCGTTCAGCCTCTTCCTTATTTTTATGATAGTGTAAGCCGACCGTCGCGCCGTACTCGGCAAAAAGCTCCGCCATGGCGCTCCCCATGCCGCCGGTTGCTCCGGTAATGAGAACCCGTTTGCCTTTTATGCTTTCAAACATTGGAGTAATCACTAATAACGCGAATCATAGCAAATAATGCGAATAAAGAGCAATCACTAATATCACGAATGAAGACAAATAATGCGAATCTTTAAGATTATTCGTGTTATTGA
>CAYQKB010000035.1:0-10681 GCA_964418085.1 uncultured Candidatus Saccharibacteria bacterium
ATTAATATCGCGGCCGAAGGTATTTTGAGATGAGTTCTAGTATACCAAAACAGCATGCGCACGAACCAAAACCCAATGATTCACGCGCTATGTAATGCCGCATAAGTCAAAAACTTATTACAAAGCTCCATATTAAAAAATTTGAGGTCTGAAAATAAATAAAAAGAGGCGGCATTCCTTGTGGAACACCGCCCCGTGTTTTTGAGCACTCGCTCACTTTTTACTTCACGATAAAGTTCAACTTCGCCTCTCTAGGCTTCGCCGGCAGAGAAATGAATTCTTTCATCACGGCGTCTTCGCAGGCATTCACGAACCCCTCGGAACCGAAGTAAGCCGTGCTATCATCCCTCATCACCACCGGCCTTCCGGGGAGTTCTGTGATCGAGAGCCTCGCAGCAAGATTTGCGTCTTCGGTATCACCTTCAAGTCCGACACCCAAGACTGGAATTTCATCCTTCTTGAAGTATCGAAGCCAACTCTGGAGTATTCCGGCAAGCGCTGCCGCTTTCCCGGCAGCAGCGACCACGGGCCCGACAGCCCGATCAAGCGTTCGCGCGTACTCCACTAAATCATGAGGAGTATAGTGACAACTCAAGATGTGCAGACGATAGTGAACTTTTTTCATATCGAGCCACACAAGCCCGGACTGGATTCTCTTGAGATCGCTCTCGCTTCCGAGCACAATCTCGATGGGCGGCACCGTAACGCCGGAGATACCCATCACTTCCCGCTGGAAAGTTTCGAGGCGCATTTCCGTAAGGAGATAGCAGATGTAGCGATAGATCCGGCTGGTCCTCCAAACGATGTCCGCAGGTATCACAAGTGCGTGCACTTGGGCAACGTGTTCGGGATTCAGGGGATCGAGTTTATCAATCCCCAAACTCTCGAGATACACGCGAACAAACTGCTTGTCGTAGGAAGTCGGACTCCTTTCCTCTTTCCGAGATTTTTCCCAATCGTCACGACGCCAGAAGCGACTCGAGTCGGGAGTGAACCGCTCATCACAGAGCGTGTATGTGCCGGTTACCGGATCAATCCCAAACTCGAGCTTTGTGTCGGCGAGAATAATCCCGCGTGAGTGCGCAAATTTGTGCGCAATTCCATAAAGCTCGAGAGTCGCCGGTTCCATGCGTGGATACAGCTTCCGAAATTCGGCAACGCTAATGTCCGCGTCGTGGCCTTCCTTCGCTTTCGTTGTGGGTGTAAAAATTGGCTTGTCGAGGCGATCGCCATCCTTAAGCCCGGGCGGCAATACGTGACCGCAAAGCATATGGTTCGGAGCGGTCTTCTTATACGTTTTCCAACCGCCGCCAGTGAGATAGCCGCGTACGATTCCCTCCCCATCATCCATGACACATTTTTTCACGACCGTGGCGCGTTTCTGAATATCGGCGTTGCCGCGAAGCTCGGACTGCAAATAGGAATCAATGCGGGATCCAAACGCAACGATGTCCTGATTAACCACACTGGCTATTTCCAGGTACGTCGCCCAGAAAATATTCATCGCGGTAAGCACTTCGCCCTTATACGGCACCTCGACTGGCAAAACGAAATCGAAGGCGCTCAGGCGATCGGTTGCGCCCGGCAAAAGATTGCCGTTCTTGAGTACATACGTATCGCGGACTTTTCCGCGCATGTCCGGCAGAAAGCCGGGCAAAAACGAACGACTGACAGTTTCAGGAATTTTGGGCATACAAATCTATTATTCAATTTTAAAAACTGCGTCCCTCCCCGGCCTTGATACCGGAAATTCGTCAGTTCTGCAGAGATTCTAATTGAAACCAGTGGAATGGTCAATGAAAATATTTTATTGAGAACTGCTCCTTTGCAAAAAAAATATCCGTGCGCTATATTTAAATCAGCAAACTTCCGGCAATTTCTCGAAACAAAATAACTTTGGTAACTTCTTCAATTGTGCTGCCCGCTCGGCAGCATACTCTCCATAGAGAATTGCCCAACATTCCACAGTTAGTGCCCCCGTAAAGCTGCTCGGCTTGCGGGGGTCTTCTTTTTAAAAGGACCGGTCAATATTCAATCGAAAAAAACTGCCTTGCCTCACTTCTTTTCCTGCTCATCAAGCTTTGCCGCTGCCTCCGGCGTCGAAACTGTTTTACTCATCAAGAATAATTGTATGATTGCAAGTGCGATCATCCAATACACGACGATTGCGAGAATGGTCGTCCACTCAAAAATGCTCCCTTCGACAGCGACGGTCGGAAACACGGCGATGAATGGAGCCATGAACGGCGCCGTAATGGCATAAATAAAATGCGTAAATCCCGCCCCAGGGTTCGCACCCGTCAGTTTGAACACAAAACGAAACGCAAGCAGTATTTCAAGAAGCGAAAGGAGATACCACACGATTTGCGTACCTTTAAACAATGGTTTTGTAGTGGGAGAGTTATATGAGTCCATGATTTTGTTTCAATAAATATTTATTTACGCACAAACTTTACGATTGCAATGAGCACGCACGCACCGAGGAGCGCAACGAGAAAGCTGTACAGATTAAATCCTCCCACGCCGCTCTCTCCGACAATACTCATGATCCAGCCGCCTATGACCGCACCGACAATACCGACAATAATGTTGAGCAAAGCTCCCTGCTCGGCATCGGTCTTCATAATGAGCGATGCTATCCAGCCAACCAATGCGCCAAATATAATCCACAAAATAATTCCCATATGTGTAATTAATATAATTTAATAATTTGTACTTACATACGCCCGAGTTATTGATCCGAAATTTCCGAGAGCAGGGCTAATGCCGACGCTCGCTTGGAATTCAGCGAGTGCCGCTCGAGTTATATCTCCAAAGTACGCGGTCGCACCAACTGCAGCTAAAGCTTGAGCAGAAGGACCTTTATTTTGAGAAATCAGAAATTGCTGCAGAGTCGCTACGTCAGCACCGACACTCCCCTTTCCCAAATTCATCGCAATCGCACGAACCCCCTGACCGAAAGAAGAACCTTGTTGTCGTGCTTGTACTTGCGCCCGGAGCGACTGCAGAGTCGCCACCAATCCGCTAAGCTGAGCTTGTTGATCTGCAGTAGTATTCATATTCGCCGAAGCCTGCGGGTTCTGATTTTGCACTATTACCATTGGCGCTGGATTGGAATACGGTGATGTCGGTGCGGGTGTATAAGTTGGCGGCGGTGTTTGAGGAGAAGTAGAAGGCGGAGGAACAATAGGCGCCGGAACTGCCGAACTGCCGGCTGGCATCGTAACAATATTTGAGTCGAGCGTAACCGCAGTCTGTGCGAGTGCTCGGCCAGTGAGCCGCGCGCCGGTATTCATCACTATCGCTGTTTGATCTAATATATTTCCATTAAACACCGCTGTCGTACCGATGGTCGTCTGCCCCGCAACAACCCAAAAAATATTTCTGGGTTGCGCGCCACCGGCGAGAACTATCTTCGCACCGGAACTGATATTGAGAGATTGCGCTATCTGGAAAATCCAGACATCGTTTGCACTGCCCGAAAGAGTTACATCCGTCGGTATCGTGAGACCGGTACCCCATTTATAGACGCCGGGAGCGAGCGTCATCCCGCCGATATTTCCGGCACCAAGTTCCGTAACAGTAGGCGCGCGTCCTGCAGCGTCCGTGTAGGCCGTCTGCATGTCGCCTATGGCAACGGTCATCATAGCCGGAGTCGGAACCGCATAATCGGAGGCATATACTTTTCCGGTAACTAATGCTGATGTTGAAAATGCGCTGGCTGCAGGAAGAGTTAATGCAAATCCGGTTATGGCACTTGCAGCGATTGGGCTCACTCCAATATCGCCGACAATAGATGTCGCCCCCGTAGTTGAAATTCCTGTTTTTGACAAAATCACGAAATTTCCAGCAGTTCCAAGATTTACTGCCGCCGGACCTGCCGCGAATGCAGAAAGTGAACCAAGCGACCCAAACACCAAGGAAACAAACAATGCACTGACTATTGAATTTTTCTTAAAGTTTTTCATATTATTTTTTAAAATCATACCGAGCACAATTTTTAGTTAATTTAATTTTAATTTATTTTATTAATGAATTTGTCGACTTTGATATAAGCAACGAACCAAAAACGCAAACTACGAATATTATGCTTTAATTTTTAACTCATTTATTTCTTTTTCCAGCTTCATGATATTGATCTCAAGTTTCTGCGTTTGTTCCGTGAGCTTAGTCTCAAACTGCTTCGTTCTGATAGCAAGTGTTTCGGCAACAACCATCATGTCCGTCACGTCTTCAATAGCAAGAAGTATAATGGGTGGAAATACTTTTGAAGCCGTGTCTTCCTGAACATGAATCTGCCTGGCATTTAATATCATCACCTTTCGACCAATAACGGGAAACTCGTGAGCAACCTCAAAGCCCTTAAAAAAGGTATTCTTGGGTAAAATATCTTCAAGAAGTTTTCGAAGTGCGGGAATATTCCATTGGCCGTTTCCAAGTTCATACACTATCTTTTTCTCGGTCTCCCGGGACTCGACCTGAAATGTCCGGTAAAAAGACTCGTTTGCCGCCATTACTCGAAGATCCCGATCAAGAATTAAAATCGGCTCCCGCATCACATCCACCACCGTCTTAATATATGTCCATCCCTCCTCCCACAACCGATCGAAAAAATCCACTCCCACCGCTTCAAAGGTTTCAAAATTTCGTTTTGTAGCTTTTTTATTTGCTTCCATACTGTTGTCGCCGTTTGAAACCTCCAATTATTACGACCGGTATGGATTAAATTCATCTTCCTTCATTCGCTATTAAGCTATAAAGCATGGTATGGTTAAAGCCCACCAGACACTCCTTTACGTATCATCGCCGTAATCGCGATGTAATAAAAAATCGCGTCACAGCATTGTTATAGACATAGAAATGGATACATATGCAAAGTATTACAGCACTACTGTAATATCCGTGTAATAAAAAATCGTTACGTCCGTCTATTAAGTTATATGACCCCAAAACAAGAAACCCAAAGGCAAGGAATACTCACTACCGCGCATCGCACCTTTCAAAAAGGGCTTAATCTTCATGCATTTTTCAAGGTACATGATAACGCGCTTGGCGAGGACCTCGTACAAGACACCTTCATAAAAACATGGAATTACCTCGTGAAAGGCGGGAAAATTGACATGATGAAGGCTTTTCTGTATCACATCCTCAATAACCTTATTGTGGACGAATATCGGAAACATAAAGCAACCTCGCTTGATGTACTTCTCGAAAAGGGCTATGAACCGGCAGACACGAACGATCCAAGACGCCTTGCGGACATTCTTGACGGAAAAGAAGCGATGCTCTTGATCCAGCAGCTCCCTCAACCGTACCAAAAAATAATGCGAATGCGATATGTGCAGGATTTGTCGCTTACGGAAATATCCCTTATTACCGGGCAGACAAAAAATACTATTGCCGTACAAGTGCACCGAGGACTTAAAAAACTGAAATTGTTATATAAAGACGCAGTAAGTGCGTAGTCGTGATTACAAACAATACTAAAAAAATCATGCTCACCACAGTTATCGTAGTCTTATTAATCCTATGGCTTCTTGGATTTAGTTTTAAAATCGGAGGCAATTTAATTCATACTCTTCTTGTTATTGTACTCATCGTGCTTATCGTTCGACTACTCTCTTAGTGAAACTTGGATAATGAGAGATGAATGAAAAACACCCGCCGCAGCGGGTGTTTTTCATGATGCGCTACTTCGCAAATTTCTCCGGATTTACGTCAAACTCTCTTTTACACCCTTCGGAGCAAAAATAGTAGGTTTTCCCATTATAATTACTCGTATACATCGCGGCCTTAGGATCAAGCTCTTTCCCGCACACTGCATCTTTAACCATAATCAAAGTATCTGCCATAGGTAATTGGATAAAAAACTTAATTTGCGACCTTTGGTATATAAACAAGGACGAATGTTTTATATAAAAATTACATAAGCAGAAAAAATCGAGCCCGAGAAGATTTTGAAAACTCAAATTTAAAATATTTAAAACACAAAATATTGAAATAGTAAAAACGGTATATATTTTTCTGAGTTATCAACAGTATATGCGCACTTATCCACCTCTTAACCACAAATTTCTATTGACTTATTAGAAAACTGCGCGAGAATATATACAGTAATTTTAACAGCGGGGAAAATCGAAGTCTGTGGAAAGCACTTCCGACTAAATTATATTAAGTTTTAGGAATTCAACGCGCTTGCGCCCGTGGGCGAAAGCTACGAATTCCATATGTATGACTTAACAAGCGGAATCCTACCTCCACAGACTCCGGTCTTTCCTATCGTATGGCGTGCGGCCTAAAATTAAAAAACCACCGATCCTCGACTTTCGTCATTGATCGATGGTTTAGTGACTGGTTTTGTGATAGTACATCCTCCGTGCAACGTCTCGCTCCAAAGCGATCTCCGGCAGTATGCCAAAGAGCAACACTGCGGCGAAAGCACGAACGAAAGGATCGTCCGGCCGAACAAGCCGCTCAAATCCTCTGCATGGCGTGTGCTTGCGGGCAAGACCGAACATCACGTGCTCAGGGTCTATCTCTTGACGATCACGCAATAACGACCATTTCTGGCCGCTTGGAATGATTGCAGAAATCGGAACACCGATTTCTTGAAAAAAGGACTTCCACTCAAGGAATCTCTCCTTGGAATTCTCCAAAATGATCGCAGTGTCTCCAATCGCGGATGTGATTTCGGTGATAGCGTCCGGCGGACCTCCGGGAAGGTCGGCAATTATGATATGCGATCCGTTCTGTCTTTCCTGCAGACTCGAGAGCGCCTCATATGCAAGGTCACGCGTCCACTGCTGCTTATGAGGTTGCACTAAGTGCGACTCGCGACCGATTCCGAAGAGAATGGCATTCAAAACCGGGCTCGCAAAGTCCATATCGCACGGCAGAATCTTCAGGGAAAAATCCCGCCAGTCGGATTGCTGAAGCAACTCTCGCCGCATGTCGCAAAGTGCCCTGAATAAATTTGCGACAAACGTAGTTTTGTCCATATTCTTCGACCCACCGACCAGGACTACGAATTGTTCGTCTGCCAAACACGTGAGGCGTTTTTCACTCAAGACGACGGAAAATGGGTTCGTTGCGAGCGCTCCTCCCCATGTACTTGCGTCGGGCAGGAATGATTTCCACTGAGTGCCCAACTGAATCACTCGTTTATGTCCCGGAAGAGAATGCAGTAACGGCTTTTTGCGAGACATCGCCGCAGGCACCAGTATTGGCAAATCTTCGAGAAGAGGATCAATGTTGTTCCGAAGGCAAAACGTGAAACTTCGAGCAATCACGTTCAAAATTTTCCAGGGAGATTCCTTGCTAGTCATCACCCGGAAAAGCGCATCTACATCCCTCCGTTTTCGAATGTCGAGATCATAGACTAAGCGCGAACAGAATTCAAGAAGTTTGCCGAGCGTCGCCTCCTGTTGTTTTTTTGTCCCTCCTCCGTCATTCAAAAAGAGGCGGCGAATCTTTTTCTTGATCTCGCGTGGCAGAATACCCCTGATGTAGAGTATGGAGGGGTCATGTGCCGTCGGAGCGTGTACTGCCGAACCCCTGCCCCAAAAATAAGATACGGCGGTTTTGTGGGTGATCTCTCCCCTGAGCGTGCACAAAAAATATTGAAATGCATGCAGCGGGTGGATGGGGAACGGAACGCGTACAACTTTATACACTTTCTGTGTTTTCATATCATATCCTTTTCACTTTTAAAGTTTATCAATGAGCATATCGCGAGCGTACCATCCAACAATATATGAGTCAAATTAAACCATGTTTTATATAACTAGTGCCATGCATCAAAAAATAAGCGCAGTCACATCGTATCCCGAAAATGCAGTTGACTTTTTAGCACGAATGAAAGCAGAATTAGGTAATCTGGTACTGGCACATGATATAGAAAACCGACTTCTGTGGAAAATACCCTTGGTAAAAACCATCATTCGATGAATACAATTCTCGTGAAAAACGAAAATCGAATACGGCCGCTTTCTTCTCCCCTTATCCAAATCGTAGCTCTGATTGCAATACTTACCGTCCTCTACTTTATAGCCGGAAAATTCGGCCTCCTTTTTGCAAAAGTGAATCAAAGCGTTTCTGCTATCTGGCCGCCAACAGGAATCGCTCTCGCATTCGTGCTGATGTTTGGATACCGCCTGTGGACCGGAATATTTTTGGGCGCCTTTCTCGTTAATTTCACCATGACGGGTTCGCTTTTAACATCGGTCGGCATTGCTTTTGGTAACACCCTGGAAGCACTTGTGGCGGCGTACCTTATAAACAGATTTGCGGACGGAACTGAATTTAAAAATAGTGTGGGAAATACCTTTCGTTTTATCATGTTTGCAGGTATAATTGCCCCCGTAATTGCTGCCGTCATCGGATGCCTTTCACTTCTTTTGACGGGCTTTGCCGTGCCAAACACGTTAAACTATGCACTATTTACATGGTGGCTCGGCGACGGCACGGGCGCGCTTCTCCTCACGCCTCTTATTATTTTATGGCGAAGATTAAGCGATTTTAAATCGTTAGAAAGTCGGGCTGTTGCAACAGAAGTATTTTTTGCGCTGCTTTTTATATTTGTCACGGGGCTGATTGTATTCGACAACCTCGTACCGGCTCTCCGAGATTATCCCATTGCATTCATAATAATTCCTCCTCTCATGTGGATTGCAATCCGACTCGGCAGGCGAGAAGCCATGACGGGAATCTTTATTCTAAGCATCCTCGCAATTCAGGGTACGCTCTCTGGGCATGGCGAGTTTGCCCACTACCCCATCGAAAAATCTCTCGTATTCCTTCAGGTATATCTTGCGGCCGTGGCAGGAAGTACGCTCATATTTTCTGTTCTTGCATATCAAGAACGCAGAAATCGCAAAAACCTGGCAATGAGCGAAAAGCGTTTTCGATCTCTTATTGAAAATAGTTCTGACGCCATTGCCCTTATAGACATTCAAAGAACGATCCTATATGCAAGCAAGTCAATTCTGCGACTTCTCGGATATACCCCAGAGGAACTTGTGGGAAAACCCAAATGGGATTTTATTCATCCCGAAGACAGGGAACGCTCCGGCCGCACCCTTAGCGACCTTGGCTCATTGGATCCCGGCTCAATCTGCACTATCGAAGTCCGCATGATACGAAAAGATGGAGAAATACGATGGATAGAAATGGTCGGAGCGAATGCACTCACAGATCCGGCAGTAAACGCGATCACTCTCAATCTCCGGGATATTACAGAGCGGAGAGAATTCGCGAACACAAAGAGTAATTTCATCTCGACTATTTCACACCGGCTGCATCCGCCTCTTTCGCAAATCGAAACGTACATAAATGCCCTCGGCAAGAGTAAAAGTAAATTTTCGCAGCTGGACCAGAAATATATAGAAAAAATAAATTCCGCAAATCAAGAAGCAATAACATTGAATAGCGATCTTCTCCGGCTCATGCGCATCGAACTTGGAACCATAATGATGACGCCAAAAGTTATTGACGCGCGGAAAACAATGAATAGCGTCTTCCGGGAATTTATCCCCCAAGTTCAATCAAAAGGAATTTCCATCGAGCGATTGTATCCGCCCGGACCGGCTTTCTTTACCATTGATGAAAATCTGGCCATTCTTGTGCTAAGACGCCTCCTTTCCCAAATTATAGAGTTTACACCCCGAGGAAATAAAATCGGAATCCAGATTGTGAAGCGCGAACCAGAAATATTCATTTTGATATCATACCCCCATGCGTCCCTGCCTCACTCCGATGTAAAACAGTTAAATTTCAAACTCCCGATGTCAAAGTTCAAAAACACTGATGACAGCGATCTTCCCCTGGGGTCATACACGATGGAATCGCTCATAGAGCTCATGGACGGAAAAATACGATTTGAACCGCAAGAACAGGGTGGGGAAATACTCTCACTATCCTTTCCCGATAAACCAAGGGCATACTTCCGTTAAATAGTGTGAAATAAGATAGCTGTGCATACGTCATACATTGCATACTTGATCACTGCATGATCACAAAACAAAGGCCGCAACAACAGGTAGTAGCCACGGCGCACCACGACTTTCAAAAAGGGCTTAATCTCCATGCATTCTTCCGAGTACACGAGAAGTCGCTTGGCGAAGACTTGGTGCAGGATACCTTCGTGAAAACATGGAACTACCTCATAAAGGGAGGAAAAATTAATCTCATGAAAGCATTCCTCTATCACATCCTCAACAATCTCATCGTTGACGAATATCGAAAACACAAAGCGACATCGCTCGATGTGCTTCTCGAAAAGGGATTTGATCCAAGCGCAGGCGACACCGGACGCATTGCCGACATCCTGGACGGAAAAGAGGCCCTGCTATTGATACATAAACTCCCGGAACCATATCAAAAAGTAATACACATGCGCTACGCGCAAGACTTATCACTCGAGGAAATGTCTCTCATCACAGGACAGAAAAAAAACACCATCGCCGTACAAGTACATCGGGGGCTTGAAAAACTTAAAGTGCTCTACAATAACGCACAGCTAACTGCGTGAAACTTTCCGCGGACTTTGTCTCGCCGAAGCCGAGCTACTGCAAGGCGAAGGTCTCCTTCGCAAACCTTGGCGGACTGTGTCACGCCGTAGGTTCGCTTCGGCAAACCGAAGGCGGAAGCGGGAGGATTCGAACCTCCGAGAGGATTTCTCCTC
>CAYQKB010000036.1:0-10383 GCA_964418085.1 uncultured Candidatus Saccharibacteria bacterium
CCGTGATGCGAATTTTTTTCGCCCGTCTCCTTTCTCCCTGTTTTTTTTTGCTTGCCTTTCGCCATTTCGATACAGATATTCTACCCCACACGAGGTGAGTTGCAAAATTTTCCGAGGTGAGGTCTTGGGTGTATACTTGAATGAAATGAAAAGGAAAATTGCCCAAAAGATTTTTTCCGGAAAAGAGCTTTTTGTTTTTGATCTCGACGGCACGCTCGCCGAAAGCAAATCGTCAATGGATGGGGAGATGGCCGGCTTGTTGTCTCGCCTTCTTGCCAAAAAGAAAGTTGCGGTTATCGGAGGGGGACGCTACAAACAGTTTCAGGAACAGTTTATCGCGCGTTTTAAGTGCCCTCCAAAATTACTCGAAAATATTTTTTTATTTCCGACCACTTCGACTTCTTTTTACCGCTATAGTAGAGGTGCGTGGCGAAATGTGTATGCACATAATCTTACAAAACAGCAACGCCGGAAAATTTTTGCCGCGTTCGAGCGTGCTTTTTCTATTGTCGGCTATACACAACCGGAAAAGATTTATGGAGAAACCATTGAAGACCGTGATACGCAGATAAGCTTTTCCGCGCTCGGGCAAGATGTGGTCAAAGTGCTTGGCGCAAAAAAGGGCGTTGCGCTTAAGGCTGCATGGGGGAAAACACCGTGGAGGCCGAAAATTGCTCGCGCTCTTCGGAAACTTCTGCCCGAATTTGAGGTTCGCATGGGCGGGCTTAGTACCATTGATGTGACAAAAAAGGGAATTGATAAGGCATTTGGAATTCGTCAGATTGAAAAAACACTGGGTATTCCACGGAAGAAAATGCTTTTTATTGGGGATGCGATTTATCCTGGCGGGAATGACTATGCCGTGGTTCGTGCGGGAGTGGAGTATATAAAAGTTGCAGGACCGGAAGAGACGAAGAAAGTTATTAGATTGGCGTTTGCGGAACGAAAATAAGAAGCTACGGTATAACGCTTTGCTGTGTCAGTGGATCATTGCTATTGACCCCAATCCTTCGCCGAGAGTATAGTTTTCACATGCCAGACTTTCTTTTTAACTCACTTGGAATAAAGGTAACTGTTGCCGAGGTGGTCGCCGAGATCATTGCTTTTATGCGGGCGGACGAGAGCCGCCTGTATAAGGTGACAATCGGGACCGATTCGCAGCTTTTGCAGGGAAACCAAGCGGATTTTGTGACGGCGATCGTTGTTCACCGCGTGGGGAATGGCGGAAAATATTTTTGGCGGCGGATGCCGAAAGAGAAGACGCATACGCTGCGGCAGAGGATCGTGCGCGAGGTGATGATCTCGCTTGATGTTGCGCGAGGAGTTCTCAGCGAACTCAAAAAGTTTGAATTGCCGAAATTCGATTTCGAGATTCATATTGATGTCGGTGAGAACGGTCCGACGAAGCAGTTAATCTCCGACGTCGTTTCTCTCGTGCGCGCGAACAATTTTGAACCCAAGACAAAACCCGAGAGCTATGCGGCGACGAACGTGGCGGACCGCCACGTCTGACGTGGCGACCGGCGTATGGCTGATGGCTAATAGCGTATGGAAAGAGCAAAAAGTGAAGAACTTAATATAGATGTTTAGATTTGAAGGTCTAGAAATCTGGACATTGGCAATAGATTACGCAAAATCTTGCTATCTTCTCGCGAAGAAATTTCCCGATTATGAGAAATTCAGTTTAGGAGACCAGCTGCGCAGAGCTTCTATCTCAATTTCAAATAATATTGCGGAGGGATCTGTTGGGTCCATCGCCAATTTCAGAAAATATCTTGTAACTGCAATCGGTTCCACATTGGAAACCGTAAACATTCTCAACTTTTCCCGGACGATGGAGTATATTACGCAGACAGAAAAGGAAGAAATGTATCATTCGGCGGAAACTCTTATTAAAAAGCTTCACAGTTTTTCAAATTCTCTATAATTTAGCCATACGCTATTTGCTATACGCCATTCGCAAACCATGGATACTTTAGTCTTCGACATCGAAACGCAAAATTTTTTCACCGACCCGGGCGTGGGGCGGGATAATTTCGATGCGCTCAAAATTTCCGCCGCCGGCGTGTACTCCTACGATAAAAACGAATATTTTTGCTTTGAAGAAGCGGAGATGGGAAAGGCGGTGGAACTTTTCCGTGGGGCGTCGCGGATTGTCGGCTTTAGTATCAATCGGTATGACGTTCCGGTGCTCAATGCATACTTTCAGAAACTTGGCGCGGCGTCCGTGAATTTATGGGATAAGCAGCGCATTGATCTTTTGGAAGAGGTTGAGGCATTAACGGGCGAGCGGATTAGCTTGAGCCGGCTTGCGGAAGCGAATGGCGGCAAGCCAAAGGAGCATCACGGCTCGGAGGCGATAGGCCTCTATAAAGAGGGGCGGATGGCGGAGCTAAAGGAATATTGTTTGAACGACGTGAAAATTACGAAGGATATCTACGACTTATATATGAAGGAGGGCACTCTCTTGGTGCCCGATAAAAAAACGGGGATTATGAAAAAAATCGAGTTTTCGCGGAAAGGCGCAGCACTTTTTTAGAAGATAATGCACAGGAGCTTTTTGGAGCACAGATATTTTTTTGCTAAAAAAATTCTTCATCCTCGCATCGCCACGCTCCGGAAGCCTCCAAAAAGCGCCTGGCATTACCGTTACCTTATGACGCGAAAGGTTGTAGTAAATTTGACATTTTCTCTGGATTTGTTATAGTTTAGGCGTTCTTTTACAACCTTATATTACTTGCTTTTTCGCCTCGGCGTTTAGGATATTTAGATTAAACGTCTTAACCGCTGCGGCGAAAAGGATGAAACGCAACCTTGCAAAGTGCAAGGCCGTTCAAGTCCGCGCCATCAGAAATAGTTATGACAAAATCCGAACCGAAACAGCACTTCACACTCCTCTCAACGCTTGCGGCCAATGCAGACTTGGGGCAGTTCAGCAAAGAACAAATCCAAGTGGGCATCAGCGAGCCGGAACGCGCCGGAGCCGAATTCGCCGCTTTCGTGGCAAACGGTTTCCGGGTGCAAGTCGAGGATCTCTTCCTCGACACCGGCGAACTCACAATTGAGCTCCCCGCCCTCCCGCGCCCGACGCTCGAAGAACTCCAGAAAGACTGGGCTGGCATCGAATCCATCGAGCGGGACACTTCGACAACCGAAGCCACGACGCTCACGCTCTTCACCGTCCTCCGGCCAACCGAGAAAGACTCAATCAATGGCTCTGAGTATGAGCGACGGATTGCCGTGCGACAGAACTCCTTGTTGGGCTACCAGCACCGAAACTGGGTGATCGAGCATCAGGATGAGCCTGCACTCAAAGAGCTGCTCGGAAAAATATACATCGACTTTCCAGCGCTCATTGTGGTGGACTCGAGCGGCAGCCAGAACTTCCCGTATGCGAATGACAATGGCAAGCGGTGGAATCCGAACTGGAACTGGGTCAGCAATGACTTCAATCGTAACGGTCGAGTTGCCGCCTCAAGCAATTTGCAATAGTAAGTAGGGTTATGAATGACCGGCGGGCTTGCTCGCTTGTTTGAGCCACCCGCCGAGCATCTTGCCGATTTCTTCGAGCGGTTCGGAGAGCAGAATATATTTTTTGTTATCAACCGCCTTTATTTCCCATTACATAATGAAAGTAGTTAATCTAATGATTGATTTTTATCCCCACTAGGAATGTGTGCGACTTGCGCCAAGTCCACAAATTTGCTAAAATTTTGTATATGTATGATAGGAAGCAGCCATATAACGATTTACCGAAATTGCCTCCGAATTTCGACTTCGACGACGTCGAAATTTTGAAGTTGGTAAATAAGGCAAATATAGCTATTTCCAGTTTTAATGGTACTGCAAAATTACTTCCGAATAGAGAGATCATTATTGAGCCTCTTTCCGTCAAGGAGGCGGTTGCTAGTAGTGGGGTTGAAAATATTAATACCACCGTTTCAGAAGTTTTTAGGGCGGAGCTTTTTCCCAATGTAGAACCAACTGATGCCGAGAAAGAAACTCTCCATTATAAAGAAGCTTTGATGGAGGGGTGGGATTTAGTAAAAACTCAAAGTTTTTTAAGCACTAATAATTATATTGATTTGCAATCACGACTTGAGCCAAAAAAATCTGGCATACGAAAGAAAAATCAAACAAAAGAACCAGTTAGGATTGAAAGTAGTAAAACAAAAGAAGTGATATATACACCTCCCGAAGGGGAGGAATTAATTCGCGATTTACTGAAGAATTACGAAAATTATTATAATGACTTTTCTGAAGATGGAATTGATCCACTAATTAAGTTGGCATTGCTTCACTATCAGTTTGAAGCTATACATCCGTTTAGAGATGGGAATGGAAGAACGGGAAGGATATTGATGGTTTTGTATTTAGTACTTGCTAATAGAATCGATTTGCCGATGTTGTTCATTAGCGGCTATATTCTCAAAAATAGAGATGAATACTATAAGAGATTGAAAGAAGTCACAGAAAATGCAGACTGGAAAGAGCTGGTCATTTATATTCTGAATGCTGTAATCCAGCAATCAAGGAGTACCGAAAAAACTATAATGGGAATTAAAAATCTTATTGAAGAATATAAAGAACAGTGCATTGCTTCAAAATTCCTGCCCAAAGGAAGCCATGTCGTTGATTATTTGTTCTCAAAGCCAGTTTACACTTACAATGACATGTCAGAAAAGGCAAAAATACATAGGAACACTGCCGATGCCTATTTAAATACACTCAATAAAGCTGGTGTATTGAAAAAAACGAAATTTAAGAAAGAAGCTTTATTTTATAATCCAAAATTTATAAAACTTCTTTAGTTTTTTTGCCATCTTATTTTTGGTAGTTATATATGATTACCAAAAGACATAAGAAGATTATGAACAGAATTTATCTCGATTATGCAGCGACGACGCCGGTTGATGCGCGCGTACTCCGAGCGATGCAGCCGTATTTTTCGCGCGCGTTCGGCAATCCGAGTTCTTTGCACTCTTTTGGCCAGGAAGCGATTGCGGCGGTTGACGTTTCGCGCGAGACAATCGCAAAAACTATAGGTGCTGATTTCCGAGAGATTATTTTTACCGGTTCGGCGACGGAGGCGAACAATTTAGCGCTTAGGGGAGCGCTAAATTGGGTCAAGGGTCAAGGGTCAGGGGTCAGGAAAAATAAGAGGCCGAGAATCATTATTTCTGCGATCGAGCATGAATCCGTGCGGGAGACGGCGTATGCCCTTCGGCGAGATGGGGTTGAGGTTATAGAGATTCCGGTGGATGCGCAAGGCTTTGTGGATTTAAAAAAACTTGAAGCGGCTCTTAATCCGCAAACTGTTCTTGTTTCTATCATTTACGCGAATAATGAGGTTGGGACCATTCAGCGGATCGGCGAGATCGGAAACATGATACAGAAATACCGCTCATCAAGGCAGAGTGAGTATCCGTTTCTCCACACCGACGCGGTACAGGCGTTTCAGTTTCTTGATTGCGCACCTTTGGAGCTCGGCGTTGATCTTATGACTCTTTCTGGTCACAAAATATACGGGCCAAAGGGTATCGGCGCATTATATATCAAAAATCAAATATCAAAAATCAAAAATGGCGGAGGCAGTTTTGTCAAACCGCTTATTACCGGCGGTGGTCAGGAGTTTGGTTTCCGGTCGGGCACGGAAAATGTGCCGCTTATTGTTGGCTTTGCGAAGGCTGTAGAGATGGCAGTTTCTTATCGGATAAAAGAGGGCAAGAGAATCGCAGGGCTTAGGGGCTATTTTTGGAATGCGCTTCAGAAAATCGCACCGAGTGCTCATCTTACCGTTCCGTGTGTCAATATGGCGGGCGCAGGGGAAAATATCCGCTTTTTGCCCAATATTCTGAATATCTATTTTCCGGATCACTCCGCGGAATATATGGTTACGAAATTAGATATTTTGGGGGCCGCCGTTTCTTCGGGGTCTGCCTGTCATAGCAGGGCACATCAATCGTCTTATGTAATTGAAGCCATGGGATTTCCCCGGGCGAGGGCCGAGAGGAGTATCCGATTCAGTTTCGGTCGCCAAACGACAAAGAAAGATATCAATTTCGTTTTAAAAAAGATACAAGCAGCAATTCAGTAGTTGGGAGTTTAGATAACCGCCCTTTCCATTCCGCTTCCCTTGAAAACTGTGTTCGCGAAGCTTATACAGCCCCCATCTCTAAAATATCTTCAAGCCGCGCTCATGAGCCCTGTGGGATATAGTCAATCACAGGCGAGTACGTCGTCTCTCCTCCTCGGAGTGCTCTAGTACACCTGCGTCGTCATTTCTAGTCTCGCCTGCGATTGACTGATATCGCGGCAGAAGGTATTTTGAGATGAGGGCTAAATACAAATGAAAAATCAGATTAATAAAAAAATATTTTTTGTGTTCGCCGCGTGCGCCGGTATTTTCCTGCTTATCGGAGGGTTTTCGCCTTCCGCGGCACATGCAAATGCCTTAACGGATTTACTCCGGGGGTTGGCCGCCCCGTTTTTTGGGAGCGGAGTTGCAACTCAGACCCCGACTTCTTCGAGCGGTACCGCGCAGTCTCCGGTTTCTCTTTATAAGCCGGCGATAGACTATGAACGCGCGGTTGTTGACGCGGTCAAAAAAGCATCGCCTGCGGTTGTCTCTATTACCATTTCAAAAAATGTTCCGGTTCTCGAAAACTGTCCCTCTAATCCTTTTTCGAATTTGCCTCCGGAGTTCCAGCAGTTTTTCGGCGACCAATTGCCGCAGTTTGGAGCACAGTGCCAAAAAGGAAGTGCACTCCAGGAAGTCGGCGGCGGGAGCGGATTCATTATTTCGCAGGACGGGCTGATTCTTACCAATAAACATGTTGCGGGCGATACGAAAGCGTCGTATACGGTATTCACGAACGACGGCAAAAAATATGACGCGACGGTGATCGCGAGTGACCCGACCCAGGATTTGGCGGTGATTAAAATAAATGCAACAGGATTGCCAACCGTTGATCTCGGTGATTCGGACACGGTTGAGCTTGGGCAAACGGCGATTGCGATCGGGAACGCGCTCGGGGAGTTCAGAAATACTGTGTCGGTTGGTGTCATCTCGGGTCTTGCACGCAGTGTGACCGCGGCGGCGCCGACCGGCGGAGCGGAAACGATTGAGGGAGTTATCCAGACCGATGCCGCGATAAATCCCGGGAATTCGGGCGGCCCACTTCTTAATCTTCGGGGCCAGGTCATCGGCATCAATACGGCGATTGCGGCTGACGCTCAAAATATCGGCTTCGCTATTCCCATTAATCGGGCAAAGAGGGATATCACTTCGGTAAAGAAAACGGGGAGTATCGAAACACCGTTTCTCGGAGTTCGTTATCTTGCGATAACTCCGGACATAGCGAAAAAGCAGAATCTTCCGGTTGATTACGGCGCGCTTGTTCGGGGATCGAACGATGGCCCGGCAGTCGAACCCGGGTCTCCTGCGGAGAGGGCTGGCATCGTGGCGGAGGATATTATCCTTGAAGCAGGCGGCAAAAAAATTAACGCGGACTATCCACTCGGCGTCGCAATTTCGGGCTATGGAATAGGGGATAGTATCACGTTCACCATACGCCGCGGCACAAAAGAGTTAACGCTTACCGCTATTCTTTCAAAAAGGCCGCAGACGCGGTAATAGAAATTTTTCCCTCGAGGAGGTTGTAGGTGTATATATAGGAGGGGGTGAGTTTTACCTTGGCGGAAAAAGAACTATACTATAACTACCAATACCAATGCCAAATTTTCACAGATTTACAATTAAAGCTCAGGAAGCGCTTCAGAATGCCCAGGAGCTTGCGGCGAGCAAAAATCACGGAGAGCTCAAGGCGCTCCATCTTTTGTCCGCCCTGCTTGAAGACCATCAGTCTCTTGTGATCCCGGTTTTGGGTCGGGCCGGCGTCAACCTCGAAAAGCTTGATGAGCACATCGAGCTTGAACTCGATCGAATTCCAAAAATTATCGGGAATTCGAATGTCGGGCAATTGTATCTTTCCCAGGAATTGATGAAGGTGCTTGATCAAGCCGCGAAAATCGCCGCACAGCAAAAAGACGAGTTTGTTTCCTGCGAGCACATGCTTCTCGCGATTATGGACACTGCTTCTTCGGCGAAGAATGTTTTGGAGCAATTTGGAGTGCGACGGGAAATTGTGTTCCGAACGCTGGCGCAACTCCGTGGCTCGGTGCGGATCACGGACGAAACTCCGGAATCGAAATTCCAGGTGCTCGAAAAATATTCGATTAACATAAGCGAGAAAGCAAAGGCGGGAAAACTCGACCCCGTTATCGGCCGCGAGGAGGAATTGCGCCGGTTGATGCAGGTTCTTTCGCGCCGGACAAAAAATAATCCTGTTTTAATAGGCGAGCCGGGGGTTGGCAAGACTGCCGTTGTCGAAGGGTTGGCACAGCGAATCGCTTCGGGGGATGTGCCCGAGCCGCTCAAGAACAAACAGGTTTTGATGCTTGATCTCGGCGCGCTTATTGCCGGGACAAAGTTCCGCGGCGAGTTCGAGGATCGACTTAAGGCATTTGTGAAGGAGGTAACGAACGCGGCCGGCCAGATCATACTTTTTATTGATGAAATACACACTATTGTGGGCGCCGGTGCTGCCGAGGGCGCCGTGGATGCTTCTAATTTGCTCAAGCCAGCGCTTGCTCGCGGAGAGCTTCATGCGATCGGGGCTACGACGATACGGGAGTACCAGCGGTATATAGAGAAAGACACTGCGCTTGAACGGAGATTTCAGCCTATTGTGGTTGAAGAGCCGAATATCGAAGACTCAATTTCGATTCTCCGGGGCCTCAAGGAAAAATATGAAATTCATCATGGTTTGCGGATCAGTGATGAGGCAATCGTTGAGGCGGTGAATCTTTCGGCGCGGTACATCACTGACCGGTTTTTGCCGGATAAGGCAATTGATTTGATTGATGAGGCGGCGTCCGCGAGGCGACTTGAAACCGAAAGCCTGCCCAAGGAAATTGATGGGGTGAGGCGCGAAGTCACGCGCCTTGAAATCGAGCGCCAGGCGATAACGAAAGAAAATGTGAAAGCTCCGCGGCTTAAGGAGATAGAAAAAGAACTCAAAAAGCTGAAGGCGGCAAACGACGATCTTTCCGCCCGATGGCATTCGGAAAAGCTCAAGTTTGAGACACTTCATCAACTCCGACAGAAAATTGACAATCTGCGCCGCGAGGCTGAGGTTGCCGAACGGGAAGGCAGTCTTGAACGCGTTGCACAAATTATGTACGGCGAGCTTCCGCAAGCCGAAAAAGATTTCCACGTGTTTGAGAAAAAGAATTTTGCCGGTGGAGAGTCGAAGAAGGGGAAAAAGGAAAGCGAACGTTTTATAAAAGAAGCCGTTGACAAGGAAGATGTCGCAGCGGTTGTTTCCGTGTGGACGGGAATTCCGCTCCGGCGTATGCTCGAGTCCGAAAGCGACAAGCTCGTCCGTATTGAGGAGGTGCTCGAAAAGCGCGTTGTTGGACAGGAGGAGGGTATTAAGGCGGTTGCGAACGCGCTTCGACGGGCGCGGACCGGCCTTGCGGACGACAATCGCCCGCTTGGGTCATTCATGTTTTTGGGGCCGACCGGCGTGGGCAAGACCGAGCTTGCGAAAGCACTTTCGGAGTTTATGTTTAACGACGAAAAATCCCTTATCCGCATTGATATGTCCGAATACATGGAGCGGCACGCAACAAGCCGGCTTATCGGCTCGCCGCCGGGATATGTGGGCTATGACGAGGGAGGGCAGCTTACGGAAATGGTTCGCCATCGGCCTTACAGTTTGATACTCTTCGACGAAATTGAGAAAGCGCATCCGGAGGTCTTTAATCTATTGCTTCAAATTCTTGACAATGGCCGGCTTACCGACGGCAAAGGCAAGGTGGTGAATTTTAAAAATTCGATCATCATCATGACTTCCAATGTCGGAAGCCAATACTTGAAGAGCATGGCGCGCCTTGGATTTTCCGTTACGGGAGAAAAGTCGGCAGGAGAAAAAGAAGACGGAGATTACCGCGGTAAAGTTATGGAATCGCTCCGAGAGAGCTTCCGCCCGGAGTTTTTAAACAGGATTGATGAGATCGTCATATTCAAGCCGCTCGGAAGGAATGACATAGCAAAAATTGTCGATATTCAGATTGGCCTCATAGCAAAAAAATTGGCAGCTCGGAATATTCGTCTTGACATAGGGGAACAAGCGCGAGAATATCTCATTAAAGAGGGGTTTAGCCCGGAGTTTGGGGCTCGCCCCTTGAAGCGTCTCATTCAGAAGGTTATTCTTGATAGGCTGGCAGACAAGATTGTCCGCGGCGAACTTAAAGATGGTGGAAAAATTAAAGTCAATTTCAAGGCAGATTCCCTGGTCTTTACTTCTTAGAGCCCTC
>CAYQKB010000037.1:0-10334 GCA_964418085.1 uncultured Candidatus Saccharibacteria bacterium
GTACGCAAACAAATTGAAGAGAGGAAGCCGGATGCGGCAAAATTTATTCACCCCCAAAAAGAGATCGCAGATTTTATAGTGAAATATTCGCGTTCCGGCGATGAGGTCGCGATGGAATGCTCTATTCGGAATTCGATTTTTGTTGAGAATATAATTGAAGAACTTGTGTGCGTGGATGGGCTCGTCGTGGAGCATCTATACGTTGATTTAAACTTCCAAAAAATTATCTTCAGGGGAGAAATTTCGAAAGAAAAAATAGAAGGAATTGCATATAAATTATTTCCGACAGTGTCGGATGTGGTTGAAAATTATCCACAGTTCGAGAATGGGTTTGAGGGTATATTGCAGCTTTTCTTCATCGGCGTGATAAATAACTTTTATAAAGCTCAGAGCGATAATGACGAATAAATTTTTTGGCGGAACGCCGGCGTTTATTCCGGCGAGAGACGTGAAATTCATAAAAAATATGGACAAGGAAAAACACCGGATTCGGCTTTTGGAAAAATCTGCGCCATAAAAAGTTTCCCCATGAGCGCGCGCTCATGGGGATTTTGTTATTTTGTTTCCGGGGTTATTTCGCCATCGCAAGAATGGCGTCTTTGTATCGGTAATCGGTTTCTCGGAGCGAGCAGTTTGGGTTGGCCTGATTAAAATGCCAGGCTGCATTTAAGAGCATAGTTTCAATTCCTATGTCGCCGGCAAGTATATAGCCGGCCGCGTGCCGCATGACGTCGAGCGAGTTGTTTGATGCATTGCCCGCAAGCGTGGATTTTCCCCATACCGACCTCGGGTTAGGGAGTCGGAGCGCCCGGGCAATGACTGCCGTTGCATCCGTGTCCCAGCATTTCCAGTCGCCCTGCGGGGCGAATAGTGCCGAGAGCGGCTCAAGCTTTATGAATGCCTGTGCGCCCACAGGAAGTTTTTCTTCTGATGGCCTGATGAATTGCCGGAAGAACTGAAGTGCCTGCATGCCTGCGCCTCCGGTGAGTACTTGCCGAACATTGATCCCCTGTGTCCCAAGAGATCGGATGAATGGCCCATCGTAGGCGAGGTGCGGATACGAAGCCCTTCGAGCGAGGTTAATTGTATCATGTGCCTGCCAAGCGCGGAGCTGATTGAGGCACAAGAAGACGGTACGGAAATGTTCACCGTCCATTACGAGGAACAAGACCGTCTCGCCATCCGAGACGAGCGCGTATTCATGCATTACCTCGAAGATGATGCCCCACACCGGTGTGAAGGGCTCGTGGATGCTCGCGCGCGTGAGCCGTGCGGCGAGCGTCGTCGGCGACATTATGCGTGCAGATTTGTACGTGTCAACGAAGTCACCTGTGCCGTCGGTCGGGTCGAGTTCAATGAGATCGAGCGCGTCCTTCCGTCTAGGCGAATCTTCTTCCTCGGAAAATGATGCCGGGTAGAGCGATCGCAATCCGGGAATGTCTTCGGCTCCATCGAGAAGCGCTTTCGAGACGGCGATGTCGGTGTCGGTTTTGATATCGTGCGCATCGTTCTCGTCTTCGGCGCGAAGTATTTTGATTTCGCTTTCGGCGTGCCGTTCAAGATGGGGTCGGATGATCCTGCGGTTTGCCCGCGCGATCCATCCAAGCACCATAACTGCTTCCTGTAGTAGTTGATTCATAAGTCGGTCTCTTTCTCTTTCGGTTGGTTGTAAGTTCGGGGTTATTTGGTTTTCAATTTTGCCTTCGGAGCATAAATGCTTTTGAACTATTTGTCAATTAAAAAACAGTCCGTGAGGTGTAAAAACTTTTTAATAAAAATCCCCCGCGAGCGCGTGGCGCGGGCGGGGAACGTATTAGTTGCGAAAAATTCGCTTTAGTGAATCTTGATCCGGTTAAAGACGCGGAGGGTAAAGCCTTCTGGAGAAAGGGTGAACCATCCGACGTCAATCCCGACAATCAGTGTTCGTCCGAGGGGCGGGGGAGTTCCGATCTCCGGCGTCCCAGTGAGAAACCGAAAAAACTCATCGAGGGTTTCCGGCGGGACGGCTTCCGTGAAGCGGCCCAGCGTGATTTGTGATCCCCAAGGGATCTTTACATCGAGTCCGGTATCGGCAACTTTCGCGACGATTCTCTGAACCAGGTCGGCGCAGGCGAAATCGGGAACTCCTTTTGCAATCACCGTTGTCTGATTCGCCATATATTCGCCGAATGCGATGGTCGCGACTAGTCCGCTTTCTGTCATGATAGCATTGCAGGCCGAACGCGCCGATTTGGAGAGGCAATCGAGAATGCCGTTGTCGTTCACCTGATCGTGCTCGAGCCGTCTTTTTGAGCCGACGCCGTACACGAGCGCAGTTGTGTGTACTCCGTCAATGCTGTATGGCATGAGCGGCGCCAATTCTGCAAGTGCGTGAGATATCGCACGGGCGCCACATTCGGCTTGGGGGTGATGCCGAAGGGCGATGATGAAGCCACCGTGTTCTTCGGTAACGGCCGGATCGGGGAGCGATCCTTTTGTCTTGAGGTCGTTCGTTTTCTGCGCGAAGAATTTATCGTAGCAGACGTTTTGCTGCGCCACGATTTTTTCGTACTCGGCTTGGGTTAGTGGATTTTTCGTAACTTTCCTTTCGTTATGCCTTGCGGCGGTTGTTGTTAATTTTTCGGCGATGCTGGGTATTCAATTTTCAAACTGCGGTGCTATTGTAAATTTCTTATCATGAATTGTCAACTTTGACGCAGAAGCAAAAAACCTCATACTCTATAATCAATGCTCATCATCGAACACAGAGTAAACACTGTGAGCGGCCTCAAAAAAGTTCCACCGGAACACGGGGTCGAAATTGACGTGCGCCACGACAATCGGACGGGGCACTTGTATCTGAATCACAATCCCGGAGAAGGAGATGACCTCGAAAAATATCTCGAAAGTTTTCATCACGCGTTTATAATTTTCAACATAAAAGAAGCCGGAACCGAGTCGCGGTGTATCGAGCTTGCCTCAAAGTACGGAGTTCCAAAGTCGAAATATTTTCTTCTCGACGTCGAATTCCCCTATGTGTATCGGGCATCCCGGAAAGAAGGTATCAAAGAAATCGCCGTGCGTTTCAGTGAGGCGGAGCCGATTGAGATGGCGTTCGCTCAAAAAGGACTGGTGGGGTGGGTTTGGATTGATACGAATACCCGGCTTCCGCTTGATAAGCGCGTGGTAGAAAATCTCCGGAGTTTCAAAACCTGTCTTGTCTCGCCGGACAGATGGCGTCCGGAACAGGCAAAAACGGAAATTCCCGAATATAGAAGGAAAATGAAAGAACTCGATTTCCATCCTGATGCGGTTATGGTGGGCGCCGAATTCGCGTATCTATGGCGGTAAAAAATAGTTCATGTGCCCGGAGCGGTTCTCGTGACATTGAAAAATTCTTCTTCGCGGGGTAGATTGAGTACAATGCAAATCGTTATTCCAATGTCCGGAACCGGGGAGCGTTTCCGCCGCGCCGGTTTTAAGGATCCAAAGCCTTTGATTCGCGTCCACGGGAAGCCGATGGTTGAGTATGTCATTGACTTTTTTCCGGGCGAAGAAGACTTTCTTTTTATCTGCAATAAGGAGCAGCTGAAAACCACCCCCTTGAGAGAAATTCTTTTAAGAAAGAAACCGCGCGCACGGATTATAGACCCGGATATTCCCGAGGGAGTAAAGGGCCCCGTGGCAACTCTCATAGCGGGAGAAGAGGCAATTAAAGACGAGGAGCCGATCATGGTGAGCTACTGCGATTTTAATATGGTGTGGGATTATGAAGGATTGAAGCGCCGGGTGGCCGAAGATCCGGAGATCGCGACCGCTTCAGTGTGTTACACCGGTTTTCATCCGCATCTCTTGGGGTCGAATGTATATGCCGGAGTGTTGGCGGATGAAAAAGGGTTTGTCCTTGATGTTCGGGAAAAACACTCTTTCGCGGAGAATAAAATCGATGGGTGGCACCAGTGTGGTGTTTTTTATTTCAAATCCGGAAAACTTCTTAAAGAGTATGCGCGGCGGGCGGTAAAAGAAGAAGAGCCTATCAAGGGCGAACATTACGTGCCGCATATATTCCGTGTCATGCTTCGGGATGGATTAAAATCCCTGGTATGGCCTCTGAAATATTTTTGCCAATGGGGCACGCCACAAGACTTAGAGGAGTATATAGCGTGGGAAGGGGCGGTTAAAAGCGCGGACACATTCGAATCAATCCCCGATAAACGCTCTCTGAGTGAAAAAATAATTACGGCTTCGGCGCCGGCGGATCTGGAAAAATCGTTTACATATTGGAAATCCTATTTTTCTTAATCATATGACGAATGTGGTGCTTATGGCGGGGAAGGGTAAGCGCTTTGCGGATGCCGGGTATACAGTTTCAAAACCGCTTCTCCCTGTTATGGGGAAGCCGATGATTGAGCGCGCGGTCGAGTGCATGCCGCCTGCGGACACATGGGTGTTTGTGGTGCGGGGTGACCATCAAAAAGAAAAAGCGGTAATCGCCGTGCTCAAATCCGTTCATAAAAACGTCACCGTTCTCGTTGATCCGAATCCAATTGGGCAATTGAATTCCTGCCTTGTCGCGAAAGAGTTTTATGATAGTGAAGAATCCGTTTTCATCGGCGCATGCGATTTTGGGATGAAATATGACCTCGAAGAATATAAAAAATTAATTGACCCGAAAAATCCGGAACGGCCGGATGTAATCGCGTGGAGTTTTACCAAGCAGCAGAATTTGGTAAGAAATCCGGAGGCATGGGGATGGTTGAGGCAGGACACGGATGGATGGGTGCATGGCGTGTCGGTAAAGGTTCCCATAAGCGCTGATCCGTATAATGATTTCGCCGTCACTGGTTCGTTTACGTTCACGAGCGGGAGAACATTTTTGAAGATTGCGGACGAGCTCATGCGGCAAAATGTTAGAATAAAGGGCGAGTTCTATATTGATTCTATGGTGGGGCTTGCCATTGAAATGGGGTATAGAGTGAGATCGTTTCCCGTAACATACATCGGCTGGGGCACGCCCATAGACTATGAAGAATACATAAAAAATTCCAACGCATAAATGGAGAGAAAGATTAATCTTTCGATCGTGGTTCCATGTTATAACGAAGGTGGAAATATTCCGCCCCTTCTTAACAGATTCGACGATGCCATGCGTGAGCGGGGTGGCATCACGACAGAGCTTATTGTGGTGGATAATAATTCAAAGGACGACACGGGTAAAATAATCGCCGCCGAACTTGCAACAGGAAAATACCCGTTCGCGAAAACCGTTTTTGAACCCCGTGCCGGCTATGGCGCGGCCATAAAAAAAGGGTTGAGCACCGCGCGTGGGGACGTGCTTGCATGGACGCACGCCGATCTGCAAACTGATCCGCGGGACGTGTTCCGCGCGTATGATGAATTACTGAGCGCAAAGGCGGAAAACTGTATCGTAAAGGGTTCCCGCGTCGAGCGGCCCCTATCGCAGGTTATATTTAGTTTTGGTATGGCCGTAATTGCGAGCGCGGTGCTTCAGAAAAGATTTTTCGAAATCAACGCCCAGCCAAAACTGTTTTACCGGAGTTCATTTGACAAATTAGTAGGAAATACGGCACCGGACGATTTCTCGCTCGATTTATATCTACTCTATAGAGCGAAGCAGCAGGGTTATGTGGTAAAAAGTATTCCCGTAAAATTTGCAGTCCGTACGTTCGGCGAATCAAAGTGGGCATTTTCTTTTTCCTCAAAAATAAAGACGATTCTTCGCACAATCCGGTACATTTTTAAATTAAGAGAGACGATTCACGGATAATGACACGTTTCGCATCCTACATCCGAAGGAATCCGGTCATTTCCTTTTTTGTCGTCGTAGTCGTCGTGTCATTCATTGTTCATGCGTGGAACAGGAACGATCATTTTCAGGAATGCGATTCGTCGCTCGTGTATGGTTCCCTCTATGATTTCCCCCGAAGCCAGTTGAGTTTTAATGCGAACACATATCCCCAAAACAGTTTTATATCAAGGAGCACCGCGGAAAATATTGTGTCGAACCCGCTTGTGAAAGAAATCATTGGGCGATACGCGAAAGATTTTAGTACTGAAGAGATAGTTCGGAGGTTAACCGAAGTCGGGCCCGTGCCCCTCTTCAGGTTTGCCCTCGTAAGTGCGATAGAGAGAATCAATCCGCCTCATGCTATAAAAAGTTTCTTCGCGGTGCCGCTCGGTTCAACATATTCCGCAGGTGCCGGCCTCGCGTATGGGCTCGTAAGTGGTTTCCAAACGACATATGAAGATTTTATGTCGCATGCGACGCTGCTTACTCTTGCGCTGTTTCATGTCGGAGTTCTTCTCATTTTCTTTGCGGCAATCGGTTTCGGCATAGACGGGTACACCGCTCTTCTTGCGGGTTTATGCATGCTCTTTTCGGTGAGTTTATATTCATACGGATATCATCTGGGAAGTACGGTGTGGAATTTTTCAACCGGCGCATTGTGGATTTGGTTTCTGGTTCGTAACGCGAAGAAACCCGCTTTCTTGCGGACGATGTCATATGTTACGGGAATCCTCATATTCTTTAATTATCTTATCGTGTTTTACTGGGTGGCTCTTATCGGCGTTTATTTGCATACCGAACTAAAGTCAGGCGAAAATTTCAAAGAGCGGGCACGGAAAACGTTTGGAGTTTTGAAAACACAAATCGTCGCAATTATTTCTTTCGCTATTGTGGCCGTGCTTTTTTATCCTCCCGGCCAGAGCGGGGGCGGCCTTGAACTTCAAAACATAATCTCTAATTTTTATTTCATTATCCTGAATTTTTACAGCATATTTACTCATAGCCGTATGGTTGATGCAATACAATTTCTTGCCGGCCTTGCGGTAACGGTTTTCGGCTTCATATCTCTTATCGGTGAAAAAACGGAAATTATTCGAAATAGAAAAATTGTTTCAAAAACCTTTCTCCTGTTCTTTACACTCTTTGTTCTTGCGTCTGTGGTGGGGGTGCTCGGCTTTATTCCGGATCGGCATATTTTATTTTTAGCACCGGCGATATTTTTTGTTGCCGCAGTCGGCATTGGGTATGGAATCGAGAAATTCAAGCCCCGGGTTAACATACTCCGGTTCGCGGCGCTCTCTATACTTATAGCAGGCTCGCTTGGGCTATACTCCCGCATCTCTGATGTCAAGGACAGGATCGCCGAGCTCTCGGTTGATCCGGATGTTTCTGCAATTGTGGTTGAGGATTGTGGATGGAGCTTTATTTATGGAAATTGGCACGGCAAGGTGCCGGCGTATCATATTGAAGCGGGAGTGCTGGAGAGCGGAAAAACATATCTCTATATTAGCCAATCAAGGGGATTCGACGTGGCGCTTGCACGGTGGAAAAAAGATTATGCTTTTGATATCGAGGTGCAAACGTTTGAAGAGAGAACGGATGCCCGTAATGTCTATTTCTTGGCCTATAATCCCCGTCATTCTGCCGAAAATCGGCCAAATAGTATTTATGAAACGAAGTTCAGGGTTTTAAAGCTCGTCCGCAAGAATTGATAAATTGATGGTAGTATAGTGATTGTAGTATTGCACTCCGAGCGCCCGTATTGTAAGATTCTTTTTATTGTGCAAAGCAAAAAAATGAACAAAAAAAATAAAGAAAATCAGGTAGATGCGGTCGTCAGAACCACCTGTCGCGTCTGCGGGTCTTCGAATCTTGCCGACATCCTTTCGTTGGGGAGTTTATATGTTTCGGACTTCGTAGATAGCGCGGAGGACGGAGGTCTCGAGGCGCCGCTCGATCTTGTGCTCTGCAATATTGAAAACGGCGGGTGTGGATTGCTCCAATTGCGCCACACGGTTTCCCACGAAGCGATGTATCGGAATTACTGGTACCGCTCCGGTATGAATAAAACAATGACGGATGAGTTGAATAGCATCGCCGCGAAAGTGGAAGAGATGGCGAAGCTGAAAGAGGGAGACTTTGTTATAGACATCGGCGCGAACGACGGTACATTGCTCCGCGGATATAAAACAAAAGGATTGCAAAAGATTGGCTACGAGCCCGCGCGAAATTTGGGCAAGTATAATAGCATAGGCACGACAAAAGTATTTAACGATTTCTTTGGTGCGGGCCCATGGCAAAAAGAATTCGGCGATAAAAAAGCGAAAGCGATTACCTCAATCGCTATGTTTTACGATCTGGAGGATCCAAATGCATTCGTGGGTGATGTGGCGAAGTGTCTCGATCCGGAAGGAGTGTTTATTATCCAGATGAGTTATTTACCACTCATGCTTTCGCAAAATGCCTTCGATAATATTTGTCACGAACACGTCGAATATTATTCGCTCCTCTCGCTCGAAAATTTATTGAAGCGGCAGAAGCTCGAGGTATTCGATGTTGAGACCAACGACGTGAACGGCGGTAGTTTCCGGGTATATATCCGCCATCAGGGGAAGGGTAAATCAATCGCAGTGACGAAAGGCGCACCGGAGCGTGTTTCCGCCATGCGTGCCGAGGAAAAAAAGATTGGCCTTCACGAAAAGAAAGTTCATGATGAGTTCGTAAAGCGTGTGAAAAAAATTAAAGACCAACTCACAAACTTCATAAAAGAGGAAAAGAAAAAAGGAAAAAAGATATATGTGTATGGCGCCTCTACCAAGGGCAATACATTGCTCCAATATTTTAATCTAGATTCGAGCCTCATTTCCGCAGCCGCCGAACGCAATTCCGACAAATGGGGAAAGAAAACCATTGGAACGCTGATTCCGATTATTTCCGAAGAGCAGGCGAGAAAAGATATGCCGGATTACTTCTTGGCGTTGCCCTGGCATTTCATAACCGAGTTCAAGTCGCGCGAAGCGGAGTTCTTAAAACGGGGAGGTAAGTTTATCGTACCCTTGCCGGAGTTTGAAATCATAGGAGAATAAAAATTTTTACGCATGGAAAAAATAACTGCCTGCCGCGCTTGTAAAAGTACGGATCTAAAATTATTTTTCGATTTGGGAGAGCAGCCTTTCGCGAACGCGCTCTTAAATTCGCCCGATGAGCCCGAAAAGCGGTACCCGCTCTCACTCAGTTTTTGTGAGAACTGCAGCTTGGTTCAGTTGAATCATACTGCGGATCCGAAAGAGCTTTTTTCTAACTATTTCTGGGTGACGGGAACGTCGAAGACGGCAAATGAATATGCCCGGCGGTTCATGAGCGAGCTTGTGTCCCGCGCAGGAAAGGAAAAAGGATTTGTGCTCGAAGTTGCGTCAAACGACGGCGTGTTTCTGAAGCCGTTTATCGAAAACGGATATAAGGTGCTCGGTGTCGATCCTGCAAAAAATATTGTAGATATGGCGGTGAAAGACGGCGTACCGACGCTCTGCGAATTTTTTGGAGATGAAGTCGCCCAAAAAATCCGGAAAGAATATGGTCCGGCGCAAATGGTGTTCGCCCGTCACGTCTTTCCTCACGTGGCAAACACCCACGATTTCCTGAAGGGTCTTCACACAACGCTTGCGGACGACGGCGTGCTTGCGATAGAAGTCCACTACGCGAAAACCATATTGGATGAACTCCACTACGACTCGATATATCATGAACATCTTTGCTACTTCACATTGAAAAGTCTTGAGAAATTATTGAACGACTTCGGTCTCTATGTTTTCGATCTCATTATCGGGCCGATCAGCGGGGGAGCGCTTGTGGTCTATGCGAAGAAGCAGAACGGTCCGCAGTCGAAAGCCGTCACGGATCTTCGGGAGAGTGAAGTGCGCGGCAAAACAAACGAGCTTGCGAGCTGGCAGGAATTCGCGAAGCGGTCGCTTGAGCATAAAAAGGAATTGGTGAGCGAGCTCGCAAAAATCAAAAAAGAATTACTCAATATTTTCCGGAGTGTTAACGATAAAAAGGGTTTGGTTGCCGGCTGGGGCGCGTCTGCGCGGAGCTCCACGATGCTTAATTTTTGCGGCATAGACTCAAATACGCTGCCCGTCATTATAGATTTAAATCCGTTGAAGCAGGGGCATTGGACCGCTGGCACGCACATTCGCATTGATACGCCGGAAGCGGTGCTCGCCTTGAAGCCCGATTACATTTTGATCCTTGCCTGGAACTTCTCGAAAGAAATTATGGACATGCTCAAGAAAAAATATAATTACAAAGGTATGTGCGTCGTTCCTCTGCCGGAATTTAAGGTAATAGACATGAGTTTACCCTCCTAACTTTTTAGATTAAATGGCATACTATACCTATGTGCTCAAGAGTTCTGTCGATGGTGATAACTACGTTGGTTGCACCAACAATCTGAAACAGCGACTTTTGTTGCATAATTCGGGGAAAGTTACTTCAACTAGTAGTAGAAGGCCGTTTGTACCAATCTATGTGGAGATTTATCTCAATC
>CAYQKB010000038.1:0-10317 GCA_964418085.1 uncultured Candidatus Saccharibacteria bacterium
CGGCTGTGCCACTCCTCGAGATAATTCTAAACTCTTTTAATCTAATTAAAAGAGACCAGAGGGCTCTCTCACGAGGGCTGTGCCCCCAGGTTTGAGACAATCATACCTCAAAAACCGAAACCTATAGTTTCGGTTTTTGAATTTTTAATTTTGCAATTCTCAATTTTCAATTAAAGATTTATTTAAAAATTTAAAAATTCATTGAAAATTGTAAATTGATATTTGAAAATTTCTACCGCCACTCTATCTGTCCGGTCGCACCCTCTATTTCGCGGAATGTCGTTTCCCCGAGCAAAACTTTTAATATTCCGTCCTGCTGCATCGTCACCATACCCTGGCTTTCCGCCAGTTTTTTCATTGCTATTTCAGAGGCATCTTTCAAAACGATTTCTTCAAGCTCGGGAACGGATTCAAAAAATTCAAAAATACCCATTCGCCCGCGATAGCCGAAGCTATTACATACCTCACACCCTACGGGCTCATAGATCATATATTTTTCAAACTTTGATTTGTCCACGCGCGAGGGCAAACTGGAAATGAACTTGGAAATTTTTGCGGCAACGTCCGCAGGAGTCTCTGTCGGCTTTTTGCACTTCGGGCACAATTTGCGGACAAGCCGCTGGGCGATGATGAGATCAAGCGCCGGGCCGATTGTCACCGGCTTCACCCCAAGATTGATGAGGCGCGGGATTGCGCCCACGGCATCATTTGTGTGCAGCGTTGAGAGCACGAGATGCCCCGTGAGCGCCGCCTGGAGCGCGATGTCGGCTGTGTCTACATCCCGAATTTCTCCGACCAGGATAACATCCGGATCCTGTCGAACCACCGACCGAAGTCCATTTGCAAACGTGTATCCCGCCGCGGGGTCCACCTGCGTCTGCTCCACTCCCTCGAGGCGATATTCGATCGGATCTTCGAGTGTGATTATTTTTGTCTCGGCATCGTTGATATGCCGGAGGAAAGAATAGAGCGTTGTGGTTTTTCCGGAGCCGGTCGGGCCGGTATTTAAAATCAATCCGTTCGGTTTTCCGAGTGCGCGATTCACAATCGCCAAATCATCATCACGAATTCCCAAACCCGCGAGACCGACGCTTGTGGCCTCCGGATCAAGAATACGCATCACGAGCGTCTCACCAAATTCGGACGGAATAATGGATGCACGAATTTCGATTTCCTTTTTCCCTATCGTGATCGAGAAGCGCCCGTCTTGCGCGACGTCTTTTACGTTTATCTTAAGACCTGCGAGAAGCTTCAGGCGCGAGAGCAATGATTCATAATTATCGAGCGGAAATTCTGTGAATACATCGTGGAGAAGTCCGTCAATTCGGAAACGAATCTTCGCTTTCTTTTCCTCGGCTTCAAAGTGAACATCCGACGCATGTATGGAAATTGCGCCGGCAAGCACCGTCTCGATGAGATCGAGCGGGGAAATTTTAATGAAATCCGTCTTTTTCATCTCGTTCTCAATGGATGCAAACGTGGTCAGCCGCTCGATAACTTCCTGCATTTCTTTTTCTTCTATTTTGACACGCCCAGTAATTCCCTGAACAGCTGATTTTACAAACTTATAGAGACTCCAGAGCTGCTCAAGGCCAGAGAGCGACGTGACAAATATTTTTACTTCATAATGTTTTGCCCGCAAATCCTCCGCTATTTTTTTTGCCGCGGGCAGTTCCGGATCGAGCATGGCAACCGCCACCGCGCGCGACTTGAGCTCGATTGCCGCAAGCTTGCCCTCTTTCGCATCCTTCTCGTCAATAAGCTTCAGAGCTTCTACCGAGGAGGGAATTTTTGTAAGATCGGCATACGCATATCCCAGTTTCTCGGCGAGCCGCTGCGCGGAGCGCTCTTCGCCTTCGCGTTTCAAAACCGAAACTTGTGACTGAAGATTTGCCATCCGTCCAGGATCCATCCCGTTAGAGACAGGAAGCGTAAACGCTTCCGTTTTTATAAAACATGACCTTTGACTGCGATGTTTTTGTGACTACAATATTCATACTTGGTTTTATAGTTGATTTGTCTCTAACGGGATCCATGTACTTTATTATAAATTAAAAATGAAAAAATAAAAATGAAAAAATAATGTCATTTTGGTATATACTTAATCTATGAAGTTTATCGCCTTGCTCATTCTTTCGATTCTTCTTAACGCCGCGGGACTCGCTCTTGCGGCACACTTTATTTTTGGCTTCCATCTCATGGGAATAGCCAATGCCGACGGCTTTAGTAAACCGGGAAGCGTACAGGAGATTCTGGTTGTCGCGCTTATTCTCACCGCGCTCAATATGATATTGAAGCCAATCGTAAAGCTATTCCTAGGACCAATCATCATCCTCACCCTTGGGCTGGGACTCATACTTGTAAACTCTTTCATGCTCTTTCTTTTGACTTTACTCTCAAATAATCTTAGGATTGAGGGCATATCTGCTTTCCTTTGGGGATCGCTGATACTGGGAGTTTTAAATTTTATCGCACATCTCATCGTATAAAAGAAAATGGCCTTATCAATCATTCAAATCATCATATCGATCATCATTATAGTGCTTGTATTGCTTCAAGAGCGGTCTTCCGGACTTTCGGGAATTTTTGGCGGAAGCGACGGCGGAGGCGGGGCCTATCAGACGCGCCGGGGAATGGAAAAGGTAGTATTTATAGCGACTATCGTCTTTGCGGTTATTTTTTGCGGCCTCGCAATCTTCCGGCTTGTGTACCGGACTTAGTCCGAAGAGGTCTCGAGTATTATCAGAGATGACACGCTATAGCACTTTTTAATTTTCACTTAATGACTTTGCTCAGAAAAATTTTCCAAGCTTTCACAAAAAAGGAACGTATTTTGTTTTTGTCTATAACGGCAATTGCAATTTTTAGCGGCATTGTGCTTCTCTCGCTTATGTTCAGGGCGGCAACTACTCCCATCCCAACCTCGGGAGGAGAATATACCGAAGGATTTGTGGGTCAGCCGGTTTACGCGAACCCGGTCATTGCATCAACGGATGTGGACAAGAGCCTTGTGCATCTATTATTTGAAAACCTCGGAAACCTTGCCGATACCATTACGACCTCAAGTGATGGTCGCACATGGAAAGTCCGCCTCAAGGAAAAACTCCATTGGCAGGACAACACAAAGCTTACCAGTGACGATGTCATTTTCACCGTTTTAAAAATACAAGACCATGAAAGCCGGTCGCCGCTTTTTGATTCGTGGCAGGGCGTTGCGGTACAACGTTTGAGCGAACTTGAAATTCAATTCAGCATTATTAATCCATATGCATTTTTCCCGGATACGCTTGCCAATCTTTATGTTCTGCCGAAACATATTTTCGCCGAAGTGCCGCCCGCAAATTGGCACCTTTCAACCTACAACTTGAAGCCCCTCGGCTCCGGACCATTCATATTTAAAGCATATGACCAGCGTCCCGATGGCTTCATAACTACGTACGCGCTTTCTCCGTGGAAAGAGTACCCGCAAGACACCGCACTTATTCAAAATTTCAATCTTATGTTTTTTTCTCAAAAATCTGATCTTATTGATGCCTTCAATTCCGGAATAGTGGACGGACTCGCCGGACTTGAACCTCAGGACATTGCGGAGATCAAGCGGCCGCACGAAATCTTGCGCTATGACATACCAAATTACTACGCCGTCTTCTTTAATCAGGGTAAAAATGCCGCACTCCAGGATGCGGCGGTTCGGAAAGCTCTTTCCGATTCCACTCCCCGCGAAAATCTTGTTGAGAGTGCACTCCTCGGCATGGGACGAACTGCACATGGACCGATTCCGGATAGCTCGCCGTACTATTTTTTGAATGCCGTGGCGACGTCTTCCGCGACATCCACTGCGCTGTCCATTGCAAGCCCTGCCGGCACACTTGATGCGGCAGGATGGAAGCTCGACAGCTCCGGCATACGCAAAAAAACATCGAAAAAAAGCACGACTACCCTTGAGCTTGACTTCACCGTTCCCGATCTTCCGTTCCTAACAAAAACCGCAGCATTACTCAAGACGGCGTGGGAGAGCCTAGGAGCAAAAGTAACTATTACGGCAATCCCCGTTCCAAATATCGCGGCGCAAGCGATAAAAAACCGCGACTATGAAGCGCTTCTTTTTGGAAATGTTTTGATGAAAAGCTATGACTTATTTTCATTCTGGCATTCGTCCCAACGATTTGATCCGGGGCTCAACCTCGGTCTATACAATAATAAAAAAGCGGATTCGCTCATTGAATCAATCCGGCAAAATATCAATCAGAAATCCAGAGAAGGACAACTGCGAGATCTTCAAAAAACCATCATAAACGATTACCCGGCGGTGTTTCTTTATTCAACGGATTATTTATACATATCGGCGAACAATGTCCACGGCGTTGATGCGCGACCAATTACGGAACCCGCGGATAGATTTTCCAGCGCGCGCTACTGGTACGTCAAAACCGCCAGGGTGCTGAAATAATCCAGAGCAGCGCTCCATCCCTTTTACTCTATAGGCCCTGAGTTTGAAGATTCACGAACACTAGTGTTTCGTGTACTATATAAAAGCATGAAACGAATCACTACATCGGGACCGATCTTAATTGCCTTTGCCGCGATACTATGGGGAGTCGATGGCATAATCCGCAGGAGTCTTTTTTCACTCCCGCCAACTATCATTGTTTTTTATGAACATTTGATCGGATCGCTCATCATCACTCCATTTTTTATACGAGAGTATGCCCACGCAAAACTTGGACGCAATGAATGGATCGTAATTACTCTTGTGAGTTTTTTGAGCGGCGTACTGGGGACACTCTGGTTTACTACCGCGCTTACGCGGGTTAATTTTATTTCTTTCTCTGTCGTTTTCCTGCTTCAAAAACTGCAACCGATTTTTGCCGTCGCGGCGGCAGCGCTCGTCCTTAAAGAAAAAATTGACCGTCGATATATCGGCTGGGCAATTCTTGCGCTCATTGCCGCGTATTTTGTGACATTCAAAGACGGCATAGTTGTTTTCGGAAGCGGAGCCATGACGGCAGCGCTCTTTGCAGTCGGAGCGGCATTCGCATGGGGATCGTCAACGGCTTTTTCCCGATTTGCGCTTCTCAAGCAATCACACACAGTCATTACAGCTTTGAGATTTTATATCACGACTCCGATAGCGTTGCTCTTTGTCTTTTTTTTGGGCAACAGCGCAGCACTCGCTTCCCCAACTCCTGACCAGCTTTTGCGCCTCGTCGTGATAGCACTTTCTACGGGGATGGTAGCACTTTGGATTTATTACCGCGGCCTCAAACACACCGAGGTTAAAATTTCCACGATCGTCGAGCTCATATTCCCTTTGACTGCCGTACTCATAGACATTTTTCTCTACAAGACCGTGCTTGCCCCAAGCCAATATATTGCCGCCGTAGTGCTCCTGTTTGCCGTCTATCATGTTTCACGTCTCAACCGCGAAAACGCATGAGGTATTGGGTATCGGTTTTAAGGGGGGAAGGCAGGGGGCGAAATCTCAAGTTCCCAACACTCAATTTTTTAATACCAAAAGACTTTCCCTATCCTCATGGGATTTATGTTGGACATGTTTTTATCGGGACCGATACGTATGAGGCGGCAATTCATTTCGGACCAATTCCAACATTTGACGAATCCACGCCGACACTCGAGGCCTTTCTCCTCGATACCAATCTCAAAACTCCGCCTACCCATGCAGATATTGAACTTGTTTCGAAAATACGAGAAATTAAAAAGTTTGAAAATTCAGCACTCCTTATCGCTCAAATTGAAAATGATGTAGCTCTTATTAAGACGATCCTCAAAAAAAACCTAGCTTAGTTTATAAATACGGAACGGCGCGCGGCTAAAAACCGGAGACTTTTCTTCTTTTTTTATTCTTCCTCCTCCTCCTCGTCTGTTTCTTCTGAGGCCTCCGCTTCCGAGGGAGCAGCTTTTTCAACAACCCCGGCGGGCATGCGGGCGAGATGATGATGCGCTTTTTTGAGCAATTCGCGCTGAACAAGCCGCGCTTTTGTTTTGTCGAGCGCCGGGAGAATTATCTCCGAGAAAGCCCCGTTTCCACCACCGACATTCGTCACAATAATGAGGTGGGCAACACCAACCGCGCGGTCGAGAATACCCCGCCTCACCGTTACGTGCAGTATCTGGTGATATACAATTCCCATTTCCTGTTTCAAAAAATATCCCCGGTTCACCCGAAAGAACTCATCGTCAAATTGAAATGAATATCCCCGATATTCAAAAAAACTTCGCAAAAACATGAACACCGCAAGCCCAAGCCAACACAAGAAGAGAACCCTCAGCGCATAATCACTCCAAATCTGATAGTCTATCGGCACTACACCTCGCTCTATCCAGAGGGCGGCAAGTACCACAAAAAAAATAATCGGCCACTTCAGATGACGGCTTAAAAATAACAGGAATGCCCTTATGCCAAGGCGATGTGTTTCGGCTACATTTATATCCATATCATTAAGTATCGCATGAAAATTTCGGAGCTGCCACACCACCACAATTTGGAACAATATTGTATACTTATGTCATGCAAGGCAAGCATCCCTTCATTTATAAGGTACGGCGGGCAAAAAGTCGCCCGTTAACATATACCATTCAGGGCGAAAAAGAAACGCTCGGTTCTCTGACGCATCTCAATAGGCATGGAGCGACAACGCAGGCGCGCGTCGAAAATCGGACATTCTCATTTAAACGGAAAAAGATTTTTAAAAAAGATATTCATATCCATGAACACGCGGACGCGCTCCCGATTGCCCTTTTTGCCGGAGATTTACTTTCGCGGGGCTCGCTCAAGATAGACAACGCCACCTATCGATGGGCTCCGACAAATAAGCTGATGACTTCGTGGGCATGGTATAACAATGAGGGCGAAGAAGTTCTCCGCGTGCGGCCGCAGCTTCATTTTTTCAATCCGCGCGCAGAAATACGAGCAGAGCACCCTCTCTCGAGCGACACGGAAAAACTTCTTGCGCTTCTCGGTTGGCATCTCACGCTCCTCGGCCACCAGGATCCCGGCTCACACCTCCTTGCATCATTTGAAATTTATTTTGGTACGAGAGCGAGGGTGGGAGTTTAAAAACATCCGACTTCGGACAACTCCTTGTGCCGCACAAGATTTGCTTGTATCGCGACCGAAGATATTTTAAGATAGGGGTCTCCATGCTTATAGACAACGTCACAATTAAAGTGTCCGCCGGAAAAGGCGGCGACGGAGCCGTTGCGTTCAGTAAAATCATGATGACACTCGGCCCAACGGGCGCGACGGGCGGCACGGGAGCGAGCGTCTACCTCGAAGCGGTTGCCGATCTCGGCGCACTTCGGCGCTTCCGGACAAAAAAAGTTTTTGCGGCGGAGAACGGGCGAGACGGGCGCGGTTCGTTTCGCGATGGACATCGGGGAGAAGATCTTATACTTCCCGTTCCCCGCGGCACGGTTGTGCATAATCTCACCAAGAAAACCGACCACGAACTCACCGCGCTTGGCGAGCGGCTACTTGTCGCGGAAGGCGGCAACGGCGGAAAGGGAAATTACCATTATCGGTCTTCAATCAACACGTCTCCCACAAAATTCCAGCGCGGACTCCCCGGAGAAGCATGCACGCTGGAACTTGAACTCAAACTTATTGCGGACGTCGGGCTTATCGGATTGCCGAACATCGGGAAGTCGAGTTTTTTGAATTATGTCACGAACGCGCAAAGCCGCGTCGCGAACTATGCATTTACCACGCTCGAGCCGCATCTCGGCGTCTACGAAGGTCTTGTTCTCGCCGACATCCCCGGACTTATTGAGGGCGCATCATCGGGCAAAGGACTCGGAATCAAATTTCTGCGCCACACCGAGCGCACGCGGATTCTTTTTCACTTCATTGACGCATCGGCGGTTGACCCGATGCAGGACTATAAAACCATACGAAATGAACTTGGAGCATATAACCCCGTCCTTCTCGAAAAACAGGAATATATAATCGTTTCAAGGACGGATATGACAAGTCCGGAACGCACGCGCGAAATCATACAGTCGCTCGCGCCTCTCAAAAAAGAAATTCTCCCGATTTCAATCAATGATAAAAAACAGATGACCGAAGCGCGGAAACTGCTCGATACAATTGCACAGAGTATTACCGTGAAGAAAGAAGCGGCTCGATAACCCAATCATATATGGAAAAGAAAATTATTTTTGTGCACGCGAAACCAAAAGCGCGGAAAAATGAAATCGTGGCGCTCGATGATACACATTTTGAAATCTCAGTCACTGAGCCGGCGCAAAAAGACCGCGCAAATATTGCCGTACTCGAAGCGCTTGGAGAACATCTCGGAATTTCTTTTTATAATCTCCGATTGGTTTCCGGCAGAACCTCGCGGAACAAAGTTATTGAAATAAAATAAATTACGGCGCCGCGTTTTGGTAACGGGCATGCCGTCAGCTTCCTCCTTCTTGAGCGAGTGAAGCCCGACTGATCCTCGATCTACATAACCGCACGCTATGCGTGCGGTTAGCTTATTGTCCCGAAACCAGCGTGCCGATGTCTTCGCCTTTTACAATCTTTTTAATATTCCCTTTCGTAAGTAAATCGAAGACGCGGATCGGAAGATGATGATCCATCGCGAGCGAGATCGCTGCGTTGTCCATAATGTTTATATTTTTATTCTTAATCGCATTCAAGTGGGAAATCTTTTTTATTTTTTTCACATCCTTGAACTTCTGCGGGTCCTTTGTATACACGCCGTCCACCTTCGTCGCCTTGAGCACCACTTCGCAATCAAGCTCGAGCGCGGCCGAGACCGCTGCAGTGTCGGTGGTCACGAATGGATTACCAGTCCCACCGCCGATGATAACGACCCGTCCTTTTTCGAGATGCCGGAGTGCGCGGCGGCGAATATAGGGCTCAGCAACGGTTTTGACTTCAACCCGCGAAAGCAGACGTGCCGGCTGGCTGTAGTGCTCCAAAATATCCACGAGCGCCATACCATTCAAGAGTGTGGCGAGCATGCCCATATAATCGGCCGTCGCGCGCTCGATCATCTTTTCGTGAGACGCAAGCGCGGCGCCCCGCAGGAAGTTGCCGCCGCCCACAACAATAACAATCTGCGTCTGGGTTTCTGCGACAGCCTCCTTAATTTCTTTAGCAAGGCCGTCAATAAATTTGGTATCAATACCAAATGAGTTCTTGCCGGCAAACTGCTCGCCGGAAAGCTTTAAGAGTATTCGCTTATACATTGGTTTCTATTATCGCAGGTTTTTAGGGTTCGGCAACACAAGGGGCTTGACCCTCCCGATATGATCTGCTACAATGCAGATACTATAAGAAACTATCTCCTTCCGAATAATTCCTCGATGAAGAACAGAAAAAGGAAAACAGCGTTTTGGACATAAGGTTCTTTTGGTTTGCCGCGGTGGCGCCCGCCCGACTGAACGATATCAGTCATTCGGGCGGGGAACTGGCAGATCTGGGCAGGTGGTGAAATTGGCAGACACGTACGGTTCAGGGCCGTATGCCGAAAGGCGTGAGGGTTCAAGTCCCTCCCTGCCCACAGGAAAAGCATAAAATAAGCAAGCAAAAGTCGAATTAGAAAAAATAATACACAAGAAGGACTTGAACGGGAAAGGGGTCGGGAAAACGATAGTTTTCCGGTGGCGGAAGTCTTGAAACCGAGAGGTTTTAAAAAATTTTACTTTAGTAAAATTTTGTTCAACTCTCTCCCGCGGCACGTATTTGCAGAGAAGAATCAATATAAATATTGTTAGTTAAAAAAGGTATAGAAGGAAGCATGTTCGTAGAAATTTTAAAGACAGCCAAAAAGGCTGGAAAGTCGAACTAGAAGTTCTCGCAGCAGCACAGTAAAAAATAAAAATACATATTATGGTAAAAAAACCAGTTCCATTAAATCAGCCGGAACGCCCGAGGATAAAACCGCCTGCGGTGAGGCGATTCGAACCGCTGGCGATTCCAAGACGGGTTGCTTCTCCGACTTCCCCAGTTTCCACAGAGCCGCGCCGTAGCGCGCCGCGAGCGCGCAGAAGCGAACCCGCTCATAAGCCGCAACCACATCGCGCAGAGATCACACCGAAAAGAAAAATAGAAAGTGCAATCGAAGAGGGGGGAATTGTGCCGCTCAGGTTCGTTCCGCTGGGCGGACTCGAGGAGGTCGGCCGGAATTCGATGTTCTATGAATATAAAAATGAAATAGTCATTATAGATCTCGGACTTCAATTCCCTGAAGAAGAAACGCCGGGGATAGACTACATCATTCCGAACGTAACGTACCTCGAAAAGAAAAAACAGAATATTCAGGCGGTGATACTCACGCACGCCCA
>CAYQKB010000039.1:0-10291 GCA_964418085.1 uncultured Candidatus Saccharibacteria bacterium
AAGGCGAGTACATGGAGTGGGGAGCCGACTGAATCGGAGGAGATGCGTCCGCAGTGGTTTGAGGTTGGGACAATACCATTTTCGAGTATGTGGCCGGACGATATGTACTGGTTTCCATTATTTCTTACGGGGAAAAAATTTCGCGGGAAGTTTTTATTTGGGAAAGGAGATGTAATTTTGGAGCACTCTTTGGGCGAAGTATTAGAATTGATTTAGAAATAAGAGCTTTTGGGGTCGGATATTTTTCTGACTGAAAAATTCCTCTGCCTCGCGTCGCCACGCTCCAGATGATCCCCAAAAGTTCTTATTTCTAAATCATCAAGCCAGTTAACTTGCGCCGCGTCTTTGTGTTTGGTAAGCTGTTTCGGTGACAATAGATGAATTCAGAAACGTTGATCTCCGCGTGGCGAAAGTGATTTCAGCCGAACGGGTGGAGGGATCGGAAAAATTACTGAAACTTCAGGTTCATGCCGGGGATGTGGACGCCGCCGGGCAGCCAGTTACGCGCCAGGTACTCGCTGGAATCGGGAAGGTTTATGCTCCAGAGACGCTCGTCGGGACTAATGTGGTAATCGTTGCAAATTTGGAGCCGCGGAAATTCACCCTTCGACAAAGCTCAGGGCAAGTGGTCATTGAAAGCAACGGAATGATTCTTGCCGGACATGACGAAAAAGGGGACCCCGTTGTTCTCCACGTCGGCGGGTCGGCAGTGGGAGGTTCAAAAATTTCATAAATTTATGTCAAAAATAAAAATTGTGGTATTTGTGATAATAGCAGTCGCGTTTATAATGGGAGGCATGTGGCTCAATAACAAGCTCGATGAAGACTCGGCGAAGAGCGCCGCTGCCGAAGAGGTGAGTGCGAGCCAGGCAGATATGAAAGCGCTCTCTACTATCCAGATTACAGACGTGGTGCTTGGTACCGGAGCCGAAGCGAAAAAAGGGGATACGATTTCCGTAAACTATCTCGGAGAGTTTATGGATGGAAAAAAATTCGACAGTTCGTATGACCGGCATCAGCCCTTCGAGTTCGTATTGGGCGGGGGAGCGGTGATTCGCGGATGGGATTTGGGCTTGGTTGGAATGAAGGTCGGCGGTAAGCGGACACTCGTGGTACCGCCGGACCTGGCGTACGGTCCGAGCGGATACGGGCCGATTCCTCCGAGCTCAACTTTGAAATTTAGCATTGAATTGCTTGGCGTAAACGGGGCTATCTCTACGAAGCCATAATATAAAAACAATGCCTTTCCGGAAGGATTTTTTATTGACCTTGACAAAAGGGAATGCTTTATGCTATAAATATCCGGCAATATTTGCAGTTTTTTGACAACGAAGGTCGGTCGCATTTTTGAGCTCGCGTTAAAGCACGCGTGTTCGGAAATGCGGCCGACTAAATAATTGATTGACTGCATTCTTCGCTTGGTGACTTAACACTCTGCGTCGCAAAACTGAAACCGAAAATAGAAACGAAAGAAAAACAGAATATGAAAAAAGTAATTGTTCTCTTGGAAGAAACAGATGATGTCAAAGAAATTACTTTGGCGATCATGCAAGCTTGTCCTCTCATTCCAGCCGTTGTTGTGACGTCTATCAGAGAGCTCTTCGAACAACTCGAGCCACGAACAGCCGTGTTCTCCACTCGACTCGTTGGCGACGGGGAATGCCCAACGCTTTTGCCTGCTCGGGTGCAGCTCGAAAACGGGGGAGGTATCTTCCTTCTCTATAATGAGCCCGAAGGGCTCTTCAACGAACAGGAGGGGTTGGACGGATGGCTTCCTAAGCCACCTCCGTTCACGTCAGATCACGAGCTCCTGGCGCGAATAATCGCGACAATCGATCTGCATACGACCCTCGACACACTCGCTGCGGAATTCCTTGAACTCAAAGTGTGTGAGTTAACCCATCCGAGTCTCTACGCTCGGACGAAGTGGCGGGAGAAACTTATGACGTCGCCGGTCATTTAAGAAGTAGGCATACAATCAGTACAGTCAAATAAAAAAATAAAAACAAAGCCCCCCCAAATGGATGTGGGGGTTTGTGCTTTTTATATGTCCCACTTTTGTTTTTTCTTTAACTTGTATTAGAATCTCTACACGTAATGCCTGGGTAGCTCAGTGGTAGAGCGCAGCCCTGAAGAGGCTGGCGTCCGGTGTTCGATTCACCGCCCAGGCACACAAAAAAATCGCCCGCAGAGGTTTCCGAAGAAACATGCGGGCGAATTGATGTGGATGGTGTTGTGAGTGGGGCTAGTCGTTGTCCCAGTGGCCGAAGTAGAGAATCTCGTTTTCGAGCGTTGCCCGAGCGTAGGGATCTGTGTCGAAACTCAAGATGTCGATTTGCGTTTTGCCGCCGGTTCTGCGAGTGATCTCCTCCGCATCTCTCTTAACTTGATCGGGGATGAACGGACTGAATTTTTCAATCGGAGTTGGTAGCCAGTTGGTGGCTTTCATGTAATACAAGAATTGCGCCTCGCGCCGTTCGATTTGTCGGAGAAATGCGGCGTGATATTCATTGGCTGCCCAACTCTGAATCAAGCGAGCCCCGAACCATGCGACAATCCCTGACACGAGGATCCCCGGGAGAACGATGAGGATCGACAATCCGGAAAATCCGGCAAATGTGAATATTCCTCCGCCGACAAGGAAGCAAGTCGCGGCTAAGAAATGCTTTGCTTTGTTCGACATTGGCTGCACCGTGATTGGGACTAATCGATTGGCTCGTTCTCGACAGTGCCTTTTTTTGAAATCTGCCATTTTTTGTTGGGCATTGTCGATGGTTTTGATGCCCGCGATATGGCATGCTTTCGCGAGCGATTTGCCCTCGGAGGGGTCTGTAGGATTTGCCGGCGCGGTTTCCGCGGGCGGCAGGGAATTGAGCCGGGCGGTTCGTCTTTCCTGCGACTGGGCGAGTTGGTATTTATTCGCTTCGTTATGGATTCTCGATATGCCGTTCGATGTGCCGAACGGAATTATTTCGTCTCTTTCTTCAATGGTAGAGTTCATTCATTACCTCATTTCTGTTTTTCCGTTGATTTTGTTTTCAAGGTGCGCCAGCACATGCCGGTACCTCTTATACTAAAGTAAAGCGCTTTGCGCTGTCTGTCGTCAAGTTTTAAAAATATTTCTTGCTAGAGCGGGAAAATATTGATGAGCTCGTTTGAATTATAAAATTCGCCGGCGAGGCCACCGAAGCTGTACGTGTGGTCCCCGATTGTCAGCGCTGATCCACCGACACTCGGCGATGCGTTCGGTTTTGAATTATCGAATCCGATATTGAAGAGCGTAATTACAATTTCCGGCCGGTTTGATATGTCGAAGCCGGCGCGGTGCCACTCGGACATAACTTCTTTGAGATAGAGCCCGGCGTAGAGATAGTTGTAGTAATGATCTTTTTCGTCGGTGATCCGGTCGAAGCGCTCTGTGTCGGGGTCGGATGTTTTGAAGTCGAGCAGATGTTCGTATTGTTTTCCGGGATAGAACTCGGACGCTGGATCTTTGAGATGGTTTTCGATTGCGATAGCCGTTTCTTTTTTGATTCCCGTGATGCCCCAGGAAAATTGGCTCTGGTTGCCGAGGATTTTGAGCGGATAGAAAACTTTTTTAAAGAGTTCGCGGTCACTGTAATATAGGCGGAGCTGTTCGACCACGATTTGGGCAACAATGAGGCGCGGTTTGATTCCCGCGTCATGCGCGGCGCTACTTAAAACATTTTCATCGCGCTCTATAGCATTTTTCAGCGTTGTCCATTCTTCCCCATTGGTCCATGCAAGAGTGTTACTTGTTGCAGATTTAAAATATGCAGATTGATCATCGATAATTCCCTCGGTTTTTGTGAGGCCAAGTTTTATCGCGAAGTAGCCGCCAACGAGAACGACACCTACGCCTGCGAATATATACAGGAGGACGAGGTAGAGTTTTTTTATGAACGGCATATGTTATTATTTTAGTTAATGGAATCAAAAGAAGATAGCCGAGCGGGAGGAAGGCGATCTGGAAACATACTTTTGCAGGCAGCGATCGGCGCGGCTTTTTTACTTGGGGGTTTATGGGTGATAGGGCAGACGGCGAATAGTGTGCATAATCAGGCGAATGTATCGGCGGTTTTGACTGTTGCGCAAAACGTAAAGAAGCAGTCCCAGATTATTCCCTTATCCAAACTTTTTGCTCCCCAGGGCGCCAAATCCGGAAATGTTTTTGCAAGCAATTTTGCCGGCAGCGCGAATGCTCCTGCTATTGTCACTCAAGACGCTGCCACATTCCAGCCGCCAGTGTATAAGGGATACATCGTCCGCTTTACCGAGCCATCGCTTCTTGAGAAAAAAGCTCAGGCCGAAGCAACCGCAAAGAAAACGAAGAGTATTTTAGACATTAAATCTGTTCTTGTTTCTCAAAAAGCGGTGATTGATAATCAGCGGGAAAATTCTTTTAAGCCAAAACTATCCGCTGCAATCAGAGCCCGAAATCCGAAAATAAAATTTTTCACGAAAGTTTTTAACGGTGTGATGCTTAATATAACCGACGCAGAGGCGAAGCAACTGAAACAATTACCGGAAGTAAAAGCAGTCTACCCGAACTATGTTGTTCAGGCGGTTGACACTCAAGCTTTACCACTTATCCATGCTCCTGATGCGTGGCAACTTACCGACGCGGCAAGTTCAACGTTGACCGGCAAGGGCGTTACGATCGCTATCATTGATACCGGAGTAGATTACCTTCATCGCGATCTTGGCGGATGTCTTGGGCCAAATTGTAAAGTGATCGGTGGATACAATTTCGTTAATGCAGCAAGTAGCACGGATCCGATGGATGATATGGGACATGGCACACACGTGGCAAGTATCGCGGCCGGCAAAGGGGACTACAATCACAATGATATTTATGAGCCGAACCTCGGCGAAATTTGGGGCGTAGCACCGGATGCAAAAATTTTGGCGTATAAGGTTCTCGATAACAATGGATATGGAACATGGGACACTGTTATCTCCGGTATTGAACGAGCGGTTGACCCGAATCAAGATGGAGATTTTTCCGATCATGCGGATGTGATCAGTTTGAGTTTGGGTGGTCCCGGTACGCCGGACGATCCGGTTTCACTCGCGATAGATAATGCGGTGAATAACGGAGTGATTGCGGTTGTTGCGGCAGGGAATAGCGGACCAGGCGCCTATACAGTCGGTTCGCCCGGTGCGGCGCGGAAGGCGATTACGGTTGGAGCGATAGATAAACAAAGTTACATTCCTTACTTCAGTTCGCGCGGTCCGGTTAAGTGGACGGATGATCAAGGGAACGTGAGATATGAGATGAAGCCGGATGTTGTCGCGCCTGGCGTGGACATCTGCGGAGCGCAATGGGATCATGCGTTTGAAAATTACAGTCCTACTGCGGCAAATTGCAATAACGATACTGACCACGTTGCGATTTCCGGAACTTCAATGGCGACCCCGCATGTTGCAGGCGTGGCTGCACTTGTGAAACAACTCCATAAAGATTGGACCCCGGATGAAGTGAAGATGGCGATTGAGGATTCGGCTGTATTTGATAATTCACCCCATCAAACAAAAGGATTTGGTAGGGTTGATGCTTTGCAAGCTGTTCAATCGCCTCGGCCGCCGGTTGCAAACCTTGCGCCGCAAATAATTTCCGGTGGCATAATTAATATTATTGGCACGGCAACGGACGGGAATTTTAAGGAATATGATTTGTTTTATGGACAAGGAGGTGATCCGAGTGGAGGAAGTGATCCCATATCATTCACCGCTCTCACATCTTCTACTTCACAAGTTAGCAATGGAATTTTATATTCCGGTTTTGATACCACGCAGCTTAGCGAAGGGTTTTACGAATTGAAACTCGTCGTTAAAGATGCGAATGGAAATTCAAGCCAAGATCGCCAGATTATTTATGTGAACAATATGGAAATTGATTCCGTGGGAAATACCATGAATTATGTAAACCACGGGAATCAAATTATCAAAGGCTCGATTTCGATTCCAAGCGCGACACAGTTTAAAATTGATTATTCGGTACAAGGTAGAGAGGGTGCGAGGACAGCTCTTTGCCCGCCCACAAATATTCCTACTGGCGGCACGCTCTGTACTTTTAATGCCGATAGTCTTACTGATGACGGACCATATTCGCTTATCCTCTCGGTATTTCAAAATGGTGCATGGAAAGATGATTCGCCGTTTAGAATTGCCGTGGTACATGAATTGTTCACCGGTTGGCCCGGAGACATATACGGTTTTCCACGTGACGTTCACAGCGTTTCAAATCTCGGCGCGGATAAGATTCCTTCGTGGATCATACCCCACTTCCTAACATGCGGCGCCGGCTGGTGCGGTGGAGCAAATTTCTATTTGTATAAAAGTGATGCGACATATAAACGGATAGATTCTTTTATGGAAAAATCCGGAGCCACTTCAAGCGTCCCGGATACATTTTTTGGTAGTTTGTCTTCAATATATTTTGATTCGTCGTACCAAAAAAATTTGATGGTTGTAGTAGGTGATAAAACGACAAAAATTGTTGACAAAGATGGCGCGGTGGTATCGAACTGGGACGACTATGGCTGGCCGAGGCCGACAATGGCTCCCGCCACTATTTTTGACAGGAATCATGATGGAAGGCCGGAGGTATATACTATGAATTTTGACATACACAGTGGACAGATTTCTCTTCTTGGGCACACCACTCATGGAAGTGTGTTAAGTGGATTTCCAATCAATACAGCGCTGGGTGATTTGCCGTATACAATCGTTAGTCCTCACATTGGGTTTCTCAAAAACGGAACCGAGGAGCGCCCCACAATTATTGCGGGAACTATAAACACAACCACCCTTCCATATTTTGACGTGATGCACCTTAAATTATATGCGGATATTTATGGAGGGGATAATAAACCCGTCTCGCGTACATTTTTATTTGATGATGCGAGTAAGGATGTCTCGCTGTCCTTCACATGGCCAGTAATTGCGGATTTAAATGGAGACGGAAATTCGGAACTGGTTGTGGGATATAGCTTGCTGGATGCGGATATATATTTGCAGGATAAAAATAATATAAATGCTTACAAAACGTACATTAAGGTTATCGATAGCAACGGAGCTGTTTTGGCTCAAAAAGAAATAGATGGCTATACCATGGGCAAGCTCGCGGTTGGAAATTTGCGTAATGGCAAACCGACTATAGTCGCAACGCTCAATGACACGTGGGCGTCGGAAGCGTTAGGCAAATATCAAAAATTGGTAGCATTTGATGGCGAACTCAATTCGGTTTTTGATATAGACCTTTCGGATCCGGCGAAGTTGATTCGAGGTCTTACTCTTGGTGACGTAAATGGTGATGGGAAATCAGATATAGTCCTGGATTATGTAAGTCGCTGGTTTAATGGAACTCCATCGGGCGTAGAAATTTTTGATGGGAGTGGTACTCTAGAGCGAGATATTGAAATACCCACAATGGGAGCGGTAGATGATTATGAGTATAGAGAGCCAATTCTCACGGATTTCAACGGTGACGGTATTACGGATGTTGTGCTTGAATCTGACTTTTTGCCTTCAGATTTTCATGCAGGCTTCGGTAATTCGTATGAAACAAGATTATATCCTCTCACATTAGGAAACTCATATAATCCGCAAAAAATTGATTGGTCGACTGCGCTCCATGACAATCAGCGCACTGGGTGCTTTGGATGTGCTGCTGTGACTTCTACATCAATTTCATCAATTGATGTTGTTTTTCCAACCGGTGGGGAGAAACTTGCCGCGGGTTCGGATATGACGGTGACTTGGACTTCACAAAATCTTTCGCCGACGAGCTCGGTAGACGTCTATCTTTCGCGAAGTTTAACCGGTAAGCCGGGGGATGTAAGTGCCCAGGCGGTGCGCGTAACAAATACCGGCAGCACGACGTGGCGGCTTGGGTTTCCCGCGCCCGTCGCTCCGGGAACATATTACATTCGAATAACGTGCAGTTTCGATCCTACCTGCGAGGAGGGGGATAGCGGAGCGTTTTCTGTACTGCCGGGTATTACTCTTTTGTCGCCCAAGGGAGGCGAAACTTTCACATCGGACATCAACATACGTTGGACATCGAGTACTGTTCCAACTTCAACTTGGATGTATGTATCACTTTCGAGTGCTTCGTCATCAAGGACGGGAGCTTCGAGGCTTGTATCCAACACCGGAAACACAACATGGCCGATCAGCGGTATTACCCCCGGCCAGTATTACGTCAGTATCGGTTGCTCATCTCCGGACTCGTCGTGCATCGGGGATAAAAGCGGACTTTTTACAATCATTCCGCCTCCACCTCCGGCAGTTACAGTCATTGGATCTCCATCGCTTCGGCTTAAATACGATTCGGCGGGCGGGGAGTCTGCGCTTGAGGCAACCTTTATTGCGGGCGTGCACGCAGGTGGAACCGATTTGCAGATGTATAAATATTTCCAGATATATGCTTATGACGGTAGCAGCACGTACGCCTATCCGGATTCTTCCGACTTTAAATTAGTGTCCGGTAACGGCACCGATACGGTTGATATGTATGGAAATGGTTACTACATCATTCCCGCAAATACCACGGCCACATTCCAGGCTCGCAGCTATTTCACTCCGCGGAAAATGTTTGCCGGGGAATATTATGCAACATTAAGCGGTGTCTCCGCGCAGGACGCATCCGGGTACTCCTTTATTCAGCCATCTCCGAACCAAACAAATAAAGTTCTTATCGTCGGGGAAATTTCTCCGTATATCAGTTCTGCTACCCCGAACCCTGCCGACGTTGCAAAGCCGGTTACCATCTCGGGTGTGAGGTTCCCGAAAACCGGCGGTATCGTAACTGTTGCCAACCATACATTTGCGCAATCTTCTTTGGATGGAAAAACAATCACGTTTACTCCGCGCGCTCATGGAGTGTTGCCGGCCGGGTACCAGGGGGTGAGCGTAACGGATCCCACAACGGGCGCAAGCAATTATTATTATGCGGATTTTGAAACCACAGATCCTGTTCGGGTTCAAGGCGTGGATTTTTCTTCCACCGCTGCAGTTGTGGGTGACACGATTACTATTACGATACGCGCGCAAAACCAGACGAATCACCCGCTCTCGAATGTGTTCATAAGCGCGGCTGACCAGCAGGGGTGGGGCTCCCAGACAAACGTAAATTTTGCGCCGCAGGAAGACAGGGGGATAAAATCCGGCGAGCCGATAACGTTCACTATTTATGCTCGAGATATTCATACGACATATAACCCGCATCATTTTTCAATTCAGGTGAATGGCGTTGAGCAGACCACACAGGATGTGACAGTGACCGCTTCCGGTGCGGCTTCTGGAGGGGGAGGAGGTGTTGTTTCCCCGGTGTCTTTGACCCTTCTTTCCCCCGCTAGTGCCGTAACGTGGAAGCAAGGATCTACTCAAACGCTCATATGGAAATCCTCCGGTATTCCGAGCTCGGCAGCAGTTACCCTTTTTGCCCGGCCCGTTTCGCAATCCGCAAGCGGCAATCTCGGTGTTTCTGCAAATAGTGGCACGAGCGGCAATACCGGACAGAGCGGCAACCTTGGAGCGGGTGGATCAACCGAATATATTTTGAAGGCGAATACCCAAAATGACGGAAATGAAACGTTGTCTCTTTCCTCTCTGCCAATCGGTTCTTACTATATTGGTGTTCGTGCGGTGATTTCCGGCGGCACTGTTCAGAACGTGAGCACGTATGCAATAAATGTAGTTGGTGCTATGGCGCTTACATCCACTCCGGCTCTTGTGTGTTCTCCAAAAACCCAATCAGTCTCGCCCAACTCTCCGGCAACCATAACTCTCACGGGAGGTGCAATCAGCTCCTACGACATCTATTCCCCCGGAGCGATTCCTTCATTCCAACACGTCATAGGAAGCGGAGCATCAATCAGTGTTGCCTATCCTTCACCATCGGCAACTCCCTATGTGATCACAATTAACTCTGTAAATGGCGGGGCACATGGCACCATCACCGGAACAACGAGCTGTGTGGTGAATGCGGGAAGCGGCGGCGTGAGTGGGAATTTTGGCGTGAGTGGAAATGTTAGCAGTAATATGGGAGTCAGTTCTAATCTGGGAACAAGTTTTAATGGTGGCGTAAGCGGGAATAGTGCTGCGAAATAAAAAGATTAAGAGTTTTTATAGTGTGCGCAGACGTGGACGAAGTTCGACTCCCTCCACCAATAAAAATCCACTTGTTTGCGATGAGCGGACTTTTATTGGTGGGCGAGGAGGGAGTCGAACCCTCATGACCTTGCGATCGCAGGATTTTGAG
>CAYQKB010000040.1:0-9152 GCA_964418085.1 uncultured Candidatus Saccharibacteria bacterium
GTACTCGCCTTGAATATATGCACCTCAAGAATGTCGGGATCTCCCTGCTCGTCCCGAGGTTTCTCGAGGGAAAATTCAAATTCGATAATTCCGACCAACTCCATTTCAACGATATCAATCCCCGCCTCCTCTTTCACCTCTCGCCGCGCCGCGTCTTCAACTGTTTCGCCAGCTTGCATCTTTCCTCCAAACCCGTTCCAGCGCCCCACGCCAAACCCCCGCTTTTTCATCCCCAAAAGCACGCGTGAACCATCATGAATAATACAAAGCGTTAACATTTTATTCATCATCGTAATTATAATAAAATCCCACAAATAATTTCGCAATAACGCTTTTTTGGGTCATCCGGAGCGCGGCGGTGCGAGGCAGAGGAATTTTCTAGCAAGAAAATATCCGACCAAAAAAGCGTTATTGCGAAAGGTGATAATATATAATTTCTACAAAATTCTGTGCACCGGCCAACTTATCATCTCTAAAAATTTTCGGAGAAAAGGCCTCCGTATCCAATCATCATGTTTCAGTTCATCGGATACGGCAAGATCATTGAGGAAGTGATTTTTTAGCTCCTGAATGAAATTCTTCTCTCTGCCCACTAAATTTCCCTCGTAGTTTGAAAGCAAACTAATATTGTCGAGGTTCGCACTCCCAACCGTCCCCCACTCACCATCAATCACAGCACTCTTCACGTGCAATATGGATTTTCGATACCGATATATTTTTATGTTCGACTTAAGGGCGAGCGTAAAATACGCACCGGCGGCGATGTCAACCATGCGCACATCGGAAGTTTCGGGAATCAAAATCCGCACATCAACATTTCGGGATGCAGCTCTCTGAAGCGCGGAGAAAAGCCGAACGCTTGGAACGAAGTACGGAGTTGTAAAAAAAGCATATCGCTTGGCTCCCCGAAGTGCTTGGAGCATCTTCCGATACACAAAACGCTGCCTCAAATACGGAGCACTGGTGAGATATGAAAAGCTTGAGTTAACCACATACGGCCTCCGAAACCTTTTCAAAAAACCCTTCTCATATGTTGTCGAAGCCCACATCCGTTCGAACGCGTGAGACATCTCGCGAAGAACCGCCCCTTCAATGCGAACATGTGTGTCCCTCCAGCCGCTCATCCGACTCACAATATTCACGCCGCCGGTATAGCCGATACGAGAATCAATAATAAGAACTTTCCGGTGATCGCGGTGAAAAAAAGAGCCGAACATCCCCACGCGCCATGGACGAATCGGGTTAAAGAATCTAATTTCGACTCCTGCCGCCGCAAGCGCTTTCGCATCCGAGGAATTGAAAAAACTATAGCTCCCCACCATGTCGCAGATTACCCGCACCCGTACACCTTCCTGCACCTTCCGTTTAAATAGCTCGAGAAATCTTTTCCCTATCTCGTCCACAACAAAAATATACGATTCCATATTGATTGTCGTCTTCGCTTCCGCAGAATCCCGAAGCATCGCCTCCCACACGTCCGTAGACTTTGTAAATAATTTCCATGTACCCAAAAATTCTAGGATAGCCTCGATATCGGGAATGTCCTTTGGAAGGGCGCGCATTTTTTTCGATTCGAGCACCGATTGCAACCGCACAAAAGGAAGCCCATCAATAATCTCGGCCTCGGCAATAAGTCTACCTATATCCCAGACGCCGGGTCTCCACTCCCAAAAAAGCTCGATCATATCGCGCGTCAGGCATTCGCCGCCTTGAGTAGTAATGCGCAATTCCCATCCGGGCATCCCGCGAAATTTTTCGAAAAGGGACTTCGAAACTATAATATCCGCATCATTGCACTCTCTAATGCCTCGAATTCCGAGTGGGCAAGACCCGAAGAGCGCATATTCCCCAAAAGGCAAATGGAGCTCCCTCACTTTTTGAAAAAGGTCTCTCGTGACGGCCGAAATTTTCGCTCCTTTATTCTTCACGATTCGTCGAGTATTATCCGATTTTTAAATTTTCCTCGTTCCGCAGCTTTTTTGTTTTTCACCTGCCAAATTTCTTTTTGATCAAAATGCTTATATTCGATAATAGCCTCGATCACCTCCCAAAGATCTGCCAGCTCCTCAATGTTTTCCGCCGCAACAAACTCCGCGGCCTCCTCGCCCAACTTCTCTTTGAGCTTTTTCCAATATTCCTGCTCATCCGCAACGTGAAAAATCGGCGTCCCGCCTTTTGTTTTTATATACTCGGGGATTTTGTCCCGAACTAACTTGTTGTATTTCATCTACAAATAATATCTGAAATTCTAGGAAATAACAGCGCCAGAGCTTTTTGGAGGCATCCGCGGTTCGACGTCCTGAGCTCACCGTCGAAGGAGGGCGCGACGACGCGAGGAAGAAGAATTTTTTAGCAAAAAAATATCTGTACTCCAAAAAGCTCCGGTGATGTTATTTATCTTTGTTTACAAGTACTTCAACAATCCCGACACCACCTGCTCGAACCCGGGAACAAGCTCGAACGAACTAACCTCTTCGGGATCAATCCATTTATAATCTTCTATTTCCCAATTCGGCACCACCGTGTCCGCACTCACCTTCACAAGCACGGGATGCACAATCCATGTCTTGCCGTACTTCTGGTCAATCTGTTCAAAAATAGTTCCCTCAACAATCTCGATGATATTTCGTTCGCCGATCCCCAGCTCTTCCTGCAACTCTTCTTTTACTTTTTCTTCAATGCTTTTTTCGTCATCAATATAGCCGGAAATACCATTCCAAAACCCGGGATAATTGTTCATACGGGAACTCCGCCGCGCAACAAGAATTCTGCCTCCGCACTGAACCACGCAGTTAAGGATGGGCGCCCGCTTCTCGTTTGTAAAATCAATCTGCCCCGGCTTGGGTTGAAAAATTGGTTCGTTCATTTATTTTTTATCTCAACATTTCACTCGAATGAAATAATCTGAATACCTTTTTCCTTTATCTGTTCCTCCGGCCAAAATAATTTGTCTATCTTGAACTTCCCGACATATGTTACTATCTTCGAAATATTTCTTCCCGTATATTCTTTTGTCTTCGGATCCCATTCTTCCAAGATCAGCGTATCGCCTTCATTCACCTCAAAATCATTGAGCCGTAACTCGAATTTTTTCTTGCCGGAGGCAACGTCATCGAAATACGCGGGCCAGATTTTCTTTTTGATCAATGCCATATGAAAATATTATTGAGTGAGTAGCTTTTCGACACCAACGCTCTCTATAATCACCGGAGAAAGCGGCCTATCGCCTTGATCAGTTTTTACCAAACCGATTTTATCCACCACATCTTGCCCACTCACCACTTTCCCGAAAATCGTGTAGTTATTGGGAAGCGGATAATCCGCCAGCATGATAAAAAATTGGCTGCCATTCGTATTCGGCCCCGCATTTGCCATCGCCACAACTCCTTTTTTATATCCTGCTTGATACGACGGAGTAGCGGGATTTAATTCATCATCAAACTTATATCCCGGCCCGCCCGTGCCGCACGCACCGCTTGAGCGTGCCGGAGTACAGTTCGGATCGCCGCCCTGAATCATGAATCCCGGAATCACGCGGTGGAACGTCAGTCCGTCATAAAATTTTTTCCCCGCGAGTGAAACGAAATTTGCCACCGTCTTCGGCGCATCGGCATCGTAGGTCTGGAATGTAATATCCCCGAAATTAGTTTTAAGTGTGATCATATAATGAGAAAGGATTGAGCTACCCGACATGTTTCCCGAAGCCGTACTTGATGCTACAGCACCGACTGGACCCGGATTACCACTGTCTTGATTATGCCAGAAAAAATATCCGCCGACCACAATCACGATAATACCACCGATAAGTAAAGTGTTTTTTGGGTTCATGAGATTAAGAATACCAAAAAAATATTCCTCAAGCGAGGAATATTTTTTGATTTACCCCCAATTTTCCTTAAAAGCCGTGGGCAGTGACTTTTGAAACCGTCTCGGAGCGCGGCGGCGCGAGAGCGAGGAATTTCGCTTCGGGCGAAATATCCTGTGTTTCAAAAGTCACTTGCCCACGGCAAATTTACCTTATCTCAAACTCGTATCGCGCACAACGGTCGCGTCAACCGTCGCACCGACATTCACTGTTCCATATACCCGGATGTCATCACCTATCCGCATAGCACCGAGCGGAAGCCGAAGCCACAGCGAATTCAAAACGGACGTATCCGAATCAATATTTACTTTGTAATCAACCTGCCCAACGGTGATTGTCATCGTTGTGGGCAAAACTGTCCCCGGAAGAGTTTTGATTCTGCCTTCAAGGGTTGTCCGCACGGCACCGGCAAGATGAACCTTCACCGAATCGGCCTCTAGCTGATTTGTAGAAGCATTCCACATCCCCTTCACAGTCACTTTTAATCCTGCAGTGATATCCGCAAATGTCCCAACGGAATTTTCTTTCATGATGGTGGTCGAGCTCGTCACCGCGACAGTAATATTTCCCTGCTCCTCAGTTCCTAGCACAAACGTGCTCGAGGAAGCATTTGCGCTCAAAACTGTACCGTCAAACGTGGAATGTTTTTTGGGAACTGACTGCGCGGACCAATCTTTTATCGCATCGGCGCGGACAGTCAGACTTGAAGCACTCGAATCAAGCGACCCACTGAAACTCACGACATCTCCAACCGAGATTCCGGCGAGAGAAGAAACTCCCCTATCTTTTTTCCCGAATCTCGTATTCGCATCAACGATAACCGTCCAGTTCAAAGATACCGGTCCCCATGCGGTTGTAGCGGCGAGCGAGCTGCTCGTCACCGACGTAACCTTTGCGCCCCGCACCAACACCGCACCATTGTCAGAAATATGAACCTCAAGCGTTGAGCCGGTGGCGTGCGCCCCCCGAGCTTGTTCCGCCTCATCATTGCCATGCTTGCCGTTATCCTTGGCGAAAACGCTCGCCTGATATGAGAACCCGGCACTAACCGCAAGAACGACCGCAGCCAAACCAACTATAAATTTTTTATTCATGATTTTTTATTAATGTATTGCGTTAACTTAAACAAAAACAATCCGACCTTTACATATGGTGTGACGCAGGGATAACGAGAGACTTACATCTTAAAAAATCTTCGTCCTTATCAAGGAAGCAGAGGTTTAGACCCCGTCTCAAAAGTAGGCCTGCGGTTGTCGCGAGGAATTTTCGAGATGAAAACAAGGATATTCCGACAAAGGATACGGTCGTATCCTGCGAAGGAAATCGTTGTTTTCAGCCGAAAATAACCGTGAGAACCGCGGTTCTTCGTCAATACCTACTTTTGAGATGGGGTTTAATCAAATCCGCCGTAAGCGTATACGCCCGCACGAACGAATCATCCACGTGCGCATAGAGCATGCCTTTCCCTTTCCCCTCTAAAACAAAATGGCTCGCGAAAGTAATTGTCCTCGCCTCGCTGTCTTGTATAAACGGCTCGGGAGAAATCCAATCTATTTTCCCATGCTCGTAATCATAAATAAAGAGCCCGACGGAAAACATACCGTAGAGTATTTTATCATTCACGCGCGTGTTCGCCTCGCGGCCGTTCATAATACCAAGCAGCTTTCCCTCTCCAATATCTATAAACTCCCGAGGCAAAAGCGGCCCCGGCGACGCATGCCCGCCAATCCACGGAATTGTATGCTCCTTTGGATGAAAGGCGACCTCGCCAAATTTCCAAGGTTTCCCCATATCCTCGGCAATCGCCACACGCACAACCGAGTAGATAAAATCTTTTTCTCGTCTTGAGGATTCAACTAAATTATATCGAAAACCTTGAGCGTTCCTTGGCGCGATCGACACTTCTTTTGCTCCTTCAAAATTGTTTTCCTTCCGGGCCATGAGCACAGGCTCGCTCATCACGAGCGAATCGAGACCCTTCCCCACCGCATGCCCCACATGCACGTGCGCATGTTTTTCCGGGCCACTTTTATTTATAAACGGCATCGTAAAGTACGCGTGCACAAGTCCCTTCTCGTCTACAAAAATATCCGGATCCTCAAGCCCGATAAATTCTCGATCTATCCCCTCAAGCTCGGCAATAATCTCCGCTTCATTTTTTATGCGGAGCCGCTCGCCGATCTCAAACTTTTCCAAAGAATTTCCCGCGACGAGATGCAACTCGCTTCTATCCACGTAGCCCTTCACGTCCACGTCCCCTTCGCGGCTCACAATGCACCGAATAATCCCTTCTCTATTATCCCGTGCAGGATTAAGCGTGATCGCCATCACGTGCTTGAACCGCGTCCCGGCTTCCACCACTTTCCCCGGATGTTCAAAATAATTTTTTTGTTTATTCATACTATACATTTAACTTTAACACACGACTAAAAAACGATACGGAGTATTTTTGAAACCGTACCGGAGCGTGACGACGCGAGGTCGAGGAATTTTTCAGTAGGAAAAATATCCTGTGTTTCAAAAATACTCCGTATTGTTTTTAGCCACCACCCCATTCACCTCTTCCCTTTATGTTTAAAAAACTCGACTTGGCGAAGCCGCTTCACCGCCTCGGCACGCGTTTTATACGGACCGCCCAAATTTCTCCGGGTTTTTTCGGAAAGCACGTAATAACCGTTTTTCTTTTTGACAATCATGTTTTTAAATGTCTCAAACTATAAGACGTACAACTCGACAATTGCTTTCACCCAGCCAATTTTAATTATCCCGCCCCATCATCACTATCTCTTATTCCGTGAATTCAGCCACATCTTTTTGAAAAACGGCATCGCAAGAGTCGAAATCATAAAACCAGCAGTGGGAACAATAGCATTGATAAGCGGCCGCGAAATACCTATCGCCCACATATAAATCCCGATCGCTAAATATGTAAAGAGTGCAAGCAGAATCCTCCGAGTCCAGCTTGTCTCCCACGCTTTATCCTCTTCAACTTTGCGATTCCTTTCCTCAATTTTTTGAACACGCTCCTCTAAATTATTTTCCATGGCATTTTTTGTATTTCTTCCCACTCCCGCACGGGCACGGGTCATTTCTGCCCACATTGCCTCCGACAACAGCCGACTGATTATTTGAAGCAGGAATATTTGCTCGTCCCCCGAGTCCCTGGTTGCCTGCCCCAGTCCCCGATGTCGCTTGAATCATTCTGAATAAATTCATAAATATCCACGCATCAAAATTGCCCCAGAAATCTCTGAAAATTTTGTGCGCCTCATTTCTATATTCCACGAGCGGATCGCGCTGTCCGTACGCGCGGAGTCCCACAGAACCGGCAAGAGCCTCAAGCTCTTCCAAGTGATTCATCCACAGCATGTCGAGAATACTAAGCACCCGGCCAACCGTCTGCCCGTCCTCCGCCGCTTTATCGCTTTGCTTCCGAAGTACTTCACGCAAATCTTCCTCATTATTCATTATTCCAGATTCATTATTCTTATCCACAATTCCCGCATCCGTAAATGTTTTTTTGAGCTCGGCGAATTTTTCCGGGTGCATCTCCCCGCCCTCAGGGCCAATTGCCTGCGCAGCCAAGCGCTCAAAATGCTCTTCCGCCGAATCGAAAACAATTTTTGAAAGCGCCTCCTTATTCAAACTCGTAATCACTTCAAGCCGGCGCGCGTACACCGCACCGCGCTGCTTGTTCAAAACATCATCGTATTCGAGTAAATGTTTTCGCATATCGAAGTTAGCACCCTCCACCTTCGCCTGCGCCTGTCCGACAATTTTCGACATCATGCCCGCCTCAATCGGCTCATCCTCCGGAACATTGAACCGCTCCATGATATTTTTCAAACGATCTCCGCCAAAAATGCGAAGCAAGTCATCCTCCGCCGATAGGAAAAATCGCGACGAGCCCGGGTCGCCCTGCCGCCCCGATCGCCCACGGAGCTGGTTATCAATCCGGCGCGCCTCGTGCCGCTCCGTACCGATTACGTGTAGTCCCCCGACAGCGCGCACGCTCTCCGCTTCTTCCGGCGTCGGCGGATTACCACCCAAAATAATGTCCACGCCGCGGCCCGCCACATTTGTTGCCACCATCACCGCGCCGCGCTTGCCCGCCTGCGCGATAATCAAACCCTCACGCTCGTTATTTTTCGCGTTCAGTACCTCGTGCGGAATGCCCGCTTTCTTAAGCATCGAGGAAATAAGTTCGTTCTTTTCGATTGAAGTCGTACCAAGCAAAATCGGCTGCCCCGCCTCATGCCGCTCCTTCACCTCCTTCACAACCGCCTTCCACCGCGCCTCCGCGGTTTTATAAATCACGTCTTCCAAATCTTTCCGGATTACCGGCTTATTTGTCGGTACGGTGATCACCTCCAGCTGATACACTTTATGAAATTCCTCCGCCGACGTCTGCGCCGTACCCGTCATACCGGAAATCTTTTTATACATCCGGAAATAGTTCTGTATCGAAATTTTCGCGTACGTCTTCGATTCCTCCTTCACAAGCACGCCTTCTTTCGCTTCAATCGCCTGGTGAAGCCCGCCCTGATACCGCCGTCCCAAAAGAAGCCGGCCGGTAAACTCGTCAACAATAATCACCTCCCCGTTTTTCACCACGTAATCTTTGTCTCTCGTAAAAAGCGCTTGCGCCTTCAAGCTCTCTTCCATAAAATGCACAAGCCGCAAATGCTCCGGCGCGTACAAATTATTCACTCCAACAATTTTTTCAACCTTCTCGATTCCTTTCTCGGTAATGTTTACCGATCGGGTCTTTTCATCAACATCATAATCCTCATCACGCTTCAAATTTTTCACCACGCGCGCGAATGCTCTGTAAAATCCCGAGGACTCCGCATCCGGCGCGGCGATAATGAGCGGCGTCCGCGATTCGTCAATTAAAATGCTGTCCACTTCATCAATGATGGCGAAATAATAGTCTCGCTGAACCCGATCCTCAAGCCGATACGCCAAATTGTCCCGCAAATAATCGAACCCAAACTCATGGTTTGTGCCATACGTTATGTCCGCCGCATACGCATCCCGCCGCGACACCGGCTTCAAAAATTCCTGCTGCACCAAAAACGCGCCCGTAGTATCGCGCTCTTTATCGAGTAGCGCCGATCCTTCGGCGCCAGTCCTCGTGTCATTTGTGCCGTCTTCCTGTTTCGCTTGTACGTAAGCAGGGTCATACATATATGCGGCGTTCGGCACGAGACAACTCACGGTGAGTCCAAGCGCCCGATAAATTTGCCCCATCCACACCACATCGCGCCGCGCGGTGATGAAGCGC
>CAYQKB010000041.1:0-8931 GCA_964418085.1 uncultured Candidatus Saccharibacteria bacterium
TTCCGTTATTTGTGGGCGAAAAATTCTTTTTACCGTTTGCCGGAATACTGTTCTCTCTTGCCGGATGGACCGCAATCGAGCCACTGTTTGACGAAGAGAAAAGATCTCACGCGTCTCCGCTCGTTGCCGCAAAGTCTCTTGCGCTCGGAACGCTCTTCGCCGCATTCCTCTACTCAATGTTTGTGAGCGGTATTTTGGGATCGGTGTCACACGTGACTCCCGATACCGTTTCCGGTCTTGTGGCGTCGGGATGGCCCTGGTGGGAGATGGCGATTATCGGCGTGCTCGGCCTTTTTGCGATATGGACATCATACGTTCCGGTCGGCATCGAAATTCGCAATTCGCTTGAGAGGGATTGCCGATGGAAGCGCGGCTGGAGCATATTCCTCATCGTACTCCTTCCGCTCGTGCTTGTGATGTCGGGCTTTAATAATTTTCTCGGCATAGTCGGCATTTCCGGCGGTATGCTGTTGAGTCTGCAGTATCTCATCATCCTTCTTGTCGGGTTAAAAGTTTTGAAGCCAAAGGGCGTCGCGAAGTGGGGATTTATATTATCTGCGGCTGTGTTTGCGTTCGCGGCGGTGTTCTCGATCCTTCAGTTTCTACATTGAAAGAAAGACTAGACACGAGTATAGTATGTTGAAATTGAAGCCGCGCCTGTAGTTCAACGGATAGAATATCTCCCTCCGAAGGAGGTGATACAGGTTCAATTCCTGTCAGGCGCACAAAGAGAAAAACTAAAACCCGCGTCCGGCAGTTTAGTTTACAAAATCAGCTGGTACATGATACTCTCTTGTCACTAGTTCATTCACAACCTTAATCGCCGCGGGTGGGCGTCATCCCCGACACAAGATGTATGTTAGTACTATCGCGCAGAGCTACGGAAAAAATCGTGATTGATGGCAGGATTATCCTGAAAACAGTTCGCTTCGACCGTGATGTGGTTACCATCGAAGTTAAAGTGCCGACCGAAATGCCGATTCGCTTGGAGGAAACCGGTAACCCAGTTCCGCGGGAAGGAGATTGGATAATATTTCACAGAAAACTCAACGAGTGCATCTTCTTGGGCGACCGCATCGTCATCAGAGTGTTGCGGATTGCAAAAGATGAGAACCAAAGAGATGTTGTAAAACTTGGCATCCAAGCTCCCTCGGAACTTCCTGTACATCGGGAAGAAATCTACGACATCATCCAGCGTAACAAGCAGGCTTCTGGTACATGAGGCAGCCCTTGCAATGTTCTACGCGCCGATACAAGTTGTCGGCGCCTTTTCTTTTCGTGGGGTTAAATCTAGTATCAAGTTTGATAAACAGCAAGAGGGGTGATATGGTGTTCGTAGCAATCCGATGCGGCTTCGTGTGAAGCCGAAAAACATCGTGATACACAACTCAAACAGGGTAAAAATAAGGTGTGCATATGACAAAAAGAAGACGGGGCCAACTGGCCATCATTGTTCTCGAAGATCTGTTCAAGACGCGAGGCACGGGGATCTATCCGAGCTTGGGGCCGGAAGTGATACACAGGGCGAAGAAAATAGGAGCTTCAGTTGAGGAGCTAAAGGAGTTTATGCAATTCTTCACTCGCAGACTCATCAGGCTCCATTCTCCGGCTCTTTATTCCCCTCCAAAAGGCAGAATTCTGGCAAAAAATGCGAGGGAGTGTCGCGCCCAATTGACTCCTTCCTTAACAAGGGTGGCAAAAGCATTTCGCAAGGCCGCTTAAGCAACTCATCTCAAACAAGAGATCGCCGTCCAGGAAGGATGGCGTTCTTTTTTTTCTTAAAATTTGAGGGAAGCCCGCTTTTAATTTTTATACATATCTTGCGGCTATTGGTATAATAAAAAAATGGATAAACGATTGGCACTTACGGAACTCCAGAAAGAAATAGAAGGAAACCTTAAGCTTCCGCTCCGTCCAGCAAAATTGGTTTTTGGCGAGGGGAACATCAACGCGGACGTCATGTGTATCGGTGAAGCGCCCGGTTTTCATGAGGACCGGCTCGGCCGGCCATTTGTAGGCCGCGGAGGCGAACTTTTAAATAAGCTTATCAGGGAGGTTGGTTGGAAGCGCGAAGACGTGTATATCACAAACATCGTGAAGCGCCGTCCGCCGGAAAATCGCGACCCGTTGCCGGAAGAGATCGAAGCCTATAAACCATATTTAACAAAGCAAATAGAAATCATCCAGCCGAAAATAATTGTTCCACTCGGCCGCTTCGCGATGAACTATTTTCTGCCGCTTGCGAAAATTTCCCGCGACCAGGGGACCGCGTTTAAAGTAGGCGATCTCGTCGTCGTGCCGATGTTTCACCCCGCCGCCGCGCTCCGCGGGACAGGCACTATGAGCCAGCTTCAGGTAAGCTTCAAAAAACTTCCCGGCATTGTAAACCTCGTCCTCAAGGGTGAATTTAAACCCGTCGTACCCGGCGTTTTAAATGTAGAAGAACCGAAGAAGCCCGTCCGCAAACCGCAGGCGAAGTTATTTTAATTTTACTGCACGAGCCATAACAAATAACCTCGGTATTGGTGTATAATTAAAAGGTGAACTTTTCACTCATATATCTTACAAATAGGGCAATTTATCGCATCGGCGATTTTTTCCACCATTGGTACGTGGACGGCACGCGGCGTTTCATCCACGAATTCATTTCGCGGCTCGAAGACCTCGACAAAGGATTTGCGTTTCGGGTAACGCTGAAGCATTTTTTTGAGCCGCTCTATAAGGACTATTCGGTCATCGGAAGAATTTTGGGTATTCTGTTCCGGACGGGCAGGATTACCATAGGAGGACTTACCTACGCTTTCATATCAATTATCTTCGTAGCGGCATATTGTATCTGGATTTCAATTCCCATCGGCATCGTGGTATATGCAGTTTTAAATCTCAAAAACTGAAACGCACATGGAGAACACTATTCCCCAACAGCCGGCCGCCGCCACTCGCGAAATATTTTTCAGGGATCCGCGGCTCTTAATGACCATTCCGGGGAGATTTATCGTGCGTGTTTCGGGATACACCGCGTATCTCGTACTCGGCTTTGCCGCTTTCACTTTTTTTATCACTGGCATCACGTCGCTTCGTCTCTGTGGAGTACTCATTTTATTATTCTTGTTTGATCGGCTCATTCACGCGAAAGAGGCCGATCGTCCGATTACCGAGTTGCCCGCCGAAGGCGCGATCAATCTTGCAAGCTATCTAAATCCCAAATCGTTTTCTATCATCGAAGCCGGGTTTGATAAAAGTTTCATTACGGGAAGGGATTTTTTTGTGGAGGTGATTCGGGAATTGATCGGCTTGCCGGAAATCGAGGAGGCGCTCCGGCGGCTTGATGTTTCTCCTAAGGAATTTGTCCAAAAAACGGATGAGTTCTTGGAAGGGAGTAGCGATAAAGCGAATATTTCAAAAGAAGGGAATTGTGCCTCGGTTGAAATCTTGGTTCGCGAAGCATTTATACACGCGCTCACCGAAGGCCATTTATGTATAGAGCCGAGCGATTTATTTTCAGCGATGTCAACGCTCCCCGATGAATCCGCGCACAGACTCTTTGCGGTTTTTGAAATATCGAGCGGGGACCTGGATAAGGCCTTGATTTTTGGATCAATGGGGCGGTCGCGCCGTATGGGCGGGGGACTTCCGGCATCCGTCGGCGGGTTTTCGTTGGGGTCGCATCGCCTGATACGTCACAGAATCATGAATCGTGCATGGACATCGAGGCCGACGCCGCTTCTCGACAAGTATTCGCTCGACTTTACCGATCTCGCGCGCTCTGGTCAGATAGGATTTTTAATCGGGCATGAGGATGAGTATGAGCATCTTGTTACAACGCTCGCCCGGCCCATAAACCCAAACACGCTTCTGGTCGGGGAGTCGGGAATCGGCAAAGAGGCAATCGTGCGGCATCTCGCGATGAAGCTTACGAAAGACGACGTACCGCCGGCGCTCTTTGACAAGCGGCTCGTAACGCTGGAAATTTCAAGTCTTGTCGCGGGAGCGGCGCCCGAAGAGCTAAACGCGCGTCTCAAAAAAATTGTCGAGGAAATTCTGCTCGCGGGCAACATCATTCTCTACATCCCGGATATTCACAATCTGGTGAAAACCTCCGGCACGGCATATCTCTCTGCGGCCGATGCTCTGATGCCGGTGATTATGAATAATGACTTTCCGGTTGTTGGCACGTCGTATCCGAAGGAATTCAAGGAGTTCATCGAGCCGCGGAGCGATTTCGTCGGCGCGTTCGAAGTGATTCGGATAAGCGAGATAAAAGAATCCGATGGAGAAAAAATCTTGAGCTATGAAAGCGTGATACTCGAGCGGCAATTTGGCGTTACCATCAGCTTCGGCGCGGTGAAGAAGGCGGTTTCATTGGGACGGAAATATTTCCACAATAAATTTTTGCCCTCAAGCGCGGAGGAAATTTTAAAGAGCGCGATTGTGGACGTGCAGAAGGCGATCAAGAAGGCGTTGGGCCCCGAGGATGTGATACGAGCAGCGGAAGCCAAATCAAATATTCCGATGCACGAGGCGGGAGCGGAAGAATCGAAAAAGTTGTTGAATCTTGAAGAAATTATTCACGAGCGGATGGTTGGCCAGGATGAAGCGGTGAAGGCCGTCGCGGAATCAATCCGCGAGTATCGGAGCGGGCTTTCGCGGAAAGGAGGCCCAATTGCCAGTTTCTTGTTTGTCGGTCCTACTGGCGTGGGAAAAACCGAGCTCGCGAAAACGATCGCGAAAATCCAGTTCGGTTCCGAAAAGCTCATGGTACGTTTTGATATGACGGAATATCAGGACAAGCAAAGCTTCTTTCGCTTCATTGGATCGCCGGATGGGCGCATTTCAGGAGCGCTCACGGATGCAATACTGGAGAAGCCCTACAGCTTGATCCTCCTCGATGAATTCGAAAAAGCGTTCCCTGATATTTTGAATTTGTTCCTCCAAGTATTGGATGATGGCCGCCTCACCGACAATCTTGGCCGGACGGTTGATTTCACAAACACGATAATCATCGCGACATCAAACGCGCACTCTGACATTATCAATGAAGCGCTGGGTAAGGGGCAGGCGATGACGGAGATCGCGGAATATCTGAAGAAGAAACTCACGGACGTATTCAAGCCGGAGCTCCTGAACCGATTTTCAAAAATTGTGATATTTAAAAATCTCATGCCGAAAGATTTAGATCAAGTGGTCGTTTTGTACCTGAAGGAAGTCGCTTCGACGCTCTCCGAGCAGGGGATCTCGATGGAGTTTGACCCGAGCGTCGTTACGGAATTTTCCAGATTGGGATACGACCCGGCATTCGGTGCGCGGCCCCTCCGGCGCGTGATAGATGAAAAGCTCCGGTCGCCGCTTTCAAAAAAATTACTCGAAAAGGGTATCGTGAAAGGAGGCAGGATAAAAGTGGTCATGAAAGGAGAAGACGTGGAGTTCGTCCCAATGGCGGAATAAAAATAAATCAAAAATGAAATATCAAAAATCAAAAATAAATAAGATTACTTTCCGAAAATTCCTAATTTTTTATATTTGATTTTTTTTAATTTTCTTCTATGAGAATACACGTAAACGTAAACATAAAACTAAATAAGCTCGTCAGATATTTTGTCGTGAGCGACCTCGTGCTGTTGGCCGGTTGGGGATTAATAGAACCGATATTTTCCATATTCGTGGTAGACACGGTTCGAAACGCAACGATCGTTACGGTGGGCACGGCGGTGGGAATTTATTGGATCTTAAAATCGATCATTCAAATTCCACTCGCGACATTTTTGGACAAGTATGACGGCGAGAGAGATGATTTTTACGCGTTGATTTTGGGAATTATGATCACGGGCGGCTCGGCGGTACTCTTCGCATTCGTTCATGAGATTTGGCAGCTGTATCTCGTTCAGGCGATGCACGCCGTGGGTTTCGCCCTTTATTTTGTCGCGTGGCCATCTATATTTTCTCGGCATTTGGATAAAGATAAGGTTTCTTTTGAATGGGCGCTCGATAACACTGCGGCCTCGATCGGCGCCGGTGCAAGCGCTTTTTTAGGCGGCTTCTTCGTTTCAAAGTTCGGATTTCAGGTTGTATTTGTCTCGGCCGGAGCTCTTTGTGCCCTGTCGGCCTTAACCCTGATGCTTGTGCCGGAATTTCTCTTTCCGAAAAAGACGACAGCCGGTATCCCTGCTAAACTCGATCAGATATAATTGTTGAATGGATGTTTCAAACGGTGCAATAGCGGAAATATTGCATGAGATCGGGGAATATCTCGCGATGGAAAATGTGCCGTTCAAGCCGCGCGCATTCGAAAAAGCGGCAGAGGCAATTTCTAATTCAGAAGAAGAAATTGCCGGGCTATATAAAAAGGGGGGAGTGAAGGAGCTCCAGACTATTCCTGGGATCGGGGTATCCATCGCTCAAAAAATTGAAGAGTTTTTGAAGACGGGAAAAATAAAAGATCACGAGGAATTGAAGAAAAAGGCGCCGGTGAGGCTCAACGAATTGGGAAAGGTGGAAGGTCTTGGCCCGAAGTCTATTAAAAAACTATACGAAGAACTCGGCGTGCGGAACATTGCCGACCTTGAAAAAGCGGCGAAAGCGGGAAAAATCGCGAAGCTCGAAGGGTTTGGGAAAAAGAGCGAAGAGAAGATACTCAAAGGCATCGGTTTCGCGGCTGATTCCGGCAAGCGATTTATTTTGGGCTACACTATGCCGCGTATACGGTCTGTAGAAGAATATATCAAGCGCATTTCGGGCGTCGAGAGGGTGGTTGTTGCCGGTTCGGCGCGACGGAGAAAAGAAACAATCGGAGACGTGGACATTCTCGTTGTTTCGGAAAAGCCGAAGCTCGTAATGGACGACTTTGTGGCGATGCCGGATGTTGTAAATGTCATTGCACACGGAAATACAAAATCATCCGTGAAAATAAAGACCGGACTCAATATTGATTTGCGTGTCGTAAAAAAAGAATCTTATGGTGCGGCGCTTAACTATTTTACGGGTTCGAAGGATCACAACGTCTCCCTGCGGCAAGTTGCTATCGGGCACGGCTGGAAACTCAATGAATATGGACTTTTTAAGGGCACAAAACAGATCGCGGGCGCAAACGAAGAGGATCTCTATAAAATGTTCGGAATGGATTATATCGAACCCGAGCTACGGGAGAATACGGGAGAGATAGAGGCGGCGCGGGCGCATCGTCTGCCCAAGATTATAGGGTATGGCGACGTACGTGGTGATTTGCAAATCCAAACCGACTGGACGGATGGTACGGCATCTATTGAAGCGATGGCGAATGCCGCGATTGCCCGCGGACTCGAATATATTGTCATCACCGATCACACAAAGCGGCTTGCAATGATGCACGGACTCGACGAGAAAGAGGTTTTGAAACAGATGGTAGAAATAGATAAAGTAAACTTAAAACTTAAAACTAAAAACTTAAAACTGACCGTGCTCAAAGGTACGGAATGCGACATTCTAAAAGACGGGTCGCTCGATCTTCCTGATCCGATTTTGGAAAAACTTGATGTAGTCGGTGTGTCGGTCCATTCCCACTTCAATCTGGGGCGGAGGGAGCAGACCGAACGGGTGACGAAAGCGATTTCAAACCCACATGTGGACATTTTATTTCATCCCACCGGAAGAATCATAAACCGCCGTCCGGCAATAGACCTTGACATTGATGAAATAATCGGCGTTGCGAAAAAAACGGGGACGGTCATGGAAATTAATTCTTTCCCCGAACGGTCGGATTTGAAAGATGAGTATATAAGAAAATGCGTGGAGGCAGGTGTGAAACTATCAATAGATTCCGACGCACATGCGCCGATACATTTTGAATATCTGGAATATGGCATCTCACAGGCAAGGCGAGGATGGGCAACACGAGGAGATGTGATAAACGCCTGGCCTCTCGAAAAAATGTTGAGCTTTCTAAAAAAGCAATGAAGAATTTGTTGCCCATCCTCGCGCAAAGGGGGGGGGTCGGGGGAAAGATGTTAGTTTCCCCCGTGTCGGAAAATATTAAAAACCGAGAGTTTTTAAGGAGCTCCGCCACCAAGTGGCGGAGCGACGAGGCTGGGCAGAAAAAAAGAAATTATTAATGGCTGGCCGATGGAAAAAATGTTAAACTTTCTGAAATGAAGCATTTCTCAAAAAAAATCGCATGGTGCGCTCTCATATCTCTTTTTATATTCTCCGCGCCCTCTCTGATTTTTGCCCAATCTTCTCCAGAGTCTCAAACGGCATCTCTTTTGAATTCTCTCCAATCTTTACTACACATTCTTCAATCGTATCTCATATCTTCCCTCTCATCTCTTGCCACGCATAATCAACTCGCGTCCCTTACTGGTCCCGACTCCGGCCTTGTCGGCTACTACATGTTTGATGAGGGATCGGGAACTACAGCAAACGATTCATCGGGAAACAATAACAATGGAATACTAACCAACGGGCCGACGTGGACAAGCGATGCCAAGGTGGGGAGTGGAGCGATTTTATTTACTGGAACGAACGGTTATGTAAAGACTAATATTTCTGCAAATTCAGTTTCAACTTTTTCCGCCTGGATCAAGCCGCAAGCCGGCGCAAATTTGAGTGATGTTTTCCGTAGTGTAAACAGTTCTGTCAACCTGCGCTTTTTCACCGATACGCGACTCAATCTTTTAATTTATTGCTCCGGTGGAAACATTTCTTCCGTCTCGCCGGCAAATTCTATAACAACTAATTCCTGGAATTTTATTGCGGTGACGTGGAATAATCAGTGTGGCGCTAATGCTGTTGTTACATGGTTTACAAATGGGACTGTGTACACGGATACGAATCTGGGTTCGGGGAACCTGCCCCTTGATGCATATATAAATATTGGTTCAACTTCTAATTCTCTTCACGGATCAATTGACGACGTCCGCATCTACTCCCGCCCTCTCTCATCCGACGAAATCTCCCAAC
>CAYQKB010000042.1:0-7304 GCA_964418085.1 uncultured Candidatus Saccharibacteria bacterium
ATTCGTGGGGGTTCTCCGCAAAATGGGTTCTGACTTTTTCAAACAAACACCACCAGTTTGAATTTGTTGTGGAAATCCAAACAATAAACTTATAGCACTGTCTTTTGAACGAGATATTTCAGTCCCCTCTCAACAGTCATCACCCTAACACGCTCAGTCTTTAAGAAGGAAAGAATTTTCTTTAATACTTCCGGCGTCGAACCATATATCCACTTCCGTTCTTGGAGTACAAAGGCTGGTTCTATTTGGTGAAAATAGAGGATGAGCCATCCACCTGTTTTCATCGCCTCTGCGATCCAGGAAATAATGTGCTCTGCCGTGTGTGCTTCCCTTACTGCTTGCGCCCGCAATAAAAGTGGGTTTGTTTTTTCATCGTTAATACCTCGTTCAATCGAACGTGCACCGAAAAATCCTGCTTCTCTGACCTGCTTCACTACAGTATGGATTCCATTCCCCGTATGGATAAGCAAATGTTTGTGGTTCAAATCCAAGAGCACGCAAATCTTCAAGTCCCTGTGTTATTTCGTACCATATTTCTTTATCAGAGAGTTCCGGTAGATGTTTATGAGACCGTGTGTGTACGCCGAGCTCATGACCATGGGAAACGAGCACCCGGAGATCCTTGGCGTCCATATATTCCGGATGCGCTTCATTAATCCTGTCCGAAATAATGTAAAATGTCGCAGGTAAAGCATATTCCTCAAGGAGTGGATACGCTCGTTCAATTGCGCTTCTCCAGCCATCATCAAATGTCAGCGAAACAAAGACTTCTTTCATGATTCCATTTTATAGCCTGGAGATGAATTGAAAATGAAATTGTGCTGTCGAATTTCTGCCACACAGCTCTCGCTACTAGTAAGTAAACTCATGGAATCGCCATTTTTCGCTCGCGAATGCTATAATTACTTCAATGACCACCAAAACACCGCAACACTTTCTATCGGTATCCATCATCGTCGTTTCAATTCTCGCGCTTTTGATCTTCCGCCCGTTTTTATATACCCTCCTCCTCGCCGTTACATTCGCCGTCGTATGCTGGCCGCTCTACGAAAAAATACTCCATGTCACGCGAAATAAAAAAAGTCCGGCGGCATTTCTCACCACAATCATCGTTGTCGTCTTTATCATAACTCCGCTTACCTTCCTCGGCTTCCAACTGTTCCAGGAAGCATGGCAACTGTACGCCTCGGTGACGCAAGACGGAGGCGGAAATATAATCATCACGATTAAAAATTTTATGGACAACGCGCGCGAGGCCGCACACCTGCCCGTCGGATCATCGCCCGATATAAACCAATATCTCAAAGACGGGCTCACCTGGCTCATTGACCACTTCGGCCTTCTCTTCGCGAGCATCGCGCAAATCATCCTTCATTCGCTTTTGTTCGTCTTCGCGTTTTACTATGTACTCCGCGACGGCATCGAAATAAGGAAAAAACTTATGGCTTTGAGCCCGCTTTCAGATGCGGACGATGAAGTGATTTTCAATAAGCTCCACGCAGCGATAAACTCTGTCGTACGCGGGAATCTTTTGGTTGCACTCGTTCAGGGCGGGATCACGGGAATCGGCTTCCTCATTTTCGGAATACCAAATCCGCTTCTTTGGGCAACTATCGGAACCATAACCGCTCTCGTGCCCGCCATTGGAACATCACTCGTAGTTATTCCCGCAGCGCTCTCTCTTTTTCTGAATGGAAACACCCCGGCAGCAATCGGACTCCTCATATGGGGGATCGGACTCGTAGGACTTATTGATAACATACTGCGCCCAAAACTCATGCAACATGGAATTCAAGTCCATCCCCTGCTTATTCTTCTTTCGGTTCTGGGCGGCATCGCATCGTTCGGCCCCATCGGATTTCTTTTGGGACCGCTCACGATGAGCTTACTCTTTGCACTCGTCGAAACGTATTTTTCATTGTCGAAAAAGGGATAAACAACATCAGAACCTGCTGCGCGAAGTGTCAAGCGGCACGAGCGCCTTTTGACTTTTTTCTGAAATCCATGCCATAATTGTTCGGTTCTTTGAAAAATTCTGGACACAGCGCGCAGGGCAGAGAGTACCCGCATTGCGCGCTGTGGCCGGCTATCTAAAACGGATATCCCGCGCCGTGGCACAACGAAAGATTCAACCACTGTGACGAAGTCTCTGAGACGAAGACAACACCATGGACACGGCAATCAGAGTATTGCCCACGGCCTCCTCTGCATAGTGTTTGCCATTTCGGCACTCTTGCTTACCGGAGCTGCGTTTAGCAACATCAGTACCACCGAAGACGAATTCGCTAAAACGCCTCCGCTGCTGGCCGCGACGCCCGCCGAAAAAGCGCTCCCCGAAATCCTGGCAACCGCAACCAAGTAAGCAAAGCTTGGCTAATCAACAAATCGCCTCCTGCGTTCACCGCGGGGGGCAGTTTTTTTATTTTCCAAAACGCCTATCGCGGTTTCGAAACGCGTTAATCGCTTTCAAAAATTCTTCGGTGCCAAAATCCGGCCACAATGTTTCGGTGAAATAGAGCTCCGCATCCGCGACATCCCACATCATAAAACCTGCAGACCAGTGCGGCTCACCGCCTGTTCGGATGACAAGATCAACAGGTGGGAGATCGCGCGTCCACAGATTATTTTTCATAGCCGACCCGTCAACTGTGAATCCTTTTTCAGCTCCTCGCACTGATATCGCCCGAACCGCTTCAACCATTTCGTCCGTACCACTATACGCCATAAGAAATGTCAGATTGAAATCCGCGTGAGATTTTGTTTTTTGAATCAATTCTTCCATCACCGATTGCGCACTGGATGGGAAAAATTCTCTCCAGCGACCGAGAATGTTTATTTTTACTTTTTTTTCGAAAATAACCGGATCGGTAAGCAATTTTCTAAAATATTTTTCGAAAAGCGCGAATAGGAAATCAACTTCCTGCTTTGAACGCTTGGTAACATTATGAACGGACGACCCCCATACGGTAAGGCACCGTATCCCCTGCTCAAGCGCCGCCCGCGATATTTTCTCTATCGCTTTAGCACCTTCTTCATGGCCAAAAAAAACCTCACGCGCGTGCTGCTTTGCCCAGCGCCTGTTCCCATCGGGAATTATCGCGATATGCCGGATTGTGTTCATCAAGGAACTATACTACCAAAAGTTTGTGGCGGACAAGTTTCCCTGTCCGCCAATGATTTAAGCGGCAATCTCAGTCCGCTCTGAAAGCCCTTCAAGCCCTCCCGCCTTGATGTAATGCTCAAACAGCGCATTGCGTCCGTTTGGATCATCAACGTCAGGCTTATGCCCAACTTCCTCTCCGGTACCCCAGCGATTGAGGTCGCTGAATGCCTGTCCAACCACCATTAGGTTATGTTCTGCGAGCGATTGTTTCGTTTTCATAGCTATCGTTTTCCGGTTTATTAGCCCCTTACGCCCGTGCTAATTGCATAGTACCTCCCTGGCTAAAAAATTCAAGAGGAGATATGCACAGACCCTCTTACTCCGGCACAAACTGAAAATATAGATTTGCGTTGCCCCATCTGCCAAAAAAGTGATAGACTCGCTTTATGAATTCCGGATTCTGGCAAAAACTGAAAAAACCGATTATGGCACTCGCGCCGATGGCGAATGTTACGGATGCCGCATATCGGCGCGTGATTGCGAAATACGGGAAACCGGATGTAATGTTCACCGAATTCACCTCCGCTGATGGCCTCATGCTCGCGGACACACGCGGCAAAGCAAAACTGATGAAGGACTTACTCTTCACCGATGCCGAGCGGCCAATCGTGGCACAATTCTTTTCCGGAAAACCCGAGATGATGGAAAAAGCGGCAGCGCTTGCGAGCGAGCTCGGCTTCGACGGAGTAGACATAAATATGGGTTGTCCCGACCGGAGCGTTGAACGGCAAGGCGCAGGTGCGGCACTTATGAAAAATCCGAAGCTGGCACAGGAACTTATTGCCGCGGCAAAACGTGGTGCCGGGTCCCTTCCCGTCTCCGTCAAAACCCGCATCGGCTACAACAAAGTGGAGCTCGATACATGGATCGCCGCGCTTCTAGAAACGAAACTTGCGGCTCTCGCGATCCACGCCCGTACGCGGAAAGAAATGTCGCTTGTTCCAGCGCACTGGGAGTATGTTCGCGAGGCGGTTGCCCTCCGGGACAAACTCGGCGCGAAAACGCTTATTTTGGGAAACGGTGACGTCACCGATCTTGAAGATGCGAAGCAAAAAATAAAAGAGTCCGGCGCCGACGGCGCGATGCTCGGCCGTGCGATTTTTGGCACACCGTGGCTGTTTACTTCTGTCCTTCCCTCGACTTGTCCCGAGCGCAGTCGAGGGAATGCGGGAATCCAGGATGAAAAACAAATGATCGAGCGAAAACTATCCGTCGCGCTCGAACACACCAAACTGTTTAAAAAACTTTTGGGGGATACGAAAAACTTTTCCGTCATGAAAAAACATTATAAGGCGTACATCTCAGGCTGGGATAATGCCAAAGAACTCCGAGTGAAGCTTATGGAGGCAAAAGATTATGGAGATGCGGAGAAAATAATAACCGAATATCTATCTCTTCGATAACCGCGAAAAAAGCGGCCTATACATATCGTCTTTAATACTTATTCTCAACTCGCTCCGGCGAACTGTTTTATGTACAAACTCAATCGGCGTATCTTTAATAATCGCGAGCGGCTGCTGTTCGCTTCCCTCGCCCATCAGAAACACTGCTGCAGTTGCGAGTGAATCCGCAATGTTCGTGCGGGAAAATTTAAACTTCCGGCCGAAGATGTCGGGCATTCCGCGATAATCTCTTATTCCCCGAAACCCTGCGTACCCGAGCGCAACGCCCGTCACTCCCGCGCGGAGCGGGATGGTGCGGCTGTCGGTAATGAGGACACCGAGGTTTTTTACGCCATATTTTTTGCGCAGGATTTTTTGGAGCAAGCGCGCAGTTGCGAAACTATCCCGCGGAAGCAAAATTAATTTACCGTTTGCATTCGACTCATCTATTCCCGCGGAAGCCATCACCATGCCGTCTTTTACGGTAAGCCAGACATACTTGGTTCGCATAGCGACTTCGCTTTCTTTTCGGATAAGATTTATTTTTGTGCGGGCGTTCTTAATGCGTTCTATTCTTTCTTCGGAGAGTGCAACGATTTTTGAGGTAACTACTATTATTGAACGCTCGGGAATTTTTTTGAGATAACGCGTTATGAACGGCGCCAACTCTTCGCCTTCTCTAAAAATTCTTGTTTTGATTGTGGTGATAATCATTTATTTTTGGTGATCAATTTTATAATGAAGCACTATCGTACCTTTTCGATTTAGCCGTCGCACTGAAACAAGATTTAGTGTGGTCATCGGAGCGCTGCCGCTAAACATCTCTTTTCCTCGCCCGAGGATTAATGGCTCAATAGTCACATAGAGTTCGTCCAAAAGTTTATTTCGAAGCATTGCGCTATAAACCATTCCCCCGCCAACCACCGCGACCGTTTTATATTTCGCAAGAAGATCTGCGAGATCAACATGTGAGGGGTTAACGAATGTAACCGATCCCCTACGACGTAGCGTTGCCGGACGGCTCGTAAGGACGAATGTATTCCGCTTACGCAAACGGGTAGACGCAGCCGCGTATGTGTTTCGACCGACAACAACCGCGTCCACGCGAGCGAGATTATCCTGGAAAAATTGCCAGTCTTCCTTGCTCGTCCAACGTGGAACAGTCTTACTGGTAAGCGAAATCCGCCCATCCACGCTTGCGACAACAAATGCTACAAAACGTGTTTTATGTTGTAACAATTTTTGTTTCATGTTCGCGAAGAAGATATATACCGACATACGAGAGCGGGGTGTAGAGCACACCCATTGCGACCTTATAGAGCCACCACGAGATACTAATACTGATAAGCGTGTGAGTGGCATACACGCCCGCAAACGCGATAAGCGTAAAGATGATGGTGTCTATAAGCTGCGACCAGAGGTTGGAAAGGGTTGATCGAAGCCAAAAGAATTGCACTCCCCATTTTTCCCGAAAGAAGAAAAATGAGAGTACATCCTGATATTCGCCAATCAAGAATGCGACAAGCGACGCGATCGCAATGCGCACCGAAACGCCGAAAATCTGATTGTATCCTGCTCGTGCCCACTCGCCATCAACCGACCACGGCATTGATAGCGAGAGCAATGAATAGCCGATGAATAATGCGGTGCTGATAAACCCGCCGAGCACAAACAGCTTTGCAACACGCTTGCCGTATACTTCTCCCACGACATCGGTCATCAAGAATACAACCGGAAAAGAAAACACCGCAACCGATAAATGCGAGCCAAAGATAAAGGGCATAATTTTTAGTCCCAAGGTATTAGCCGCAAAAAGTGAAGTTATATAGAGCGTAAACGCGATAACTAATTTCTTGAACGATTTTTCGGTAAGTTGAATCATGGATATAGATAATTAATTTGAGAAAACAAAAAACGCCCGATAGGGCGAAATAAAAAATACCACGAATGCCCTATCGGTTAAGAAAAAAACAATTTATGTACGAAACCAGACCACGTTTGAATTCGATGATTATGAAGCATAGGTTTAGGATAACGCGTTGGGCGGAATTTGCAAGTTAATCTTGTTCGGTAATCTTTCCCACGATCCATACCCGACTGAATCTAGACCATCTTTTTTTTACTACATTTTTTGACAACTTCATTATATATCGACTGTCACTTTCCAGAGTTAATTTTTCATATTCCAGTTTTTTAACTTTATGCGTGTCTATTACATAAAAATTATCAGTATCATAACCAAACACAAACATAACATGATCTATAAGTCCGCCCAAAGCAATTGAGACATCAATACCACATGCCTGCTTGTTATCTATTGCAAGGTCAATACTTCGAATAGCTTCGTCAACGCTTAAATATTCTGGAAATATAAACGACCCAATGAACGAGGGAAAAGAATTTATACTGTGTTTATTTATCTCAAGAACGATGTTATTCTCCGAAAAAAGAGATGGCACTTTATAAAACGGTAGGCATGTCCAAACAAGCCAGCCCGGCATCGGAATCCCGAATAATTTTTTCCTGTCTATTTCAACTGGCCCGCATTTTTTTGCATTAAATTTTTCAGGAAAATAATAATGCAAAACATAATATAAAAAATCCCGGCCGCAACGATTGGCAATAATTCTTCCCTTTCTTTTTTCTCGCTCTGTAAATCCAAACGTATCGAGATTTATCGGCAGCGAGTGCTGAATGTTCATCAGTGGACCCAGCGAGAATCGGACTCGCGCCTCGGCAATGCGAATGCCGCGTAATAC
>CAYQKB010000043.1:0-5607 GCA_964418085.1 uncultured Candidatus Saccharibacteria bacterium
GCGTTGGATGACCCCGCATTTTGGGCATTGGTTTTCTGGACTTGGAGATGAGTGTGTGACCCGAGTGATTAGGCGCCATAGTCCTCCGAACCCTGCAATGAATAGGAGAGCGCCAAAAACCGTATTGAGGTGGGGCATAGAATTTCGCTTTCGTTGGTGGATGTTAAGTTTTAAAACTAACGCTACGATAATGATAACAAGCTGCGTCTTTTCGTAAAGAGCTTGACTGTGAAACGATGTGCTTGTAAGCTAATAAGCACTATGGGAGGCGTACCAGTTAAACATCATTCAAAAGGGAAGGTTGGCAGACGGCGGTCGCATCTTGCGATGAAAAAGCAGCGGGTTTTTGTGTGCGCGAACTGTGGTGGGCCGAAACTTGCGCATCGTACCTGTTTGCAGTGCGGGAAATAGAAATAAAATAATTTTCAATTATCAATTTCTAATTTTCAATGAAAAAAGTAGAAATGAGATAATGAGGTTTTGTTTGTTTGAAAATTGAAAATTGTGAATTAATAATTAATTATTATGGCTACCCGACATCTTATACGAACCGTTATTCTCCAATCGCTTTACGAGTGGGACTTTTATAATAAGAAGCATGATTTGGTTTCGATACTCGAGCGGAATTTACAGGAATTTGCGCCCGGGATTGATGAGCCGGAATTTGCCTGGAGGATTTTGAAAGGGATTGCAGACCACTTGGATGATGTGGATAAAATTATCGTGAAGGCGGCGCCCGAGTGGCCGCTCGATAAGATCGCGGTCATTGACAGAAATATTTTGCGAATCGGTCTCTACGAGCTTTTGTATGCCGATCCCGAAGAGGTTCCGCCGAAGGTTGCGATCAACGAGGCGATTGAAATAGCAAAAAATTATGGCGGACCAAATGCTGCGCGGTTTATAAACGGTGTACTTGGAACCGTGTATAAACAAATTGGGGAAAGGGGATCTGCGAATGCGAAATCCCAAGAAAAACCAAGTCCTTCGGAGAAATTGGAAAAAGGCATATCATAACACGCATGACGGGAAGTACGGAAAAACTCGAAAAAAAGATCGGCACGGATTTTAAAAATCAGGACTTGCTTACTGAAGCGCTCACGCACCGCTCGTATCTCAATGAATTCCCGAAGTGGAAATTGCCGCATAATGAACGGCTTGAGTATTTGGGCGATGCCGTGCTTGAGCTTGTGATCACCTACGAGCTTTTTAAGAAATTTCCGGATCAGATGGAGGGACAGCTTACGGTGCTCCGGGCGGCACTCGTAAATTCCCAGATGCTTTCACATGTTGCCGATGAGATAGAGCTCGACAGCTTTATGCTCATGTCCCGCGGTGAGCGGAAAGACACTGGCAAGGCGCGGGAAGTGATTTTGGCGAATGCCATTGAGGCGCTTATCGGGGCGATATATATTGATCGCGGAATCGAAGCGGCGAAAAAGTTCATTGTCGGATTCATATGGGTTCATCTTGAAGAGGTCTTGAAAACGAAAAGCTATCGCGATTCCAAGAGCGAGCTTCAGGAAATTATTCAGGAGCAGATGAAAGTTACTCCGACATACAGTGTAGTTGAGGAAACGGGGCCTGCCCACAAGAAAATATTTAAGGTCGGTGTGTATTTTGGTGACAAATTCATTGCTGACGGAACGGGTGCGTCGAAGCAGGAAGCGGAAGTCGAAGCAGCGAAGAATGCTTTGAAGAAATATAAGTAGGTAATACAAAATAGATAATAGATAATAAAATAATGAATAATCATCTACATTTAACTTCCGTTTCTATTTTCTATTTTCTATTATCTATTCTCTAGTTACGCTCATGGCTCACTTTTTGAAAAGACTGGAATTAAACGGATTTAAATCTTTCGCGCAGAAGACCGTACTTGAATTTCCACCGGGGATTACGGCGATTGTCGGGCCGAACGGATCCGGCAAATCGAATGTGGTTGATGCCATCAGGTGGCTTCTTGGGGAGCGGGAAGCAAAAAGTTTGCGCGGGGCAAAAGTGGAAGATCTTATTTTTGCGGGAACGCCGAAGCGTCCGCGCATGGGCCAGGCGCAGGCAAGCTTGCACTTCGAGAATGGGAATAAATTTTTCCCCGTCGAGGCGGCTGAGGTTACGGTAACGCGCCAGGTTTCCCGCGACGGAGCGAGTAAATATTTTTTGAATAAGTCGGAAATACTGCTTCGGGATCTCATAGATTTTTTTGCGAAAGCGCGATTGGGAAGCCGCGGTCTTATTGTGATTACACAGGGCAATGCAGACATTTTTATCCGTTCCAATCCGTCCGATCGGCGGGAAATGATTGAGGAAATTTTGGGCTTACGGGAATATCAGATAAAGAAGGCCGATTCCGAACGGCGACTTAAAAACAGCCAAGTAAATCTTGATAAGGCGCGGGCACTGATAGAAGAAATTTTGCCGCATTTGCGATCGCTCAAGCGCCAGACGTCCCGCTGGGAGAAGCGCGGCGAACTTGAGGAAGAACTCCGGACACTCGAAAATCATTTTTTTGGAACGCAGTTTGGAAGAATGCGAGTAGAGCTTTTGGCTCTGCAGTCAAAGATGGATGCACATCGCGAAGAACTTACGGGATTTCAAAAGGAAAAGGAAGCTGCCGTGCATGAGCAGGAAAAGATAGAGCAGAGCCATCCGGAAGAACAAAAACGCGTCGTTAACATTCGCGAACAGATTCGGGTACTTCTCGAAAATCGAAGCACGATTGAAAAAGAGGTTGGCCGCATCGAAGCACAGCTCGAGCTTGCGCAGAAATCTACGAAGAAGACCGAGCACTCGGCGGAACGGATGCTACATTTGCTTGAAGAGGTGCGGGATCGGCTTGAGGTTGCGGTGGAGAGCGATCCGGATACCATGCACGAGCAGATTGAAGCGATGATCAAGGATGTAAACGCGTTTTTTGAGAGTGATGAGGAGACTGAGACAGCTCCGGTGCCCGAATTTTCCGGCGTGCGGGAGCAGTGCGAAAAACTCACGAAAAATCTTGAGGGCGTGAAGCGGGAACTTATTGCTTTGCGCGAAGAGGAGAAAGCTCTCGATTCGCATCAGGAAAAGTTTTATGCAGAGTTCAAGGAGGCGATTGGGCGAGTGGAGGCGGTACGGAAAAAGATTGAGGCGTGGGAAAATAAAAATCGGGAATATGTTTTTGAAAAGCAGAGACTTGAGTTGCGAAAAGAGGAGCTGGTTCGCCAGATAGTGCAGGCGGGCAGGGATAAGAAAGAGTTTGAGGGCGCAGAGCCTTCACCCCTCCCGGCTGGGCACGATGCGTCTTCGACGGAGAGGAGGATATTTAAATTGCGCGGTGATCTTGCGAGCATCGGGGAAATCGATCAATCGCTCGTAAAAGAAGCGACAGAAACCGAAACGCGATATGAGTTTTTGAAAAAAGAGTCCGAAGATCTTGAGCGCGCGGTAAAAGACTTGAAGGAACTTATCCGCGATTTGAATGAAAAAATAAAATCGGAGTTTGAGGCGGCAATAATTAAAATTAACGAAGAATTTGTTCGGTTTTTCGAGTTGATGTTTGGAGGAGGGCATGCTCGGCTCCGTGTGGTAAGGCCTGTGGGGCCGGTGCCGGTTCCTGATGGGGAAACTTTGACTGAGGAGATGATACAAGCCGATCGGGAAGCGCAGGAGGGCGGCATTGAAATAGACCTCAAGCTTCCAAGGAAAAAAATAAATTCACTTGATGCGCTCTCGGGCGGGGAGCGGAGCTTGGTTGGGATCGCCGCGCTTTTTGCTTTGATCTCGGTGAGTCCGCCGCCGTTTTTGGTTTTGGATGAAGTTGACGCCGCGCTTGATGACCGGAATTCAAAACGGTTCGGCGAAATGCTCAAGGAATTTTCGAAAACCACGCAGTTTATTGTCGTGACGCATAATCGCATGACTATGGAATCTGCGAACGTTTTGTATGGTGTTACTTTGAATGAAGACGGTACATCGAAGATTCTTTCGATGAAATTCGAGAGCGAGGCAGTGGCGAAATAAATTTTATGGAGCAAGATCAATTTACAAAAACTAGTATCGCTGATCTGTTAAAAATGTATTCGGAAGCGGCTTCCGCACATGGTATATCTACCGCAAAAGGCGACTATCGCGAAGGAAACAAACAACATGAAATTATTGCGGCAGTGTATCGCGAGTTGAGACGTAGGGGTCTAGATGCTCAGCGTTCTTTGCTTATTCTTTTGGATAGTCCCGATGATGCTGTCCGGAATTGGAGTGCATCTCACTCGCTGGAATTTGCTCCTGAAGCAGGAGAGCCGGTACTTGAATCATTAGCTACAAATTCGGGGATACAAGGTTTTAATGCAAAAATGGTTTTGAAAGAATGGCGAAAGGGAACTCTTTCTTTCCCGTAACTTTTTGCGACGAAGTTTTGAGGTATACTATATCTATGGATAATGAGGTTTCGATGCCGCGGCGGAGATGGGATATTTTTTTCTCGAGCGTGTTTTTTGTACTTGGGTTTTCTGTTGTGTTTTCGATTTTGGGTGTTTTGCTTCAAACTGTTCTTGTTGGTGCTTCGGCGTCTCTTAAAGAATGGCTTGGACGAATTGGCGGCATTGTCATCATTGCGTTCGGGTTATTTCTTTTGGGACTTTTCACGCCGTCTTTTTTGCAGAGAGATCACAAGTTTGAAGTGAGTCACAAGTTTAAGTCGCAGTACCTTACATCATTTGTTTTTGGTGCGGCGTTTGCGGTCGGGTGGACGCCATGCGTTTCTGCCGCGCTTGGGGCGATACTCACGCTCGCGGCTACACAGCCATCGAGTGCTTTTTTACTTCTTTTCGCATATACACTTGGTATTGGCGTGCCGTTTCTTCTCGTGGGATATTTTACGGATCAGGCGCAGACGCTTATAAGCAAAATGGGAAAGTGGCTAATCTATATTCAATATGCGTTTGGAGTTATACTTGTGGTGCTCGGGATTTTTGTATTTGCAGGGGAGCTCAGCCGCATAGCCAATCTTCAGTTCCTTTCTGATTTTTTGGATAAACTCAATCTTACCTCGAGCGCGGGTGGCGACATTACATCGTTTAATCTCATAAATCTTTTCATCGCATTTTTTGCAGGACTCGGATCGTTTTTAAGTCCATGTATTTTGCCGATTGTACCCGGGTTTTTGTCTTACCTGGCTTCAAGTTCGGTAAAGCACGTACAAACAACATAAAATAATGAAAACAAAAAATATTATTCTTATAGCGGTTCTTGTCCTTGTTGTTGGCGCTATTTTCTATTTGGAATCACAGAAGACGGACGTTTCCGGTCCGGTTGTGCGACAGGAAATTCTGTTGCCGACTTCCACGCCAAGCTCCGCACATGTTTCGAGCTCGGTTTCAATGCCCGAGCGATCAAGTATAATCGCTGAGAAAGCGAAAAATTATCCACGTGCGATCGAGCTTGCCGGTATAACCGGTTTTATCAATACGCCGACGACCACAACGCTCGCGTCTCTTATCGGCAAAAAAGTGATCCTTGTGGATTTTTGGACATATAGCTGCATTAATTGCATTCGGACGTTACCGTATCTTGAGAGCTGGTATGAAAAATATAAAGATAAGGGTTTTGTGATTGTCGGCATTCACACGCCGG
>CAYQKB010000044.1:0-5112 GCA_964418085.1 uncultured Candidatus Saccharibacteria bacterium
CAGTTACCGCTATTTTTTTATCTTTCAAATCAATAGCCATGGTATTCGATAGTTTTCTTAAGCCCTGTTTCAAAATCAGTGAATGCCTTGAAGCCAAACTCGCGTTCGGCGCGGGTGGTGTCGAGCATCCGGCGCATTTGGCCATCTGGCTTCTCGGTATTCCATGTTATCCTCCCTTTGAAATCCATAAGTCTTGAAACCATCTCCGCCAGTTCACGAATAGAAATTTCCCAGCCGGAAGCAATGTTCACCGGATCCGATTTCTCATATTTTTCTGTCGCTGTCACAATCCCCTCCGCTGCGTCTTCGACATAAATAAAGTCACGTGTCGGCTTTCCTGTTCCCCACATCTCTATGTGATCGGCGTCGAGCTTCTTCGCTTCACCGACGCGCTTCACCAACATCGGGATCACAAAGTCCGCCACTTCTCCCGGGCCGTACATATTGGTAAGAAGAAGATGCACGGCATTACATCCATACTGTTTCCGGTACGCCTGCGCCTGCACAAGCAAAGATTTTTTCGCGACCGCGTACGGCACGTGGATTTTCTCCGGCAGTCCCTGCCAGATATTCTCCTCGCGAAACGGCAGCTCGGTCGTGTCGGGATATTCCATCGCCGATCCGATAGTGACGAATTTTTGGACACCCGCTTTTCGCGCTGCCTCCATAAGCTCCACGCCTATCATCAGGTTGTCATAAAAAATAGCGCCCGGATTTTTCTTGTGGAATTCGATGCCCCCCGTACTGCCGGCCGCATGAATTACAACGTCAATTCCCTGAACCGCCTTCTTGCAGTTTTCCGGATCGCGTAGGTCTATATCTGCCGAGCGCGGGACAGTAATGTTCTTCGCCGGCACCGCGTGCTCACGCAAGCTTTGTACAATATGCTTTCCCAAAAATCCCGCCCCGCCCGTAACAAGAATTTTTTTATTTTTTAGATTCATTGTGATATTTCAAAGATACCATCGGTTCAGCAGAGGGTCAATTAAAAGCATACGTACCGAGGGAAACTAAAATCCCGCAGCCCGGAGCATGTTCCGAACATATGGATGCCACTTCGTTTCAATTTTTGAAAACCAGCGAAAATCCGAACTTTGATCATCGGGAATAAGAACGGGCACAGCGCGCGTCTTAACCAGAAATACGGAATTAATCGTATGGGTCGAAGGACCGAACGCACTATTTTTAAAAAACGTGCTCTCTGTCCCCAAAAATTTTTCTATTTTTGCACCTTTAATCCCCGCTTCTTCGCGCGCTTTTCGGAGAGCGGCGCGTTCGAGCGTTTCATTCTTATATACCCTGCCGCCAATCAACCACCACGCATCTTTCATCGGCTTATTTTTCCTGCGACACAATAAAAATTTTCCTCCGTGTTCGATAACTATGTCCACGCAAGGAATAGGCAAAACTTCAAAAATCTTTCTATATAAACTCCTATCTATCGTGTTTTTCTGTTTTGCCATGAATCTGTATCTTTTTTGCCTGTTCATGAAAGCCATGTGCTTCGAGCTCGCTCTGCACCATGATTTTCACCAGATCATCGAACTTCGTTCTTGCCTCCCACCCAAGCTTTTCTTTTGCTTTTTTCGTATCGGCGAGGAGAAAATCCACTTCTGTCGGACGGTAATACCTCGGGTCTATCCCGACATATTTTTCCCAGTCTGAAATTCCGGCACACGCGAACGCTTTTACGACAAATTCTTTGATGGTGTGCGCCTCGCCGGTGCCGATAACGTAATCCTCGGGATTTTTTTGTTGGAGCATCTTCCACATTGCTTCAACATATTCGGGCGCGTAGCCCCAGTCACGCTTCGCTTCCAAGTTTCCCAAATAGATTTTTGTTTCGAGGCCAGCCACAATGCGCGCAACACCGCGCGCGATTTTTCTCGTCACGAATGTTTCACCGCGCCGTTCAGATTCATGATTGAATAAAATCCCATTCACCGCGAAAATCCCGTATGCTTCGCGGTAATTCCGGGTCGTATGAAACGAAAATACTTTTGCGATGCCATATGGGCTCCGTGGATAAAACGCAGTCTGCTCGTTCTGTGGCGGATTTGCCGCACCAAACATCTCAGAAGATGACGCCTGATAAAATTTAATCTTTTTTTCCATCTGTTCCTCAAAATCCTTAACCGCCTCAAGCATACGCAGAGTGCCGAGGCCTGTTATGTTTGCCGTATACTCGGGAATATCAAACGACACACGCACGTGCGACTGAGCCCCCAGATTATAAATTTCGTCCGGCTTGATCTCGTAGACCAACTTTCTAATTACATTCGCGTCGGACAAATCTCCGTAGTGCAAAAAAAACATTGCGCCCTTCGTGTGAGGATCTTTGTAAATATGTTCTATCCGACCGGTGTTAAACGTTGACGCGCGACGCATCACCCCATGAACTTCATATCCTTTCCCGAGCAATAGCTCGGCGAGATAGCTCCCGTCCTGCCCCGTAATTCCAGTGATAAGTGCTTTCGGCATGGCGGGTAATTTATTTCTGCTTTGCTTTCTGCTGGGCATTCACTTCCGCAACTTTCGCGAGAAAATCGGCGAGGCCGCTCTTTATCCTGTCATCGTTCGGCCAGTACGTGAGTATTTGTGCGGCAATCCCTTTTGCTCCGTCAACATTCCCCTCAATTCTATATACATCAAACATGCCATATAAAAACTGCGGGCGTTTCGGGGCCATGCGCAAACCCTCCGCGAAATAATTTTGCGCGGCAGTAAGGAACTGCGGCTGCTTCGTCTTCACAAATGCAAGCTCGTTTGTCGCCCCCAAAACGTAGAGATTCTGTCCGAAACTCATACCCGCACCCTGGTCTATAATCGGCTTGTAGTAACCCTCGATGTAACCGACAAGATCCGTGATAACCTGGGGGTCGCTCGTTTGCTGCACCACTCCCATTACGACACTCGCCACATTCCTTACCGATTCCTCCTGTCCGACAGGCGAAGGAAAATCCAATGCCGTCGAAATGGTATTTTTGAAATCCGCAATAGATTTGCTGCCCTGGACATTGCGGAGACTATCGATAAGTGTCTGGGATTTTCGGAGTGGCAAAAAATTGCCGTAAAACGCGATAACAAGAAGTATGATCGCCGCAACAAAGGCGAGTGTTATTTTTGCGGGTTTACCCATGGTTGTTTTTTATATGTGCATGATGCACCCCACTGCTGTGGTGACCTTCCGGCTGCGGTCTTTTTGCTTCTTCGGAAATGGCATGCGTCGCCTGATGATGTGGAGCTGAATAGAAATAATAAAACGCGAAACCCAAAAACAGAAACAGATTCATGTAAATCGGCAAAACATCAAAGAGAACCAATCCCTGCACGAGGTAGCCCAGAGGCAAGCCGAGCATCGCAGCACGCGTGAGCGCGGGCCCAACCGCTCCTGTAGAAGAACGTTCTTCTTTTTTAAATGTCTTTGCCATCTCCCAATATAAAACAACAAACATCGAGATATATCCGGCAAAGCCAAGTATGCCTGCTTCGGCGAGATAGTCGAAGACAACGCTGTGCGCACGGTCAAACCATGTTTCCGAATTCGTTCCCGGGGTATAGTGTCGAATATCAAAATATTTATCAAACACTGTGCTGAAATTTTCCGGCCCCCACCCTAAAATAGGTCGCTCTTTAAAACCCTGCCACGCGGATCCCCATGTCCAAATACGCGTACTCAAGGTATCCTGCGAAAAAGAAATATCGAAAATTCTGCTTCCGGGAATGTCTTTCACAAATGTCGAATTACTGAAATGCACCAGTAATCCGCCGGTAAGCGCGACTCCGATCAGAGAACCAATAATTTGCTTCCGGACTTTCTTAATAGAAAAAGCGGCGTAGAGCAAAAATACAAAGACCGACGCCCCAAGGCCCAAGAGCGTTCCTCTTGTCTGGCTCAAGAGAAAGAAGAAGAGGAAAAACACGATGAGGCCCCCAAACAAACATCCATTCGTCCACGCATTTTTTATTTTTTTTGAAAACCAGAAATATGCCGCGTAAAAAATCGAGAACAGAAGATAGGGCGCAACGTATGCCGGATTGCCCAGCGACCCTTCGAAACGAGCATCCGTCAATTGGTGCCACAGGCCCACAGGCGGCTGTCCACCCGCGTACGGCCCGATAAACGTTTTAACTACTCCAAACTGTGCGAAAACTCCGTACACAATCATCAACACCGCAGTGCCGAGTGAAACTCCAAATAATATTTCCCAGTCCTTTTTTTCCAGAATCAGTATCGAGAGAACAAAAAATGCATAGTAGTGAAGCATCTGGAACCCACCTTCTCCACGCTCGAAATTAGACCAAAACGCTGCGTGCGGATCGTTCGCAAAAACCGACGCGAGCAAAAACGCGAGCACGAAAAGGGACACGGCGATAAAGAGCGGCTTCTTATATACGTGTTTGAACTTGTCTCCAAGCTCCCCCTGCTTCGCTTCAAACGCCCACCATAAAAACAAAAATATCAGTGACAACTCAACCGCGAATCTGAAAAAATAATATTTTCCGCCGATAAACGGAAAGAATGTCGATGTCATTACGACAAGAACACACAAAACTGAAATGTAGAGCAACGTCTTTGAGGCCTTAAGCAACATGCAATAAGTTTAAAGTCTAAAAAGGAAAAAGTAAAATTGCATCTTGTCATTCCCGGCTCCCGCTCGTCTGAAGCGTTCGGGCGGGTGACCGGGAATCCATGCCCTTTTTATATTCTGGATCCCCGCCTTCGCTCGCCTCGCTGGAGCTCCGGCGAAGCGGGCGGGGATGACATTAAGAAATGTCACCTAGCATATTCCACGGCGCGGATTTCCCTGATGACATTCACTTTTATCTCGCCGGGATATTTCAATTCCGTCTGAATTCGGTTCGCGATTTCCCGTGCGAGCTCAAGTGCCCGGAAATCGTCTATTTTTTCGGGGATTACAAATACACGCAGTTCGCGTCCTGCGGAAATTGCGTAGGCATTTTTAACTCCCGGGAATTCCATCGCGATTTTTTCAAGGTCTCCCAACCGCTTTATGTAGTTTTCGAGCGTGCCTCGGCGCGCCCCGGGCCGACCGGCGGAGAGAACGTCGGCAGCGGTTACCACATACGCTTCCGGAGACGCGTACGGAT
>CAYQKB010000045.1:0-4493 GCA_964418085.1 uncultured Candidatus Saccharibacteria bacterium
GCTTCGCTGATTTCTTTAAACTTCGTTTCATTTCCGCCGGCTTTGTCGGGATGATGCTGGTGCGCAAGTTTGCGGTACGCTTTTTTTATTTCCTCTTCGGTGGCGTTTTTTTGAACTCCTAAAATTTTATAATAGTCTTTCATGTTTATTTTGACCAAACTGCAACCGAAAACTTACAACTAATAACTTATCACTTTTTATTTTAAAAATCTACAATCTCGTGGCTTGTGGTTATCCCTATGATTTTAATAAAGCCGGACGTGATAAGCAACTCGTAAAGTATAAATGAGAGAGTTAATACGATCCAGTAGAAAATCGTTCCGAATCCACGAATAACAAGGAATGCTATAAGCGCCCAGACGAGCAGGAATGATTGCCCAAACCTGACTTTCAAGTCGGCGAGAAGCTTCAGTATGGAATTATAAAGGACGTCGCTTGCCGAATCTTCTGGGGAAATCGGCGCTCCAATATTTTTGCCAACGCTATCCATGGTGGAAGACGCTGTTTGCGCTATGATTGTCTCCTTACTCGCATCAGAAAGATCTTTAAATGCAGGATTTTTTTGGAGCTCAACCCGTGCGAGACCACGTGCTAGAGCCTCGAACGTTGAGTTAAAATCAACATCGGGATAAAAACTTTTAGCTAGGGTTGCCGCACCGGCATACATGCCCTGAAAGTTTTCTTTCGGGACAAACGCGTGCTTTTCGTTCCAATTTGGCAAATAGAGAATGAGCATGACCAAGACAAGCGCTGTGGTGAGTTTTCTGAAACAAGGGTGCAGGGACTTGAAGAAACGGATTTCAATGTTATTTTCGAGCTCACCGTATGTGAGCAGTTCGCCCCACGCGGCGAAAAGCAGATAGACGCCCGCGGCCACCGAAAGAACCGTGACGCCATAATCACGGAACGGAATCAATATCGCGATTGCCTGAAGAACAAGGACAACCATCCGCCGGCGAAAACTTTTCGTCAGTACTACCTGAATCGAAGAGAAAAGAGAAAATACGCCAAGCGCGATGACGAGCATCAACCCGACACTCGCGTCACTCAAAAATTGCGCATACGAATGCCCAACCCAGAGCGCTGAGGCAATCGCCAGAACATCAAAAATAAGGGGCTTGTAAAACGCCGGCTGCGCGAACGGCGATTTTGGCCGCGACTGCTGTATCATACTCGAGCCGCTAAAGCTGTTTCCCGGCCCTGGATTTTTGATGAATGGCGATGGCATCTCAAATTATTTTTGCGGTTCCGACGGCGGTGCTTCGGGACCTTTTTCGGGTTCTTTGCTCTCTCCGCCTTGTGCACCCGGATTACTTTGCGGATTCGTTTGATTGCCATACATCGCCTGACCGATTTTTTGGATTTCAGTCGAAAGACTATTTATGGCCGCTTTTATCGCTTCGGTATCGGTGCCCGCATTCGCCTTTTTGAGTGCGTCTATCTTTTCGTTAATTGCGGTTTTTATTTCCTGGCTCACTTTCTCTCCGGCATCTTTGACCGCTTTCTCCGAGGTGTATACCAATGATTCCGCCTGGTTTTTTGTTTCGGCAAGATCCTTTTTCCGTGCGTCTTCACTTGCGTTCTCCGCAGCTTCTTTTTTGAATTTTTCGATTTCGTCCTTCGAGAGCGTCGTTGACGCTTCGATTTTCACAGACTGCGATTTTCCGCTCGCTTTATCTTTCGCCGAGACGTTCAAAATTCCGTTCGCATCAATGTCGAACGTTACTTCGACTTGCGGGAGGCCGCGGGGCGCGGGCGGAATGCCGTCCAAGATAAACCGCGCAAGCGTTTTATTATCGGCCGCCATAGGGCGCTCGCCCTGAAGGACATGGATTTCTACCGATGGCTGATTATCGGCTGCGGTCGAAAATGTCTGACTTTTTGATGTCGGGACCGTGGTATTTTTCGGGATCATTGCCGTTGCGACACCGCCAAGTGTCTCAATAGAGAGTGAGAGCGGCGTAACGTCTAACAGCAAAATATCTTTGACATCGCCCTGCAAAATTCCGGCCTGCACCGCGGCGCCAACGGCAACCACTTCGTCAGGATTGATACCTTTGTGCGGCTCTTTGCCGAACAGATTTTTCACCGCTTCAACCATCGCCGGCATTCTGGTTTGGCCGCCGACGAGGATTACTTCATTAATGTCGGAAAGTTTAAATCCGGAGCCTTTTGGTGCGGCTGCAGTGACTGTCTCGCGTGTGAGTTCAATCGAACGATCAATATAATCCTTCACCAGGCTTTCGAGTTTTGCGCGTGTGAGCTTCATCAGGAAGTGCTTCGGCCCGGCTGCGTCGGACGTAACATACGGGAGATTGATTTCCGTTTCCGCGACCGTCGAGAGTTCGTGCTTCGCGCGCTCGGCTGCTTCCTTGAGACGCTGGAGTGCGAGCGGGTCTTTCGAAATATCGATTCCTTCCTGTTTTTTATATTCGGCAACGAGGTACTCGTTTATCCGTTTGTCGAAGTCATCTCCGCCCAAGTGCGTGTCGCCACCTGTGGACTTCACTTCCACAACATCGTCCCCCACTTCAAGAACGGAAATATCAAATGTTCCACCGCCAAAATCGTACACCACGATTTTTTCGTTCTTTTGTTTGTTCAAGCCGTACGCGAGTGCCGCCGCCGTCGGCTCGTTTAAAATCCTGCGCACTTTGAGGCCTGCGATTTCTCCGGCGTTTTTCGTCGCTTGCCTTTGCGAGTCATCGAAATATGCCGGCACCGTGATAACCGCCTCTTCAATCTTTTCTCCGAGCTTTGCTTCGGCATCAGCTTTCAGTTTTCCGAGAATGAACGCGGAAATTTCTTCCGCCGAGTACCATCTGTCGCCCATCTTTACCTCAACTCCTCCCGCCGCGTTTGCGCGGATATCGTACGTAAGCCACGCTTTGTCGCGCTGAACTTCCGGATCGGTAAATTTGCGCCCCATCAACCGCTTCACCGAAAAAATAGTGTTCTTCGGGTTTGTGATAGACTGGCGCTTTCCCAAAAGTCCGACGAGGCGTTCGTTCGTTTTGCTCACCGCCACAATTGACGGCGTTGTACGGTTGCCTTCCGCGTTCTCAAGAATCCGAGGCTCGCCGCCTTCGATGACGGCCATCGCGGAATTTGTTGTTCCCAAATCTATTCCTAAAATTTTTGGCATGTGATTTTTAGTTTATAAGTTTGCAGGTTTATAAGTTTGTAAGTTCATTACCTTAAGCGAAGCGTAACTTTTAAACTTCTAAACTTTTGAACCTTTCGACACTTTCACTCTTGCTGGCCTTATTATTTTATCATATAGCCGATATCCTGACTCAATTTCTTCGATTATCGTGCCCGGCGGCTTGTCGGACTCCACTTCCGCTATCGCCTCCGCCACCGCCGGATCTATCTCATCTCCCGCTTTCATTACTATCTTTTCGAGCCCGCGTTTTTTCAAAATGTCCTCGATGTGCGCCCGAATCATATAGATTCCTTTTTCAACTGCCCCTGATTTTTCAAGCGTTCGGAGACCGAGATCGAAATTGTCTAAAATTATGATCAATTCGCGGATCAAGTCTTCCGAGCCGTATCGCGCCACCTCTTCCATTCGCCGCACATCTTCCTTTTTATAATTTATAAAATCCGCCTTCGCTCTTTGCCATCCGGCAAGATATTCGCTTTTTTGTTTCTCGCACTGCTCAAGTTTTTCTTTTATTGATGCGAGCTCCGGATTTTCTGCCGGCGTCTCCGGCGCACCGGACGAACCCGCCGCATCCATCGCGTTTTTTATTTCATCCATTTTTTGTTGATTGATTTGCGGCCGACGATTTCCGCTTCAGGTTTTTGAAAATTCCGACGGTTTTTTCGTAATCCATCCTCTTCGGCCCTATTGCGAATATCATAACCTGATTTCCGTCTACCGTGTAGCTGCCTCCTACAACCGACAGATTTTTGCTTTTCGTAATCGCTGTTTTCTTTCCGATAAAAATTTCTGGAGTTTCCTTGAGTAGTCTTTCCATATCTCCCACGTGCTCCTCAATTTCCGCGAAATCCCTGATAATGGCCTTTATTTCGTCTGCCGTTTCCCACTCGAGGCACTCTACAAGATTTTCAAGACCATTCTTATATACATTCTCTTCCTCGCACGCCACGCCGAGTATTCCTAATTTTAACGAGAGCAGATCGAGCAATTCCGACCATGCCCGCTTTTCGAACAATGTTGAAATCGCTTCGTCATCACTTGATGGTTTTTTGTCCGGCTGACTGATAATATGCCGGGCAAAAAGCTCGTACCCTTTGTCCGACGGAATGCGACCCGCCGAATGGTAGCGATGTTCGAGTAGGCCGAGCGATGCGAGCTCTTCAAGCTCGAACCGGATCATTGCCGGACGAATGCCGAAGTCGTAGCTCTTATAGAGCTGGGTTGAGCTCACCGGCTCGCCGGTTTCGATGAATTCCTGCACCGTTGCTTCTAAAATTTTAAATGTCCGTTGATCCATCCCGTTAGAAGCAGATCGCGATCAAAGCGA
>CAYQKB010000046.1:0-4110 GCA_964418085.1 uncultured Candidatus Saccharibacteria bacterium
TATTTTAATGATTACTGGATCCCCGGCCGAAACGTCCGAGGATGACATTCGGAAATGTCATTTTTTAGGCTGCTCCCAGAGGCCCAGCTCGTTGCCTTCAGGGTCGGTGATGTCCGCCATAAAGCCCCACTCGCCTATGTCGTGTTTTGGCGTCGTCACTTTCCCGCCGGCCTTTTCTAATTTTTTTATTGTCTCATCTATCGAATCGGTTTGGACGACGAACGTAGGCCTGTCATTTTTTGATTCGCGTTTATAAAAGCCGCCGTTTATGCCACCGGCCTCCGTCGGATTGCCTTCCTTGTCGGAAGCAGTCGTATTCGCCATCCCATATTTGTCACCCATCATTTCGACCTTCCAGTCGAAAACCGTTTCGTAAAATTCTTTTGCTTTCTTCATATCCGACGTAGGAATCTCAAAATGCACCACTTTGTTTTTTGACATGTAGTTTATAAATTAATTTATTACTTTAATAGTACATGGATTTATCCATGTTTTCCAGATATTTTTTTACGCAAGCCTGCCTTCTTTAAGACGCAAAACCCTAAGATGCATTACACGCCGCCCGCCTGAGGGATGGCAGCAAACATTTTCTCGGCTTCCTCCGAAGCAGTTCGAAATGCCTCGTCTCTTGCAAGTACTTCCGGATGCACTTGGAACGCCCGCTCATTCCAGCCCAAAATATAGAGACCCGAGAGCCGCCGCACCCGCGAGAGCGCAACGTATCCCTGTCCGAACTCAAACACGTCGCTCAAGTCCATCACCGCGCCGTCCAAGCTCATGCCCTGGCTTTTATGCACCGTGATAGCCCATGCAAGACGAAGCGGTATCTGCACAATCCGCGCGATAACGGTGGGGCCCTCCTCTACCACCCACTCGAGCGGTCCGACTTCAATCGTTTTACCGTTCCGCATTTTGACAATCGGACGGCCGCTTGAGTCGTCAAATCTCTCCACAACACCCAGCGTGCCATTCGAAAATCCAGCTTTCGGATTATTCTTCGTAAACATTATTGAAGCGCCCGGCTTGAGCTCGAGCACGGCAGGCGAGAGGCACCCTTTTTTGAGCGCCGCGACAATCGGGGCGGGACCACCCCACGACATTTTAAATTCCTTCGCATCACCTGGAAGCTTCCCGAGCATCTCGGTATTTACGCGATCCACGTCTACATTGTGCGAAAAAAGCTTTGGGACATTCTCCGGCGAGGCGCGATATTCGATTTTTCTTTTTTCGATGTGGGCCGCGTGTGCATCGCCAAATTCGTTGTGCCGGATCGCGGAGAGAACGCCCAGATATTCGGCGTCGTCCTGCCGGTATTGCTCGGTGAGATAGCAGACGGTCGGATTTGCCTGCTTCCACACCGGAGCATCATACGCAAACCGTCCCCCTGTTTCTTCAATTTGTATTATCAGTTCACCTTGCCCGCTTTGCTCTTCACTCTCGGGCTTTCTCTCCTCAATAGGCGGGAGCTGGAAGAAATCGCCGACGAGGACGACCTGAATGCCGCCGAAGGGATCGAGGTTGCCCCTCACCATCCGGCAGACAGCATCAACCATGCCGAGCGTTTCGGGAGAAAGCATCGAGACTTCATCAATGATAAGCACGGTTGCGCGCCGCACCCGCCCTGTTATGCCCTTGTTTGCCGCAATCCTCGCGAGGTCGTGCCTGTCGAGCTTTCTTTTTATGCCGATGCCCGCCCATGAATGGATTGTCATGCCGCCGATGTGCGTCGCGGCGATCCCGGTTGACGCCGTCACCGCTGGCTCGATACCCCGCGCGCGAAGCGACGCTACAAAGCTATTTACCGTATGCGTTTTTCCGCTTCCCGGCTCGCCCGTCAGAAACACGTTCGTCCCGGTTTTTAAAATTGTGAGTGCCTGCTCTTGTGTCATGACTGACTTTATTTCATTTATTTTGCTGCACCCATCTAAATTTCTTTCCGCTTATCTTCTCGAGCAATTCAAAAGTCGCTTTGACGGAAGGATTTTCCGTCTGGAATACAATAAGCCGGTCGCCATATGTATTAAGGAGTGGTGTCAAAAACTCGTCGCCCCAAGAAGGAGAAAAAGTTATAACGCCGCCAAAATCTATCTCTAGATTCTCTTTGTCACTAACCTCCTTAAGAGTTGGCTGAAGCGCCGCAAACGCTTCTTTGCCCGCCTGCCTAGAAATAAGTGTTGTTCCGAATTTTTTTAATTCTATTTTCATATGTATATATGTTTTAATTTTAAAACTTAATGATTGCCAAGCATCCGCGAGCGTTGAGCGCTGCGCGCGTAATCGATAATTCAGATTCCTTTTCCTTGAGTCGCAATTCGGCATCGCCACTGCGGAAAAATAAATTCATTGGATTTTCGGTAATAACCTCGCGAACAAATTTTAACCCATTTCCACGTTTTTCGGGCTCTCGACCGGAAATAATTTCCGTAAAAGCAACTTGGAGGGCGTCAATATGATTTTTAAGCTCGGGCCGGACGCGACTCAGCGTTCCAAAAACTCCCAATCCCCTATCGGCTAACACAACTAATCCCTTATTGAGATCATACCCAAAAAATATTCCCGGCACGTCCGGCCACTTGCCTAAATTGTGATCAAAAGAATTATTTCCAATTTCGCCCGCGACAGCAACGATAAGTGAAACCAATTTCGAAAACTGAGGGGATCGAAGAAGGGCGCTTTGCATCTTGATAAGCTTTGTTTGAAAAACCGCACTATTGGAACAGTAAAATCGAGCGGGCAATTCAAGATCGTCGCTTATCCATTCATAAACAAGTTTAATGAGGTCGCTGGCAAAAATTTCTAACTCTTTTTCAGTGTAATATCGATGGACGCCGCCTTCTTTCCTGATTGCAACTAATTTACCGTTCTTATCCCAGCGGCGTAATGTATCTATAGAAACCCCCAAAATTCGAGAGGCGGCACTTATGCTTAGCAATTTTTCTTCCATGGCAATAAGTTAGCATATTCTCCAAAACTATGCAAGATGTATCCAAAACTATGCAAGATGTTAATAAACTATGCAGAAAATTTCGAAACTAAGCAGTTTTGACTTCCTAAATTTCGCGCTTCAGTTCCTGCAGTTTGCCCATTTTATATTTTATTTGCCGAGCTCCCCTCGAAACGATCATACGCCGCTTTTCGGTTGGCGGTTAGGTCGCCGTACTCTTTGGCCAAAGTATCTACATCGGCACTTTTATTTTGAATCGCTATTGCGTATGCCTTAAGACTCTCCAGCTCTTTTCCGGAAAGATCCGCGACCTCAAGCGTCGAGGAGGGAATTATCGAATCGTTTTTTATCAAAGAAGTTACTCTAAAGCCGGAGCTCGCAGTAAGTTCGGCAAGGGCATCGTCTGCTTTTTTCTCGGAGTCAGCGGTTTTGCTTATCGAGAAATCCGAAATCGCTGTATCAAACTTTTCGTATGCGGTAACAAAGCCTTCGAGCTTTTGCATATCGCCTTGATACATACGATAAAAAAAGAAAAAGATGCCAGCGAGTACTATGAGACCGAGCACGAGCAACGCTTTGTATTTTCTGATAGATTCCATTCACTTCAACATAAAACCAAAACAGAGACGATGCAAGGTCATCTCTGTTTTAATTCAACGCGGAGGCGGAAGAAAATCAAACTTCCCTTTTCACTTTTAATTAGTATCCACTCTTGGGGGAAGTTCCGCTATTTTGACCGGTATTTCCTCCACCCAATGGAAGGTTAACATTTACCCCCGATTGAGATTGCGGCACCTCGGACGCGGGGAATAATCTGCTTCGGAAAACAAATAGTAAGGCGACAAGTATCAGGATAACTATCGCCACAATAGCCACTACACCCACTGAAGATTCGGTATTTTCTGCCATAGTATTACTGTAGATTAATAATTTTCGCGACCTTTATCTCTTGCTACGGCTGCCTACTTTAGTAGACGTCCAAAAATAGAGATTATTTCACGATCAAATTTTATAAAAAATATCACCTCGCCTGGCTTGCTCCAAAGCAACATTTTGGAGTAATCTGTATAGGTTAACGGAGGCGTGGCCGAGCGGCTGAAGGCAGCATCCTGCTAAGATGTTAGGGGAGAAATCCCCTCGAAGGTTCGAATCCTTCCGCCTCCGCA
>CAYQKB010000047.1:0-3726 GCA_964418085.1 uncultured Candidatus Saccharibacteria bacterium
GTGTCCGCCCTCCATAAGCTCCCGCACCACATGTTTTCCCAAAAAGCCCGTGCCGCCGGTAATAAAAATTTTCATTTATTATTAGCGATTAGTGATTTTACCGCGTCTAAAAGCGTTTCGCCTTCTTTAAGGAGGATGGTTTTGCATCCCGCGGCGTTTCCCGCCTGGAGGTCTCGCGGATCGTCGCCGATAAACACTGCGCTCGGAAGATCCACTTGATAATCAAGGGCGGCGCGGAAAAGCATTCCCGGCTTCGGCTTTCTACAGAGACAATTATCCTCCGCCTTGTGCGGACAGTAGTAAATCGCGGAAATTTTTATGTCTTGCTCTCCCAGCTCTTTTTCCATGTTTTTATGAATCTCAAAAAGGTCGCTGTCGCGCATTATGCCGCGGCCTATCCCCGCCTGATTTGAAATTATATACATTTCGTAGCCGGCATCCGCGAGCAACTTCATCGCATCCTTCGCGCCGGGCAGAAATTCAAACTCGCTCCACTTTTTTACATAATCGCCACGTGACATTTTTTTATTGATCACACCGTCGCGATCGAGGAAAATAACTTTCCGTGGCATGAAAAACCGCTCGGTGAGCTTTAGTCGCTCTGGCGTGCTCAAGCTGTAATATAAATTGTCGGTGGTGAATGCGGCGAGTTTTTTCTCTTCGATGAGGGCGGGAAACAATTCATAGAGCCAAAAGTCTTGCGATGGCATGCGTTCCACAATTTCTTTTTCCACAATGAAAAATCCCAGATCGACTCCGTTTAGATTCGGCTTCGTTCTCTGCTTATCGTATATAAGCACATAGCCGTCGTCGCCGACCAGCACATTATTTTTTGTGAAACCATGCTGATTCGTATATACAACCTTGGTCATCAAGGCATCTTTTTGAACATGGAAATCCTGCAATTTTTTAAGATTCAGATGGATGAAATTGTCACAATACATAAGCAGGAATCTGTCGTGCAGTAAATCTTTCGCTTTACGGAGACGCGTACCATTCGAATCATCGAGCGGCGTTACCGCGTAGAGGATTTTGATGCCGTATTTCGATCCGTCGCCAAAATATTCTTCAACTTTTTCCGGGAGATATCCTAAAAGAAAAACGACTTCTTCTATGCTGTTTTTTTTAAGTTCTTCGAGGACGTAGGAAAAAAACGGCCGGCCGTTCACCTCAACCATCGGCTTCGGCCTGTCGTATGTATAGGGCCTCAAGCGAATGCCCATCCCGCCGGCAAGAATTACCGCTTGTCGCACGCGTCCATCCTTAATACCTGTCATTTTTTACAAAGTCGCGCCAATAATCCAAAATGTCCAAAAGAAGCTGATCAAAACTAATTTTCGGTTTCCAGCCGGTAAGGTCGCGGAACTTTTTGGTTTCTCCGATGAGGAATGGCAACGCCGTCGGCCGGACATATTTCGGATTTACTTTTACTTCGATATTTTTTGCCGTCGAAAGCTTTATCATCTTGTCGAGCGCTTCTTTAAACGTGGCAACATGATCCTGCTCGTCCGAACCGATGAGGTAGAGCTCGCCCGGAGTGCATTTTTCCATCGCGAGCCAATAACCCTCGATCATGTCTTTAATATGAGTGAAGTTCCGCTTGTCGCCCGTGTGGCCGGTCTCCAGTATCGGCTTTTGCTTGCCCGCTTCAATGCGCGCGATCTGATAGGCATACCACGCAAGCCCGAATACATAGTCCCGGCGCGGTCCTTCGTGATTAAACGCACGGGTGCGGATGATGTTCATGCCGTACGACCGATGATACACGTAGCCGAGCAAATCCTGCGCAACTTTTGTAACCGCGTAGGGATTTACCGGGCGGAGTATGGTGGACTCGGTTATCGGCAGCTCTTCCGGCTTGATGTCGCCGTGCTCTTCCGGAGAACCGGCAATAAGCATGCGCGGATTAATGCCCACCAAGCGGCATGCCTCCATGATGTTGACCGTGCCTTTATAGTTCACATCCATCCAGTGCGACGGATGAAGCCACGACGGACTCACGAAACTTTCCGCCGCGAAATGGAAAATTTTATCGGGCATGACCGTCTTAATGAGACTGTTTACGCTTACGGGATCGGTGATATCGCAGTCGATCATTGTGAGCCGCTGGTCATCGAGAAGATGATGGATGTTGCGCAGACGAGACAAATTCCAGCGCTTCGTGCCGAAGAGCTGAACATCTTCCCTGCCAATCAGATAATCCGCCATATGCGAACCGACGAAACCCGTGATGCCCGTGATGAGTATTTTTTGTTTCATCCCGTTAGAAAATTAGAAACAGCGCCTTACGACAACTAAAGCGGTTGTTACTGGAATTGATTATTTGATATTGATTCATGATAATTTCTAATTTTCTAACGGGATTTCATATTTAGTAATCGCGAATAATGCTAATGGTTATATAATAATGCGAATAAAGAATTATTTCTACTTGACAAATTAATTTTTTTATGTAATTATCATCCGAGCAGTTTGAGAACTGAGAACAAAGAATAGCACACATGAAAGGAAATAAATATGAAACAAACTCCGTGGAAACGAACAGTCGAATGCCCCACTTGCGGCAGCGGACTCACCATTAGCGAGGCGGACATTAAAGCCCGTCTTGAAGAGGATCACAACCCAAACACCTTCTCCGATAAAACGGTCGTGCATTGGGTCGAATGCCCATGCAAGACAGAGATCGAGATTGAGAACGTGCCCTCCCAAATCGAGAGGCGGATCGAGAAACGATACGGCATCGACGCCAGCAAAATCCAGTACGACATCGGCTAAAACCCGCGTCACGGTAAGAAATCTGAAGCCTGCAAGCGAAACACTTGCAGGCTTTTTTTTAAAAAGGACATCTGCCGTTACGCATAAGACAATACCGCGGGTATTGCAAAGTCCCTAGTCATAATTTAAAATTAACCCCATGTCTAACTATAAAAATATTCCGTCGCTCAGAAATATCGTCCTCACAAAAAAAGATAAAAACGTACAGGAGCTTGAGAAAGCCGGCATGGAGTGGGCCAGAGTGTGTTCGGAAAATAAACTTTCCTACGAGATAGACTGGCTGGGAGTGCCGATTATTCAAACTCCGGAAGACATCGTGCTCTTGCAGGAAGTTATTTTCAAAGTTCAGCCCGATATTATTCTCGAAATCGGTATCGCGCACGGCGGTGGAATGATTTTTGAAGCATCGCTTCTCGAACTCCTTGGGAACGGAAAAGTGATCGGAGTAGATGTGGACATCAGAGAGCACAATCGAAAAGTTGTAGAAGCCCATCCTCTCGCGAAGCGGATCGAGCTCATACAGGGAAGCTCAATCGCGAAAGAAACTCTAGATGAAATAAGGAAAAGGATTCCAAAGGGTGCGAAAGTTTTGGTCTGTCTCGATTCGGATCACACAAAGCCGCATGTGCTCAAAGAACTTGAGCTGTATCAGGAATTCGTGCTCCCCGGCTCATATATAGTGGTTTTCGACACTATCTCCTCGGACCTGGCGAAAATGGGCGCTGCCAAGGAAATATACATCGACAACGGCCCCGGCGAAGCAGTGACGGAATTTTTAAAGACAAACAAGAAATTCAAAATTGATACCGAGTTTAATAAATTATATTCTCCTCACAGCCAGAATGGATTTTTGAAGAGGATTCACTAAAGTAATCACGAATAATGCGAATTTAAAATCAATAACACGAATAATCTTAAAGATTCGCATTATTTGTCTTCATTCGTGATATT
>CAYQKB010000048.1:0-3327 GCA_964418085.1 uncultured Candidatus Saccharibacteria bacterium
AATAACGGAAGCGAGAAAAACGAACCTGCCGTATTCCCGAATCCCTTTACGAATACAAACACCACCGCCAGAGCAATAAACCATAAACCGAATGCCTCAAGCCGCGAGAGCCGCCGCTCGCTCATAAAAAGCGGCGCTACGGCGCACAGCCAAAATATAATGACCGAGCTTGTGATCGAAAGATTTGGGAAAATGAGAGAAAGAAAACCGCCGCCTAAAATAAGATATGCGACGAGGGCAAGCAGCAGCCCGCCGACAATAGCGGCGAATGAAACCGCATATCCCACTATCCCCAAGTGTTCGTGCGCAAGCCCGAGAAGCCGCTTGCTTCCGCCCGTATGTTTCAAAACTTCAAAGTAGAGGATGTGAACCGAAATCACGATACATACCAAAACGATAAGATAAAAAAATCCCACAAACAGTCCCGCTGCGGCAAACACATACGGCAGCGAAAAAATGCCGGCGCCGATAGTGGTCGCCGCCATGACTCCCGCATCTTTCATCCGCACTTTCGCGGCGCTCATTTTTCCGCGAGATACACCGCATCCCCTTCCCGAACCCGCTTTTTAACCTTGATGCCAATCTGCTTTCCCTTCGGCGCGGAGGCAATCGGCTTGTGATCGAACTGCATGGACTTTATTTCTTCTTCGAAATCCGTTGTCGCGCCGCTCCATTTGAGCATCGTTCCAACGCTGACTTTTTTATTAAACTTCACAATCGCGACTTTGATATTTCCGTAAAAATGCGTGACCACGCCAACCGGCTTCGGCTTTTTTATCTTGAGTGGCTTTACCACGCGGCGCTTTTGAGATACTTTTTTCTTTTTTAATATTTTTTTAGCCATGTATTTAAAATTTCTAATAAAATGTCTAAATTATTTAAATTTTAGAAAATAGATATCCGCCCGGACGAAGTCCATTCGGACGGGTTGGTAATTAGAAATTTGCTCATACTTCTTTTTCCCGTTTTTGGATAAGGACAATGATTCTCTCGAGAAGATTCTTGGGATCGGAGTCGAATATAACCGATCCGAATCCCCGACCTGATTTTTCCAAAATTCCGGGGAGCATATCGCTTAAGCCGCCCGTGCCGGAGAGGACGCCCTGCGGCTTTTTGTCTTCAAAGCCAATGGTAAATTCATTGAGTGTGCCGATCCGCCCCGATATGGTGATGATGGCGTCGGCAGACCGGGTAAGCAACAGGTTTCTGCCGGAATAATCAAACCCTGTGTACACAATGAGGTCGTGATAATCGAGTGGAAGATGATACGTCTTTACGTGGGCGACTTTCGAAACCGCCGGCGAAAGCCCAATCACAAACCCTCCCGCTTCCTTCGCGCCCTTTGCCGACCAATACGGAATCCCGGTTGTCGCCCCCGTTACCAAGACGATGTTATGCTCGGCAATAAGCCTGCCCATCTCGTACGCTTTCTCAACCGTGCCTTCCGCAGTTTGAGAGGTATCCGCCGAACCGGAAACGCAGATTTTATATTTTAGATCGCGCGTTTCCGCGTGATCATGTTTTTTTATTTTTGGCATACCCGGTAATAGAAATTCGATTAGTTTTTATTACTTAATTATAACAGGTGCGCCTTAGAATTTACAGCTCTACCACTTCGCCCTCTTTTACGGCTTCGACCTGAAGCGCAAGCTCGTCTTTTATTTTTCTGGAGAGAAATGCGCTCGACTGCTCCTCGCCATGTACCAAAAATACTTTTTTGAGCGAGCTCTTCATCGAGCTTAGCCACTCGAGGAGGTGCGGGCCGTCCGCGTGGGCAGAATATCCGGGGATCACCACCTTCCTGCAGCGCACCGGAACTGTTTCCCCCATAATTTTTACTTCTGCTGCACCGTCCATAATAGTGCGCCCGAGAGACCCAACTGCCTGATAGCCAACAAATAAAATAGTGCTCTTCGAATCCGGCAGATACCGAATTTCGTGATGCAAAATTCTTCCGCCCTGCGACATGCCGGAACCCGCAATCACAATCTTCGGCGGAGGAACATAGTTTATTGTTTTCGATTCTTCGGTGGTGAGCGTGAGATGGAGTCCGGGGAAATTCAGAATGTCGTCGCCCGAACGGAGAACTGCCTGCGTTTCTTTATTGAAATCATTTTCATATTTTTTATAAATGACCGTGAGCTTGATGGCAAGCGGACTATCGATAAAAACCGGCACGCGTGGAACACCGCCGGCTTCGAAAAGCTGGTTCATATGATACAAAAGTTCCTGCGTGCGCTCGAGCGCGAATGCAGGAATGAGGAGCGTACCGCCCGCATGCACGGTTTGCGTAATAATAGAGCGCAACTCTTCCACGCGCTTATCAACATCATCGTGAACACGGTCGCCGTAGGTGGATTCCATAATGCAGTAATCAACCGGGAAATCTATTTTTTCCGTCGGCTTGATTATCGGCGCGGGGTAGTTTCCCAAATCGCCCGAAAAGATAAGCGTCTTGCCCTCCCGCCCACCCGATGGGCGAGGCTCGCCTTCGGCGGCTGCCACGATTTTTAAAATTGCAGACCCGAGCACGTGTCCGGCGTCAAGGAGCTCAACGGTGAAATTCCCTACCGTTATCGGACTGTGATAATCGAGTCCCCGCCACAATCCCATCACCTGCTCGACATCCGAGGCGGTGTAGAGCGGGGGGCGCCCTTCGCGCTCCGCTTCTTTTTCGAGCACGTGCTCGGAGTCGAGGAGCATTAAGTCTGCAAAATCTTTTGTCGCATGCGTGGAATAAATTTTCCCTCGGAAGCCGTCTTTGAAAAGCTTCGGGATGCGGCCGGTGTGGTCGAGGTGTGCGTGCGTTACAAAAAGCGCCGTGATGGTCTTGGGGTCATATGGAAAAGCCTCGTAATTTTGGCTCTCGGCAATGTGCGTGCCCTGGTGAAGACCGCAATCAACCAATATCTTTTCTCCGCCCGATTCGAGTAAATAGTTCGAACCAGTCACTTCCCCTGCCGCACCGTAAAAAGTCAACTTCATGTTTAAAGTATATCTCGAATTCTTTATTTTCTCGAATTGCATTTTTTGTCATTCCCGCGTAGGCGGGAATCCAGGTTAAACAAGTCTTTCCGTCATTGCGAGCCGCAGCGAAGCAATCCAGAAACCTGGATCGTCACGGGTTTGAAAACAAACCCTCGCGATGACAAAAGAAAAAATTAAAGAGACCTTTTAAGGGGTCTCTAGTTTTTTGGGTTTGAAATCGTTCAGAAGTAGATACTTCTAATTTGGTACCAGCTTTTGAGGGCTAGTTAGTCTTAGTATTCACTTCTGAACGATCTACATATAGTCTAGCGGGTTGGGTGGAGGTGGCAAGGGAGGGGG
>CAYQKB010000049.1:0-2957 GCA_964418085.1 uncultured Candidatus Saccharibacteria bacterium
CCAGATTCCGCGCACGATCCTTACTGTCCCGATCCACTTTCCACTTCACACGCAATTCTTCGTCCGCTTCAATATATATCTTAAAACTGAAAAGTTGTCTCATGTGATCCAATACAAACGGCATCAACCCTTCGAATACGACGAATCTTTTTGGTTCAAGAACTACCGGTTGAGAAAAAGTTCCCGTGCGATGATCGTATACGGGCCGCTCCACATTCTCCCCGCGCAAAAATGCTTCAATATGCTCGAGATCCAAATGCACGTTACTACCTTTTGGATTCAAATGCGTAATCACATTCCAATTCTCATGCCCGCGTTCCCATTTATGAACGTCGTCACCGCACAGATGAGCGACATTTCGTGCGCCGACAATCTGCTCGACCGCATGCGCAAGGCGCGTTTTGCCCACGCCCGAATCTCCGCCAATGCCAAGCACAAAGGGCTTACCGGCCGCTTGATACAACCGATTACTCGAACTTCCCATTTTATATACCCACCACGCACTCATAATGAGTGATGTTTCAAGACCGGTGAAGAGAAGATTCACAAGAAGGGTCGCATTGATTCCCATGCCGGTTAATACCCAAAAAGGATCCGGAGTTGCTTCTGCGGCGCTCCATAACGGACTCAATCCCTGAAAAATATCCGAGTCTTTTACAAAAGCGAAATATAAAATAAAAAATATATTCATTGCCCAAAAGCTCGGCATGGGAGCGCCGCGGAATTTAACAAAGAAGAAAACCAGAAACGGCAGCGACCAATAAAACCATCCCTGCATTGGAGGCACAAGAGAAATCAGTACTGTGTAGAGAATGCCGAGTGTTACCAATAAGAAATCTTTATTTATTTTTTTATAGGAAATGAATCGATATAATAAAAGGAGTATTGCCGCAGGCGTAATCAAAAATTCTAATCCATTAAATCCAAACGGTACAAAGAGATTAAATATCCTTTGTTGTTCGGCATTGTGAAAAACAGTCTGAATGAATCCAGCCGAAATGAGATACGGATTTACGACCAAGAATGCCGCCGCGGAGAATGCCAGAAGCCCCACAATCTTTACCGCACCCGTTTTATTTCTATAAAAATAAATCATATAAAAAGGGAGTGCGGCGATGAGATGGGTTTTCATTGCCATACCAAGACCCAAAATCACAAAAGCGGTTTTCTCTTTTGCCCGAAAAAGCGCGAACAGCGACAACAACAAAAATGCCGTCGGAATCACATCGAGCTGACCGTGAAAATAGCTAATATAAAAAAGAATCGGCGACGCGAAATAAAGCCACAAAACCTTTTTTTCTTTACGCGGAAGGAGATAACACAGAATAAAGTAAATAAGGACGTCGAGAACGATGACCGGAATCCTCAAGAGAAACAATTGAAAATTAATATTCGCAAACAGCGAGGCAGGAAGGAGGTATTTCGCAAACAGGAACGGGATACTCTCGAGAAAAAGCATTCCGGCGGGATACGGGAATACATTCAACCCCGCCGCCGCGAAATGGTTATAGGGATTCGCGAATGACTGCACAAAATACGAGACAAACGGGATAAATCCCTCTGTGGCAAAATGCGATCCAAAGAGAAAACTCGCGACAATTTTTACACCGAGAATGAATAGAAACGCCGGCGTCATCAACGAAAAAATTCTCTTTGTCATTGGGACCGCCTTCTCGTTAAACACCAAAAATTTTGATCCAATAAAATTGGATACCGTTGAAACGCCGATTGCAAAAACATTCGCGAGGAGCGGAGCGATGCCAAACTGTTCTACGAACATCCGAAGAACAACGACGCTTACTGCAAGCGAAAACGCGTATGTTGAAATATAGAATACCGCTTCTTCGGTGCGATTTTTGCGCACAGAGCGAAACGTCCATGATCTATTGTAGACATATCCAAATATCAATCCCACCACATACCCGCTAATACTTGAAAAAACATAATTCGCATGGAACACCCGATACAAAAGAAAAAAGAGAGCGTAGTTTAAGAACGTACTCGCCACCCCGATAACGATAAACCTTTGTGCCTCACGAATGATGCTCATGGATACTGTTTTTGCTATACCACTCGATTGTTTTCGCAAGACCTTCTTCGAAATCTGTTTTTGCCTTGAAGCCAAACTCGCGTTCGGCACGGGTGGTGTCGAGGAGTCGCCGCGGCTGACCGTCCGGCAATTCCCTCTGCCATCTGATCTCGCCATTAAAATCCATAAGGCGACAGATAACCTGCAGCAAATCTTTTATTGAAATTTCTTTTCCCGACCCGAGGTTCACCGGTTCCGGCTTGTCGTAGTTTCGGAGCGCGAGCGCGATGCCCTCCGCGGCGTCCTCAACATACAGAAACTCGCGCGTCGGGCGGCCGGTGCCCCAGGCATCTACGTGGTTCGCGCCGGAGATTTTTGCATCGTGCACTTTCTTTATCAGCGCCGGAATCACGTGCGATTTCTGCGGATCAAAATTGTCACCGGGGCCATACAAATTTACCGGCATAAGATAAATCGCGTTGAACTTGTACTGCTCTCTATATGCTTGCGCCTGAACCAAGAGGGCTTTTTTTGCCAGTCCATACGGCGCATTCGTTTCCTCCGGATATCCATTCCACACATTGTCTTCTTTAAAAGGAACCGGCGTGAACTTGGGGTAGCTGCAAATAGTACCCAACACCAGCATTTTTTCCACGCCTGCGCGATACGCCGCGTCTATAAGCCGCGCACCCATCATAATGTTGTCGTAAAACAATTCTCCCGGATTTTTCTGGTTAAAGCCGATGCCGCCGACTTTTGCGGCAAGATGAATGACTATATCTTTTCCTTTCACCACCTCCTCGCACGCGCTCTTGGTGCGGAGATCAAATTCTGCAGACCGGGGAATAAAAATATTTTCCTTTTGTGCTCCGCTTCTAAGAAGCTTACCCACAAGGTGCGTGCCCAAAAATCCGGCGCCGCCAGTTAC
>CAYQKB010000050.1:0-2347 GCA_964418085.1 uncultured Candidatus Saccharibacteria bacterium
GCATGTTCATGCGAAAGGCGCCGACAGAAAAGCGTCCGAGATGCCGGAGAAAGATACACTCGACGAAATCGGCGCGAAACTTGTGCGCATCCCCTATCACAAAGGAAAATCCACATCGGCGATTATCGAGAAGATTCGAAATTTATAAATATTCTTAGACCAAGAATCCGCTCTTGAAGTAGTCCATAATTCCCTTCTCAACATCAAACTCCGGCACGAAGCCGAGTTTTTGTTTCGCCTTAGACATATCGCACTCTGTGAAACTTTGATAACGGTCCGCGTACGGATTTTCGATGTATTCGATTGCGCGATTCAAGCCGAGAGTTTTGTTTAAAATTTTGATGATGTCATTGAAGCTGGTTGCCGCACCGAAACCGCAATTTACGATGCAACTTTCCTTTGCATCGAGCGCCAGAAGGTTTGCTCGCACAACGTCCTTCACATATATGTAATCCCGCTTCTGTTCGCCGTCTTTAAAAATTCTTGGGCTTCCGGTTTTCATCTGCTGGGCCAGTTGGTAAATCATGCTCGCGCGCTTTTCTTTATGATTCTCGTGTGGGCCGTACACATTGCAATATCGGAGGCCGACAACGGTGACACCTGGATTTTTCTTCGCGAAATCCATCGCGAACTCATCGAGCGCGAGCTTGGACTCGGCGTAAGGGTTTAAAGGATTGAAAGGCCCTTCCTCGTGATACGGCGGGGGCACATCGCCGTACGCCGCAGTCGAGGACGCGTACACAATTTTTTTGCAGCCATTTTGAACCGCTTCCTCAAAAAGCTTTTTCGAGCCTTCAACGTTTACGCGAAACATTTTCTCCTTATCAAGCAGGGTGGTGTCGTTAATCGCAGCTTCGTGGAAAAGCGCATCAATATTCCCTATTGCCTTCCAATCTATCTCCCAAAAATTCGGATCCAAGACTATCCCTTTGAAATTCGGGATTTTTTGCTCGCCTGCGGCGCCGGTAATCAAGACTTCATGGCCGCTTTTAAGAAGCTCAATTGCGATATTGGAACCTACAAACCCCGTGCCGCCGGTAACAAGTATTTTCATTTATTTTTTATTAGATTGAGAATTTCGTTTGTATATTTTTCCCACGTCAGATTTTCTTTGACGAACTTTTGCCCCGCCAATGCGATTGATTGGTACTGTTTTGGATTATCAATGAGATAGGCGATCTTGTCTGCAATCTGTGCAGGACTCATCGGATCAACGAACAACGCGGTTTTCCTATCCTCCAAAACTTCCGTTGATGTCGTAGTGCGACACAGAACGACCGGCAGACCAGCTGCCATCGCTTCGAACACGCCAATGCTGAAACCGAATCCATTTCGCGGCGCAGGCACATACACCGAATAGACAAATACGTCGGACTCTTTGTATGCATTCCTCAACCCCTCTTCGGAAACACCTTCGAAGCGGATATCAATCGCAGGTTCAAGATTATTTTCCTTAATAAGAGCCAGTATTTTTTCGCGATACGCGCGCTCGTTCCACATGTCGTTCGCGATAATCTTGAGCCGCGCATCATATCCCCGATCTTTCAACTCTTTTACCGCGAGAATTGTATCTTCATATCTGCGATACTCATTCAGCGAGCCCAAAGCAAACAGTTGAATCTTTTTTGCATCTGCATGATGCGAAAAATCTTTCACCGGTAGATAAAAATTGTCCGCATCTACGCCAAGTCGGACGACAGAGGGAGTCAGTCCACGCGCTTCGCACCATTTTTTGTTATGAAAATCCAAAACGGAAACTTTATCTATCGCGCGAAAATAGCGGCGGCTCGTTATGTCTTTTGTTGCATTATATATCCGGCTTAATAAACTAAAGATCGGATTCTTTTTGGGAAGATACATGTAGGGCGGATCGTTTTCCGTCCAGAGCACCCGGGATTTCGGATTTCGCTTCTTATAGAAAAAGCCGAGGGTGTACGCGAAGTCGTGAACATTTACCACATCGAAATCCGCATCCATTGCCGCTGCAATTTTTTTGACCGCTTCATTGCGAGATCTTTCCTGCTCGATCTTTCGCTGAATCCACGAAATAATATTTTTTGGTCTGCCAGTCCACGTAATTTGCGATGTCGGTACAACGCGGATATCGAGCCCCGTCCACAATTCCTTAAAATATTTCCCGCCAAACTCGGGAGTGTATATGACAACCGCGTTTCCCTGCTTTTTGAGCATCTGCGCCAAAGAAAAAATGAGGCGCGGACCCCCGGACTGCCAGGAAAGATTGAGACATACGATTGCGATTTTCATAGAGTAATCACTAATAATACTAATAGTAATCACGAATAATACGAATTGCAATCAATAATGCGAATTTAAATATAGAGTAATC
>CAYQKB010000051.1:0-2178 GCA_964418085.1 uncultured Candidatus Saccharibacteria bacterium
GCAACTCTTTTGTAAAGAGAAGGTCCCCGGTTCAAATCCGGGAGGTGGCTCAAAATTTACTCTTCCGAATGCCTGAATTTTCCTTTATAATGAGGCCACAATAGCATGCCCAAATTTACTCATCTACATACGCATAGCCACTATTCCCTGCTTGATGGGCTCGCAAAAGTCCCGGAGCTTGTGAAACGCACAAAAGAGCTGGGGATGGACGCGCTCGCGCTTACCGACCACGGGGTTTTGTACGGCATCGTGGAATTTTATAAAGCCGCGAAGAAGGCGGGCATAAAGCCGATTCTTGGGGTTGAGGCGTACGTGGCTCCGCAAGACAGATTTAGCCGGCAGGAAAGCGGCGAGCGATATCACCATCTTATTCTGCTCTGTGAAAACAATATCGGTTGGAAAAATCTTATCCAGCTTGTGAGTAAAGCGAACACCGAAGGATTTTACTATAAGCCGCGGATTGATAAGGACTTGCTCCGCGAGCACCATGAGGGGCTTATTGGTCTCTCCGCGTGCCTTGCCGGCGAGGTGAATAGAAGTTTGTTTGCGGGAAGATTTGAGGAAGCAAAAAAAATTGCGCTCGAATACCAGGATATTTTCGGGAAAGGAAATTTTTATCTCGAGATCGGGCATCACCCGAATATTCCGGACGTGCACAAAATCCGAAATGATGTCGTGCGGCTTTCGCGAGAGACCGGCATTCCGCTCGCGGCGACGCAGGATATTCACTACGCGAAACCCGAAGATTCCGAATACCACGATATTCTTCTTGCGGTGCAGACGGGGAATAAAACAAGCGACGACGATCGCCTGTCTCTTAAGGCCGATAATTTTTCATTGAACTCGCCCGAAGAAATGACTGCAAACTTTGCCGACGTTCCCGAAGCGATTGAGAATACCGGAAAAATTGCAGACCGATGTAACGTTGAGCTCAAACTCGGAACTGTAATACTCCCCGATTTTCCAAAACCCAAGGGACTGACCGGTGGTGAATATGTGCGACAGCTATCATACGAAAGAATCATTAATCGGTTTCCAAAAGAAAAACAGACCGAAGAACTTTTGAAGCGACTTGAATACGAGCTTGGCGTTATCGACAAAACGGGGTTTGCGGATTACTTCTTAATCGTCGCCGATATGGTGAACTGGGCGAAAAATCACGGCATCGCGGTCGGGCCTGGCCGTGGCTCGGCGGCAGGAAGCTTAGTTTCTTATATTCTCGGCATCACTGATATTGACCCGCTTCAATATGGTTTGCTTTTTGAGCGCTTCCTAAACCCGGAGAGAATTCAGATGCCGGATGTTGACATGGACTTTGCTGATACGAGGCGGGATGAAGTACTCGCCTACTTAAAAGAAAAATATGGAGCGGATCACGTGGCGCAGATCATTACATTTGGAACTATGGCAGCGCGCGCGGCAATCCGTGATGCAGGACGGGCTATGGGATTCAGCTACGGTTTCTGCGACCAGATTGCAAAGCTGATCCCCTTCAATCCAACACAAGGAATGAAGGAGGGGTGGCTCAAGGAATGCCTCGAGAAAGTCGTGGAGCTTAAATCTTTGTACGACAGCACTCCCGACGCGAAGCGGCTCATTGATACCGCAATGCACCTTGAGGGCGTCGTGCGGCATGCGTCGGTGCATGCATGCGGCACGGTGATTTCAAAAGAGTCGCTCGTGAACTACATACCTCTCCAGCTCGCGCCGCAAGACAAAACAAATGTCATCACGCAGTTTGAAATGCACGCAGTCGAAGACATGGGACTTTTGAAAATGGATTTGCTCGGGCTTAAAAACCTTACTATCATCGAAGAAACTATCAGATTAATAAAAGAAACGCAGGGCGTACATGTGCAGATAGATAAAATACCGCTCGACGACAAAAAAACATTCGAACTTTTGCGCGCGGGAGACACTACCGGAGTATTCCAGCTCGAAGGCAGCGGGATGCGCAGATATTTGAAAGACCTTGGCCCGACGGAAGTTGAAGACATTATCGCCATGATTTCTCTGTACCGTCCTGGACCGATGGAGCTTATCCCCTCGTTTATACGGCGGAAACATGGACACGAAAAAATAACGTACCTCCACCCACTCCTTGAACCAATTCTGAAACGCACATACGGCATCGGCGTGTATCAGGAGCAGATGATGCAGATCGCGCGGGACCTCGCC